>RFMM01000179.1 GCA_009927665.1 Actinomycetota bacterium
TTACGTGGCTGCTACCACGAGCCGAAACGCATCAGGTCGAACCTTGACCGTCACGGCGCTGGCACGCCCGTAAGCGCGTTGATCGACCGCAATACGGCGGGCTGAGCCTTTTGCCTGCCACTGCACCACGCTGCCTCGTGTCACGCTGAGGCTCGGGTGTGGCAGATGGTCTCCGAGACGCATGCGACGTCGTATCGCCCGAACCGTGCGGGTGTTGCCCGTCGACCACACCAGCGCATCGGCGCGACCGTCATTGGGGTGTGAATTCGGCAAGATGTTCAGCTGTCGCAGAAAGCCACCACTCGACAGCCACCACTCAGGTCGAAACACGCCGCCAATCACCACCGACGAGACCGCGATCGTGGTGGTGCTTTGCCTGCCATGTTGAATCGTCAGTTCGTAGGCATCGCAGGGCAACAAGCGACATGCATCACCCACCCGCGGCGGAATCACCCGGGCTCCAACCCCCACACCCAATGCGGTGAGAAGATCGCCTCGCAGAAGTGCCACCGCAAGACGCTGTTGCGAACCTGCACGCAGATGCTCTGTGACCGCTCGGGCGAGACTCGACTCATCGCTGGCGACCACCAGTTCGTGGGGCACGCGAGCCTCTTCGCCCCACTCGCGACCTGGCTCGATGGTCACGACACGCCACCGATGGGCATCGTGCTGGCTGACAGCACGACTCCACGCAACACGCGTTGCACGGCCTGCTCGGCGTTGACGCGAGTGGCAGGGTTCGGAGCATGAGCGGCGACCTGTCGTAAAAGGTCGATGAGCTGCTTCATCGTGCGCACAAAGTCGCCGGGGGTGGTGTTGTCATCGAGCAGGTCGGCGAGTTCTCCGCCGTGTGCCCAGGTGGTCACCGTCGCCACGTATCCGGCGTCTGGTGCGCGATGTGGTGTCAGCCCAGAGCTGGCCTCGTCGCGTTGCAGCCGCTTGCTCACGCCCTCGAGCTGCTTGAATCTCGAACGCAGCTGTGTGGAAGGAAACGTCGCATCTGGCGGTGGTTCTGCACTGCGGTACTCGTAGACGAAGGTCGACACAAACGCGGCCAACGAGGTCGGATCAAGGTCGTCGAGCAAGCCGCTCGCTACCGACTCGGCGACGAGCAGATCACATTCGTGAAACACTCGCGACAGCAAGACACCCCGAGGCGTCAGTTGCCAGTCGGTGACATAGCCCCATCTTTCGAGCAGGGCAATCACGTCATCAAATCGGCGACTCACCACTTCTGCTGCGCGGTCGGCACGAGCTTCAAGTTGGTCGAGTTCACGCTCGATGCGATCGGCCGACTTTGCGGCAGTCAACTTGAACTTGAGGTCGGGGTCTTTGGCGCACGGGTGCTGCTCACGCTCACTTGGTGGCGGGCTAGGTGGCCGCTCAAGCTTGAGGCGCACGATCTTGTGGGCAAGCTCGCGCAAGACACGCGGATCACCTTGATCGATGATCTGACCTTGATGGCCGGTCACCGAAACACCATCGAGTGCAAGATGCGTCTCGGTTGATGCCGCGCGCACGAGTTCGTCAGCAGTCAGTGCCCGTAGTGCACGATTACCGAAGAGCACCTTGACCTTTACGCCTTTGGCTCGCACCGAGGTGCTGAGCACGAGACCTGGCTTGTCGTCAAACCAAGCAACGTCACCAGGTCGCAGTCGCATGAGGCTGGCCTCGATGGCACCGCGGTCTCGCTCACCCGGATCACGTACGAAGCGGCGTCGATAGTCGTCGATGTCACCAAAATCGCTGTGCGCTTGCGCCCGCAGGCGGTCGGCCTCTTTGCGACGTTTGGTGATGCGGGCCTGCACCTCGACCACACCCCGACTCGCCTGATATTGCGCGAGCGACAGGTTCAGCAGGTGGCGGGTCTCTTGCGGCGAGTGCGTGCGCACGAGATTGACCGCCATGTTGTAGGTCGTACGAAACGCCGAACTCAACCGAAACGTGCGACTTAGGGCCACGCTCGCAACCTGATCGAATGAGACATAGGGGTTCCACACGACCACGGCGTGTCCGATGCTGTCGATGCCGCGGCGACCGGCACGACCGGTCAGCTGCGTGTATTCCGAGGCTTTGAGCGTCTCATGGTGTTCGCCGGTGAACTTCGACATCTTGTCGATCACTACCGCGCGTGCCGGCATGTTGATGCCTACTGCCAGGGTTTCGGTAGCGAACACCACCTTCACGAGGCCTCGCATAAACAACGCCTCAACGATCTCTTTAAAGGTTGGCACCATGCCGGCGTGATGCGCAGCGATGCCTGACTCAACCTGGCCACAGAATGCGGTGAAGCCCAGCGCCGCGAGGTCATCGTCAGAAAGTCCGACCACTCGCGCGTCGACGATTTCGCGAATCTCATCACGCTCGACCGCCGAAGTGAGCACGAGCCCGCTCCTGGCGCATGCAGCGGCCGATTCATCGCACTGGTTGCGGCTGAAGATGAAGTAAATCGCCGGCAACAAGTCGTTGTCACGCAGCACGTCGAGCATGTCGAGTCGCGATGGAGGAAACATTCGGCTGCGCTGACCTTTGCCGCCGCGACGGCGCTGCCGATCAAACGAACGCTCCCCTGCCTCTGCCTTCAGCACCTTTGGGTTTGGCATGCCGTCGACCAACGTTTCAGCCAGCACGATGTCGTGGGTGGTCTTGTCGCCGTAGGCATACATATTGCGCAGTTCGACGGGGCGCCGGCCCTCAACAACGGCACGTGTGGGGCCCCGCACTGTCGTAAGCCACTCGGCGATCTCGTCGGCATTGCTCACTGTTGCCGACAAGGCCACGAGACGCACGGTCGGCTCGAGGTGAATGATCACCTCTTCCCACACTGGGCCGCGATAGGCATCTTGCAAGAAGTGCACCTCGTCGAGCACCACCACATGCAACGACTCGAGCGCCGGCGAGCGTGCATAAATCATGTTGCGTAGCACCTCGGTCGTCATCACCAGCAATGGCGCATCAACGTTTACGGCATTGTCGCCCGTGAGAAGCCCTACTCGATCAATGCCGTAGTGACCGCACAAGTCGTGGTACTTCTGGTTTGACAACGCCTTAATCGGAGCGGTGTAGAAGCCACGCATGCCTGCTTCGATCGCCATCTCGAGGCCGTATTCCGCAATGACGGTCTTACCTGAACCGGTCGGCGCTGCCACGAGCACCGATTCGCCCGCGTCGAGCGCATCAAAGGCCTGCACCTGAAACGGATCAGGAGCAAAGTCGTAACGAGCGAGGCGACGCTGGCGGGCCTCGCTTGAGGGGGTCACGCCTCGGCCGTCTTAGAGCGCTGCCATAATGCGAGCGCACCAACGGCGACGGCGATCAAATACAAGACAGTCAACGGCACACCAAGCGCGAACAACGTAAACGGATCACCGCTCGGCGTGATCACTGCCGCAACCACGAAGATGATCACGATTGCATAGCGCCATTGGGTGATGAGAGTACGAGGCGTTACCACCTCGACGAGCTGCAAGAACACCAGCAGCACCGGCGAGAGAAAGCCGACACCAAAGGCCAGCATCATCAGCACGACGAGGTTGACATATTTGTTGATTTGGTAGTTCTGCGTCACGTCTTCACCCGACCAGCCGATGAGAAACTGCAGCGCCTTGTCGAGCGTCCAATACGCAAGATAGGCACCCAATGCGAAGAGCAGCACCGAAGACACGATGAACATCACTGAGTAACGCTGTTCTCGCTTGGTGAGCGCGGGCACGATGAATCGCCAGACGTTCCACAGCACGACGGGAAGTGCCACCACTACGCCACCCCACAACGCGATGCGCATGCGCGCCGAAAACCCGTCGATGGGGCCCAAGGCGTACAACATGCCGTCGCAATTTAGGCTCGCATTCGTGGCACAGAGTTCTCGATATGGCGCAGTAAGAAACTTGAGCACAGGTTCATACGCGATGAGCAACGCGATTGCTCCGACTGCAATCGCCAAGATCGAATACACCAGCCGCGTGCGCAACTCAGCAAGGTGCTGCATGATGGTCATTTCTTTCGAACGACCGCGCGTGCGTGCCATGTCAGTGCTCTGTCGGGTCTGTGGCTGAGTCGGGCTGCGAGGTGCCACCGTCAGATTCCGCCTCGCTCTCACCCTTTGCTGATGCCGCCGATGTGCCCTGACGGAAGTTCGGCGTCGCCAAGTGTGGCATCTTGCCCTCGAACACGTCTCGTGCCGCCGACTGCGTCTCTTTGAGTTGCTTCATCGGCTCATCCATCGCCTTTTGAACTTCGCGCTGCACATTGTCGGTGATGTTGCGAATCTCGCGATAGATCTTGCCGACGCGCTTCATGGCGCCCGGGAGCTTCTCGGGGCCGAGCACTACCAGACCGAGCACGGCGATGATCAGCAGTTCGCTGCCCGACAGGTTGAACACGTCGCAAGCCTAGAGTTGCGCCGTGCAACAGCGCTTACCCTCGCATTTAGCGGAACCTTGGCTGTTTGCGCACCGGGGCGCACGGGCGCACGAGCGTGAAAACACCATGGATTCATTCCGCTTGGCACACCGCCTTGGTGCCACGGGCATCGAGAGCGATGTGTGGTTGACGCGTGACGGCGTGGCGGTGCTTGATCACGATGGCGTCGTCGGCGGCAGGTTTCGACGCCGTGCAATCGATAGCACTGACGTTGCCGATTTGCCTCGCCACATTCCTCAGCTCACTGAACTGCTCGATTTCGCCGACGTTCACCACCTTGCGGTCTCGCTTGACATCAAAGATGCTGCGGCCTTCGCGCCAACTCGTGACCTGATCGTGGCCCGAGGTTCGTCATTCATCGATCGC
The DNA here is from genome assembly GCA_009927665.1 of Actinomycetota bacterium. Lineage (GTDB taxonomy): Bacteria > Actinomycetota > Acidimicrobiia > Acidimicrobiales > Ilumatobacteraceae > F1-60-MAGs027. Next base: position 4,789 of record RFMM01000179.1, read on the forward strand.
ACCTATCTGTGCTTTGACAACTTCGACATTCTGCGCGACATGATGCCTGATGCCAGAGGGGTTCACATCGTCGACTCATCACGGTTGTCACGCATCAAAGAAGGCCCCGAACGTCGAATCGCCACACTGGCGTCGCTCGGGGTCGCTGCCCTCAATATGCACCACTCTGATTGGAACGGTGGACTCGTCACCCTCGCTCATCGATTCGAGCGTCTGGCATTTGCGTGGGACGCCCAGTTTGAGCCCGTGCTCACCGCACTCTTGCGAATGGGAGCCGATGCAATCTTTAGCGACTGGGTCGACCGCATGGTTGATGCGGCACGGGCGACGCGCAACTGAACGGGCAGCAACCTGGTGACAGTGGCACGACGGCGTCACCGCGCCTCGTGTTTATCGCGTTACAGCAACGTGATGCTGTCAAATGGCCAGATAACCAGCATTGCTTTGCCACGAATCAGATCACGGTCGATCGGCCCGAACATGCGACTATCAAACGACATCGGGCGATTGTCGCCGATAAGAAACACCTGGTTCTCCCCCACTTGCACTGGGTCAAGGTTCGCCGTGCCGCAGTTCGATTCTGGGCTCACCTCGGGTGCCACATCGGCAAGCCATGGTTCAACGATTGGCGTTCCATCGATCAACACCTGACAATCACGAATCTCAACGGTTTCGCCGCTCAGCCCGATAACCCGTTTGATCAGGTCGTCGTGTTGCACCGTATCGCCGTTCGTCGTGATGCGATCAAAAACGATCACGTCACCGCGTTGCGGGTCACCGACGCGATACGCCAGCTTGTTGACGAGCACGCGGTCGTTGCCCCAGAGTGTGGTTTCCATTGAGGGTCCGGCGATGTAGTACTGCTGCACCACGAAAGTGCGCAGCAATGTGGCGATAACGACGGCCACCACGATGACCGTGACCCACTCGCGAATCTGTCGCCATCCACGTCGGCGACTCTCATCGTCGTGCGCGACGCTGGGCGAAAGGTCATCGGTCACCGTTGCCACGCTAGTTCTGACGCCAGCCGGCTGCTGCCTTAGAGCGAGGCGATGAGTTTGTCGACCCGATCGTCGTGGTTCTTGAACGGGTCTTTGCACAACACGGTGCGTTGCGCCTGGTCGTTCAACTTGAGGTGCACCCAGTCGACGGTGAAGTCACGCTTGCGTTCTTTGGCCCGCTTGATGAACTCACCGCGCAACCGGGCACGGGTGGTTTGCGGGGCAACCTCGCGGGCGCGGTCGATGGAGGTGTCGTCACAGACACGTTCGACCAAGCCGCGAGCCTGCATCTTGTAGAACACACCCCGCTGTTGATCTATGTCGTGATATTGCAGGTCGAGCATGTGCACACGTGGGTCATCAAGCAAGAGGCCATGGCGGGCGCGAAACTCTTCGATCAGTCGATATTTGATCACCCAGTCGACTTCGCGATCGAGTTTCATCGGGTCATTTTCCAACGCGACGATGCAGTGTTCCCACATCTCGAGTGCGCGCTGCTCTTCTGGGCTGAAGCCGCGCTGGTCAGCGAACCGAAGCGCTCGATCAAGCAGTTCGCGCTGAATGTCGAGAGCAGACAATTCACGGCCGCTGGCAAGCCGAACTTTGCGCCGACACGTGAGGTCATGGCTGATGTCGCGAATCGCACGAATCGGATTCTCAAGGGTGAGATCGCGCAGCACCGTGACAGGGTCTTCGATCATCCGCAGAACGCATGCCGCAGAGCCAATTTTCACGAAGTTGGTGTATTCACTCATGTTCGAGTCGCCAACGATGACGTGCAAGCGTCGGAAGCGCTCTGAATCGGCATGTGGCTCATCGCGCGTGTTGATAATCGGTCTACTGCGGGTGGTGGCGCTGCTGACGCCTTCCCAAATGTGTTCGGCGCGTTGCGCGATCGAATAGATCGGCCCCCGGGCCGTCTGCATGATGTGACCCGCGCCAGTGAAGATCTGGCGTGAAACTAAAAACGGAATCAATGTCTCGGCATAATGCGAAAGATCGTCGGAGCGAGTCGTGAGATAGTTCTCGTGGCAGCCATAGCTGTTGCCTGCTGAATCGATGTTGTTCTTGAAGAGATAAATCGTGCCGCGTATGCCCTCATCACGCAAACGCTGTTCGGCGCCTGACACGAGGTGTTCAAGCACCCGTTCGCCTGCTCGGTCGTGGGTGACACATTCAAGAATCGAGTCGCATTCGGGCGTCGCATATTCAGGGTGCGAACCGACATCGAGATACAGGCGTGCACCATTTTCCAAAAACACATTGCTTGAGCGTCCCCACGACACCACCTTGCGGAAGAGATACCTCGCCACTTCGTCGGGGCTCAGGCGACGTTGCCCACGCAAGGTGCAAGTAACGCCGTACTCGGTCTCAATGCCAAAGATGCGCCGAGAGAGCTCGGGAGTGCGCATCAGCCGACTGCTTGTGCCACCACGTCGTCTGACAAACGGGTGAACGCACGGCGCTTGCCATTACGCACCAGCGTGGCCACCTCAAGATCTGTAGCAACGATTTTGCGCTCGCTTCCGCTCAACGCTTCGACGGCTACGCGCACCGCAGCGCCAACATCAAGGTCGTCGCGATAGGCGTTCGTCAGACGAGCGGCAATACCTTCGGCATCGCCACCGAGCACGCAGAATCGCTTCTCGTCGAGCAGGGTGCCGTCGTACAAGATGTGAAACAGGCGATCTGCGGCCGGCGTGTCGCCAACTTCGGCGACGAGCAGCTCGACCTCCAGGGGCTTGGGCCCCATTGTCGAGAAGACGTCGCCGAGCACTTGTGCGTATTGATTGGCGAGACTGCGGGCGTCGACGTCGTGGCGCGAATACTGGTACCCGCGCAGCTCGGCCGCACGCACACCTGAGACCCGCAACTGGTCGAACTCGTTGTACTTACCGACACCGGCAAAGGCGATGCGGTCGTAGATCTCGCTCACTTTGCGCAGGGTCGTCGAGGGGTTCTCGGCAACGATCACGATGCCCGTCGGGGTCTGCATCGCCACCAATGCGCGGCCACGGGCGATTCCTTTACGGGCGTAGTCGGCCCGATCTTTCATCATCTGTTCGGGTGAGACGTAGAACGGCATGCTCATCGCTTGCGCACCTCGCCCATGATCGTCTCGTAGGTTGCCGCGAGCGTTGCGTCAGCGACACGGTTCCAGCCGCTGGAGTCGATCGATGCAACCACCGGATAAATGCCCCGCAAGATGTCGGGACCACCAGTCGCCGTATCGGCATCTGAGGCTTCCCACAACGACCGTGCAGCCAATGCGATGGCATCGTCGCGCGTCAGACCCTGTCGCCAGCCCAACCGAAGCACAGTGCCTGCCAGCGTCGAACCTGAACCAGTTGCCACGAAGTCACGCTCCTCATAGCGACCGCCAGTGATGTCGAAGTCCCACAGGCGTCCGCGACCTGCGAGCGGGTCGAAGCCGGCGAAGAGTGGCACCACGACGATGTTGGCTTGCAACGCCGCAGGCAGGTTCTGGCGAACCAGCATCGACAGCTGGTTTGCCTTGCCCTCAAGTGACAAAGGCTGACCTTCAACCTTTTCGTAGTACTCGAGCTGCAGCTGAAACACCTTGATCATTTCCATGGCGGGTCCCGCCGTGCCGGCGATGGCGACGCCACTCAATTCGTCAGCCTGCACGACCTTTTCCATCGTGCGATGGCTAATCGTCATGCCAGCAGTTGCTCGTCGATCGCCCGCCATGACGACGCCACCGTCGTAGGTCAATGCGATGCAGGTGGTGGCGTGTGGCAGCACACCGGCTGAGCCAACATTTGAAGGAAACGGGTTTAGACCGACTCGCTTCAGCAATTCAGGAAAGCTGGCGCCAGGGTCGTCAGTCGGAGAAAATCTGGGCAACGTCATGGTCAAATCTGAAGTCGGCGAGACCGCGGCGCGGCTCTACTGCCCACCCTTTTGCACGTAGCTCTTCACGAAATCTTCGGCGTTGGTCTCAAGCACTTCGTCGATGTCGTCGAGTAGATCGTCGAGTTCAGCCTTGAGTCGATCTGTGTTGTCGGCGTTGTGCTGTTCAGAGGTTTCGACCTCACTCGGCTTCTCTTCGCGCGGTGACGATGGGCGCTGCTTCTTGGTGCGTTCAGCCATGGCAAGTACCATAGCAACGCCCGCCAGCGTGCCGACACTCAGGTGTGAGGCTGGTCGGCACCGGTCGTTGCGCCGAGCCGCGCGATGAGCTCGGCAGCTGTGGCGCATGACTCAATCAAGCCCGCCGTGAGGGCCCGCGTGCCACGCAGCGGCTCCATCATCGGCACGCGACGCAATGGATCACGCCCGACATCAAACACGAGCGAATCCCAGTTCGCTGCCACGATGTCTTTCGGAAACTTCGCGAGACACGTGCCACGAAACCAGGCTCGCGTGCTCTCGGGCGGCGCATCAACCGCACGCTCTGCTGCTGAAGCATCAACCATGGTGCGCAAGCCGCATCGAAGCGCCAGTGACTTGTCACGACGCAGGTCGGAATACTGCAGATCGATCGCCTTCAACCGCGCGTCGGTTGGCGCCAATCGATGACGGGCAGCCATGCCGTCGACGAGCCGCCTTTTTAGCGACCCAGTCAACGACTGACGCCGTTGATTCGGGGTTGGTACTCAAGCCGTCGAGCACCGACTCCCATTCTTCCAAGATGCGCTTGCCGTCATCGACGCTCACTGCCTCAAGCCCATGACGATCTGCCCATGAACGAGCCCGTTCGAGCAACTGCCACTGAATGTCGAGGGCAGTCATTCGTTTGCCATTGGCCATTGCAACTGTGGCACGCAGCGTCGGGTCATTGCTCACTTGCCGAATTGCCGTGACGGGGTGTGCGAGCACGAGATCATCGCCGACAGCATCGTCTTCGATCATCGCCAACACCATCGCGGTGGTGCCCACCTTCAGAAAGGTCGCAACTTCACTCATGTTTGCGTCGCCGACGATGACGTGTAGCCGGCGATACTTAGCCGCATCACAGTGCGGTTCATCTCGCGTGTTGATGATCGGTCGCTTCAATGTGGTTTCGAGCCCGACTTCCTCTTCAAAGAAGTCGGCACGCTGACTGAGTTGGTATGCGATGTCACCCGCTACCGCGCCGGGTGACTCACAGCCCACCTTGCCGGCACCGGCGAACACCTGGCGGGCAACGAAATGTGGCGTGATCTGTGTGGCAAGTCGCCCGAATGGCACCGCTCGATCTACGAGATAATTCTCGTGACAGCCATAGCTGTTGCCTTTGCCATCTGAATTGTTCTTATAGACGACGATCTCACCGCCATTGAGCAACGCTTGGGCACGCAACATGCTGAGGCGCATCACTTCTTCGGCGGCACGGTCATAGAGCACCACTTCAGATGCCGTGCGGCATTCGGGCGTCGAACACTCAGGGTGGGCATGATCGACGTAGTAGCGCGCGCCGTTGGTGAGCACCGTGTTCACGAGATGCGTCTCAACTTCAGGTGCCAAGATTTCACCAAGCAGCAATCCGCGGGCATCATTGCCAGGTTGCTCGTCGAAGAAATCCCACGCCGTTCGTGCCTCGCTACGACCGAGAAACGCATTAATCAGCATCGAGCTCGCTGTCACTGCATTGAGTTCGGCGTCGCGCACCACGATGCCGTATTCGGTCTCGATGCCGCACACCTTGGCGATTGACATGACTAGAGGTATTGGCCAGTGGCCGTGCGCTCGATTGCCTTTCCGCCGCCACTCTCGCTGTCGTGAGTCAGTGTGCGAATGAAGACGATGCGTTCACCCTTGCGACCAGACACTTTCGCCCAGTCGTCGGGGTTGGTGGTGTTCGGGAGGTCCTCATGTTCGCGGAACTCTTGACGTATCGACGAGACGAGATCGTCGCCTTGCACACCGCCTTCTCCCCCAGCGAGCAGCCGCTTGATGGCCAGTTTCTTGGCACGCCGCACGATGTTTTCAATCATTGCGCCAGAGGCGAAGTCTTTAAAGTACAGAATCTCGCGGTCGCCGTTTTGGTAGGTGACTTCAAGAAAGCGATTCTGGTCGTCGGTGGAATACATGGCTTCAACTGTCTGTTCGATCATCGCGCCGATGGCTGCATCAATGTCACCATGACGGCTGATGCTTTCGCCCGACACTGGCACCTCGCGCGTGAGATAGCGAGCGAAGATCTGCTTTGCTGCGTGAGCGTCGGGGCGTTCGATGCGAATCTTCACGTCGAGACGACCGGGTCGAAGTATCGCGGGGTCAATGAGATCTTCGCGGTTCGTCGCCCCGATGACGATGACGTTGCGTAGACCCTCGACGCCGTCAATTTCTGCCAACAACTGCGGCACAATGGTGGATTCCATGTCTGACGAAATGCCGGTACCTCGAGTGCGAAACATCGAGTCCATTTCGTCGAAGAACACGATGACGGGCCAGCCCTCTTCGCTCTTCTCGCGTGCTCGTTGAAACACCATGCGAATCTGGCGCTCGGTTTCGCCGACGTATTTGTTGAGCAACTCCGGCCCTTTGATGTTGATGAAATAGCTACGACCCTTGTCGGCGCCGATTCGTGATGCCACTTTGTGGGCGAGTGAGTTGGCAACGGCTTTAGCAATCAGGGTCTTGCCGCAGCCCGGTGGCCCATACAGCAAGATTCCCTTCGGCGCAGGAAGGTGATACTCGGCAAAGAGATCACCGTGCAAGAACGGCAGCTCAACGGCATCGGCAATCGCCTCGATCTGGGTGTCGAGACCACCGATGTCGTCATAGGAGATGTCGGGTACTTCTTCAAGCAAAAGGTGCTCTACCTCGGGCTGGGCCAACCGTTCGAGCAGCAGACCGCTGCGCGCTTCGAGACGCAACAGATCACCCGACCGCAGATGAACGCCACGCAACGCGTCGGCCAATTCGCACACTCGATCGTCGTCGCCGCGACCCGTCACGATGGCCCGCACACCATCTTCGAGCACTTCCTTGAGCGAGACGACTTCGCCGGTTGGCTCAGCAGCTCGAGCCAGTACGACGTTGAGGCTCTCGTTGAGTACCACCTCGCTACCCCGTTCGAGGCTGTTGACGTCGATATCAGGGTGCAGCGACACACGCATTTTGCGCGAGTTCGTGAGCACGTCTACGGTGCCGTCATCGTTGGTTCCGACAACGACTCCGTACGCAGAGGGCGGTTGTGTCAATTTCTCAACTTCTTCACGCAGCGATGCAACGTGATCTCGCGCCTCACGTAGGGCGTACGAGAGTTTTTCGTTCTGAGCCTTCGCCGTGGCGAGCTGACCTTTGGCCTCGAGCAGACGTTCTTCAAGTGCACGAAGTCGCACAGAGGTGTCGTCTGCCATGCCCTGAACCTAGTGGGCTGCCGTGTATCGTGAAACCCCATGAAGGTGTGGATTGACCAAGATCTCTGCACGGGCGACGGCTTGTGTGAAGAGATCGCCCCCGAGGTGTTCACGTTGCTCGACGACGGTCTGGCCTACGTCAAAGAAGGCGACAAAGTGTTTGCGACCGCCAAAGGCAATCCTCAGGGTGCCGCGGGTGTGGCCAACTTCGACGACAAGCATCTCGACGCGGTGATTGAGTCTGCCGAAGAGTGCCCCGGCGAGTGCATCTTCATCGAACCGTAGACAGCGCTGTCAGCGCGCGGTAAGCAGCCGCGCCACCGTCAAGAACCCAGTGTGGGCGACCATGCGGTGATCAGGCCGCACTGATTCGCCCTCAATGTGCCAGGTGCGATGCAGCACTTCGAGTGTTCGCTGTGCGACCCATTCGCCTCGCACCGCTTCGAGTGACTGGCGCACCTTGGTCGCCTGGGTGATGCTCGGGGTGTAGGCAACAACGACGCCACCTGCGTGCATGACACTCGCAAGATGCGGAATCACCTGCCATGGCTCGGGCAAGTCGAGCACGGCGCGATCGAATCGCGCAGCACTATCGGTGCTCGGCAAACTGATACCGGCATACGAATCGCGCAACTCAACGTGATAGCGACTGAGCGCATCTTCGCCCAGAAACGAAGCGACGTTCTTCTTGGCGCGTTGCGCGAAATCTTCGCGCAATTCATAGCCAATGATGCGGGCCCCGAGTCGCAGAATGGTCATCGACAATGCTCCTGAGCCGACGCCCGACTCGAAGACGAGCATTCCTGGGCCAATGTCGGCGAGCATGGCAATCGGCGCCAGATCTTTTGGATAAATGACCTGTGCGCCACGCGGCATCTCCAACACGAAGTCTTCAAGGGTGGGTCGCATCACGACATACTTGGCGCCTTTGGTTGACTCAACCGTGACGCCCTCAGTAGCGCCGATGACCTGTGCGTGCGGCACGAAGCCAGCATGACTGTGAAACTCACCCGTCGACTCAAGGGTGACGAGATATCGACGCTCCTTAGTATCGATGAACAACACGCGGTCTCCGACTGCGAGCGGGTTCGCCACGGCTAGACCCCCAACTGCGATCGGGTACGACCCGAGCGAGCGCTGACAGAGATCGATTGCCCATCTCGCAGACGCACCGTCGTGCGCTGATCTCGTGAGCTTCGTCGATACCACCATCGCCACATTGCAAACATCACGGCGATGATCGGGTAACGCTTAGCGAACCGCGCAACTGCGAGGCCAGCCAGCCGCATGAGCATGCGCACTCGACTAACGGCGAATCTCGATGATGCCGCGTCGACGCTTACCGCCGCGTCGACCCAGCAGGTACGCAGCGAGCAAACCAACGGCGATTCCGGCGACTGCCAAAACGGTGATTGACGACTTCTTCGTCTCGGTGATTTCGGTGACGTCGTCTTGCAGAGCCTTGAACTTGGCCTCAAGGTCATCACGAGTGATCTTGCCTCGATCGGTCATCGACGACCCCGATTCAATTCAAAGACGTTGACTCGCGACCACACAACGGCTGAAGTCGCAAGACCGACGGCAAGCGTCACGAGGTACGGCACGAAACTCAGGCCGTCAGCTTGGTCAACGAACCAGGTGTGCAAGAGCAGATCTTGCGTCAGCCGCAGCACCCCAACGAGAACGATGACGATGCCCACTGACATACAGAACCCTGCCACGAGGCCGATGCCCAGCCAGCGACCGGCACCACGCAACGGGTCAAGCGTCTCTTGCTTGGCGTAGTCACGCACCAATTCATAGGTTTCGACAGGGTCAAACTGCACCCCTTCTGTCTATCGGCGAGGCAAAAGGTCTTCGGTGCGAGGTGTAGCGCTGTACCCACCGAACGCCTTCATCGTGGCATCCCAGAGCGGACGATATGCCGATTGGTTGCTGACGCCCCCTCCATTCAGAACGAGCGCGAACGCAAGTACACCATCTTGCACAGGGAAAAACCCGCTCAGCGACTTCACATTGCGCAAGGTGCCAGTCTTGGCACGAACGTTGCCAGATGCTGGCGGTGAAGTAAGCACCGTTCGCAACGTGCCCGTTGTGCCGGCAACTGCGAGACCTTGGCCGAGGGGGCTTTCGAACCCGAACGACTCGAGCACTGCGACAAGTGCCGTGCACGTCACTCGATTCGACTCATCAAGGCCCGACCCATCGGCAAATACCATGCCCGTCGTGGTGATGCCACGAGCCTCAAGTATTTGCGCTACCGCCTGCAGACCAGCGACTCGCGTGGGCGTCTGTGAACGAATCAGTCCGATCTCTTTCAACAACAGCTCGGCGACATTGTTATCGCTATTGGTCAACAGATCGATCAACAGTTGCGCCAGCGGCGCAGAGGTGAGGCTCGCCAGCTGTTCGACATCGTTTGGTGCCGAACCTGTGCGAGGTGCACCCACGACAGTGATTCCCCGTTCGCGCAGCAACTGTGTGAACACGGTGGCGGCGCCCACCGCCGGGTTCGCCGGCTTGAGTGGTTGCCCGAGAATAATGCCGTCATTCACCATGAGAGCACCGAGCGGGCCCGCCTCGATTGCGCGTATGCCGTCGCCCCACGTCGGCACGTAACGCTCGTCGTCGTATCGCGACTCGTCACCCACGACACTTCCCGTCACTGTCGTGACGCCTGAAGCCGCGACTTCATCTGCCAACGAATCGAGAAACGTCGGTGAGAGAGACGGATACTGCTGGGTTGCGGGGTATCCGCGCGTAGACAGCAGCGGGTCTCCCCCTCCTACCAGCCACAAATTGCCTGAGATCACGGTTCCGATGCGGTTACCGACGAGTCGTGTCTCAAAGCGATACTCAGCACCGAGCACATCAAGCGCAGCAGCGGCAACGAAGACCTTCATGTTGCTGGCTGGCACCAGCGGTTGTTCGCTTCGCACTGCGGCAAGCACCCTCGTGTCGGCTCGTGCCAGCAAGCATGACTGCGCCGGCAATTGCGCCGCGACACCGGCCAATCGCGTGCGAACGTTGGCCACCCGCGCCTCGAGTGCTGCGGTCTGTGCGATTCGGCGAATCGAGAAGAGCGGCTCCTTCGGCATGCCGCCGATGGCATCGGTGGTCGGTGCGGGTGTGGCGACCGAAGCTGCGGTGCTCGCCACTTGCCAGGCCGAGTACAGCGGCACGAAGACCACCACCGCGGCAACGATGATGCTGACTGCAGCTCGCTGGGTGTCTGCCGACAACACATGCTGATCAAAACGACGCAGACGTCGCTGCACCTTCTCAAACATCACTTTGCTCGCAACAGCTCGTGGGTGCGGGCCCAGCGGTAAGCATGCGCAAGGGCTCGCACCGCCCGTGGACCACTCGCAAAACACATTGCCTCGAGTTCGCGAACGGCAGACGGAGCCGCACCCGTCGCATCGGCTACGGCAAGTTCGGTGGCAATGAGCACGGGCTTGTTGGTGCGAGACGCCATCTCGACCGCTGATTGGGCGAATCGCCGATCTTGGCGTTCGTGATACTCAACGATGCGTTCGAGCCCGTGGTCTGGATAAAAGCCACCTTCACGCATCAAACGTGCTTGATTCGATTGAATTCCGATACCGAGATACACCACGGCATCAACCTCAGGAGCAGTCGCCAACACTTCAAGCACCGCCGGAATCGTGTCACGCGTTTCGCCTCCCGCACAGTCGACCGGGTTGTTGCGCGACCATCGCGCGGGCAAGAGTGCGTCGAGTGACGCCATGGTCTCACTGCTCAAAGTGGCAAGTTGCAACACCCCGTCGCGCGCGAGGGCGTCTGACGTCACCACACCCCAACCACCAGCCGTCGTAAGAATCGCAGTTCGGTTGCCGCGTGGTAGCGGTGAAGTTGCAAAGAACGCCGCGGCGTCGAATGCCTCGTCGATGTCGCGTGCTCGCACGACTCCGAGCTGACGACACAAGCCGTCGAACACACGGTCGTTGCTTGCCAACGCGCCGGTGTGGCTGGCCGCCGCCCGTGCCCCCGACTCAGTGGCTCCACCCTTCACGACGACTACGGGCTTACGCAAGTTCGCAGCGGTGAGGGCCTGCTGCAAACGAACACCGTCGACCACGCTTTCGATGTAGCTCAACATCACGCGGGTGGCATCGTCTCGAGAGAACCATTCCAGATAGTCGGCGACATCGACCGCAGCCGCGTTGCCCGCCGACACCGCACGTGCAACACCAACGCCACTGGCGCGTGCCAGGTTCATGAAACTCGAAACGAAATTGCCACTCTGGCTCGCGATCGAAATACCGCCAGGTGGCGGATACGGGGCAACGATCTGCGCACACAACGAGCTCGGCGTACTCACCACGCCTTGGCCGTTGGGGCCCGCAATCAGCATGCCAAGTTCAGCGCCGAGCGCTACGAGTCGAGTTTGCGCGGTCTGACCGGCTTCGTCGGCTTCGCCATAGCCAGCCGACGTAACGAACGCAGCAGCAATACCCCGGCGTGCGCACGCACGCAGAATGTCTTCGTTGGCAGATGCTGGCGTGCAGAGCACTGCCAAATCAAAGTGATCCGTCGGCAGATCGTCGATGGTCTCGACACACTGCACGCCGAGCACGGTCTCGCCTGACAGGTTGGTCGCGGCAACGCGACCGCCGTACTTCGCAGCGAGCAGGTTGTGTAACGCGACGAAGCCGAATTTGCCGGGGTGAGTCGATGCCCCAACGATTACGACGCCGCGCGGGTCAAAGAGACTGCGCAGATTTCTGTCACTATGCCGCGGCGCAAAGTTCGCATCAACGTCGCTCGACTGTTCACCGCCACCCAGTTCGACGAGGGCATCGACCGCGATTGGCTCACCCTGTGGTGTCACAATCACCGGGTTCAAATCGATTGACGCCACGTCGGGTCGCTGCGCAGCCAGTGCTGTCACCGCCTGCACCGTGCGCGCCAAAGCGTGTCGATCAAGTGCCTGTTGGCCGCGGAAATCGGCAAAGAGACCAGCAGACGCAAGTGAGTTGAGCATGTCATCGAGATCATGGTCGCGCAATGGCAAGGGCCGTGCCTGCGAGTCAGCCAGCACTTCTGCCGCAATTCCCCCTGCACCGATCAGCACCGTGGCGCCGAACTGCGGATCACGAACCATGCCGACAATCAGCTCTCGGTTGCCCACGACCTGTTCGGCGATCAACAGTCGAACGTCGCCATCGTCAGCACGTCTCAGAGACAGAAGCAACTCACAGGCTTCACGCACAGCGTCGGCACTATTGAGACTCAAGCGCACCAGCCCACGCTCAGACTTGTGCGCCAGGCGATCACCGACCAGCTTGGCAACGACCGGAAACCCAATCTGTTCAGCTGCAGCAACGGCCGAGGCAACATCATGCACTACCGCCTCGCGTGCGAATCGCGCACCGAGCGGCCCGAGCAGCTGCTTCGACTCGTCTTCGCTGAGCGTGCGCCGACGAGTCACGGTGCTCAACGGTAGTGTTCGACGCTCATGCACATCGTTGCAGCACTCTTCGTAGACAACTTTGCGATGCGCCAAGTAGAAGGACCATCGACACGCATTGACCTCACCGGGGTGTTCTTTTCGCAAGTTGCCCCTCAGCCTGTGCCGTGCACGATGTCGCCACATCTGGTCGTGCTCGTCTACTGCCCCGAGGGCGAAAACGGCGATGGAATTCTGCAGGTGGTGTATCAGCACGTCGGGGTCTCCCCTGACGCGACACCGCCACTCGCGCAAAACGTGAGCCCGTTTCGTGTTGAGCCCGGCAAGTTCACCTACCGTCTCGTTCGTGCCGAATTAGCGATCGAGCGCTATGGCCAGATCATTGCGCACTGCCGCGTGGGCCAAGGACCGTGGCTCGCAGTGCCGTTCACGGTGTTGGCGCCGGTCGCGTCGTAAAACTACTCTTGCGAGGCGTGACAACCAGACTGCGGGCGAGCGACGATCGCCTCGCAGTCGCAATGATCCGTGGCTTGGCGATGGATGCTCCGCTTGCTGCCAAGAGCGGTCATCAGGGCACCGCGATGGCGCTCGCTCCACTCGGTCACGTGCTGTACAGCCGGGTGATGAAGCATGACCCGCAGCAACCGTTGTGGCATGACCGTGATCGTTTCGTTCTCAGCAATGGGCACTCGTCGATTTTGCAGTACGCGCTGTTGTATCTCCAGGGCTACGCAGTGGAACTCGACGATCTCCGCAATTTCCGACAGTGGGGTTCGATTACACCGGGTCATCCCGAACGCGGCCACACCCCGGGTGTCGAAGTAACTACCGGCCCACTCGGGCAGGGTTTCGCCAACGCGGTCGGAATGGCACTGGCCGAGCGTCATCTGCGCGCACGATTTGGGGCCGATCACTGCGATCACCACACCTTCGTTATCGTCGGCGACGGCTGCCTCATGGAGGGCATCAGCCATGAGGCAGCATCGCTGGCTGGGCATCAGCGACTCGAACGTCTCATCACCGTGTTCGACGACAACAAGGTGACGATCGACGGCAGCACTGATCTCTCGTGCAGTGATGATGTTGCACAACGCTTCGCCGCCTATGGGTGGAATGTGGTGCAACTCGGTGACGTCGGAGATGACCTCGATGCGCTCGAGCGTGCACTGCTTGACGCCAAGGCGCATACTGGCTCGCCAACCCTGTTGATTCTGCGCACTCACATCGGCACACCGTCGCCCGAGTTGACCGACAAGCCTGAGGCACATGGCAACCCGTTCACTGCAGCCCATGTCACGGCAACCAAGAACGTGATGGGTATCCCCGACGAGCCGTTCTATGTTGATGCTGACGTTGTCGAGTCGATTCGCAAACATGCAGCGGCTCGCGGTAGTGCGGCGCGCAGCTCGCATGAAGCTGCAACTCGCGGGGCGAGTGCTGAATGGCGCCAGATGTGGGATCCATCACCAAGTGACGAGTGGCGTTCGGCTCCCCCATTGTTTGATCCAGCAACTTCCATCGCAACTCGCGTTGCCGTGCAGAAGGCACTTGACGCCTCATCAGCTGATGTGCCCGGAATGATTGTCGGTGCTGCCGACCTTACGGGCAACACCGGAACCAAGCTCTCGAATACACACGCAATGAGCGCCACCCAACCTGACGGTCGCCAGATGTACTACGGCGTGCGTGAGCACGCGATGGGGGCAATCGCAGTCGGCATGGCACTGCACGGTGGCGTGCTGCCAGTCGTCGGTACGTTCTTCGTGTTCGCCGACTACATGCGCCCCGCACTTCGCCTAGCTGCGCTCTCTCGGGCCAAAGCAGTGTTCGTCTTTTCGCACGACTCTGTTGGTGTCGGTGAAGATGGTCCGACACATCAGCCGGTCGAACAACTGGCGTCACTTCGGGTGATTCCTGGTTTGCGGGTGGTTCGCCCCGCCGACGCCAACGAGACAGCACGCGCCTGGCGCCAGGCGTGCGACCATCCCGGCCCGACGGCACTCATCTTGTCGCGTCAGAACACGCCGATTGTCTGCGATGGTTCAGCAATCGAGCGTGGTGCAGCGATCGTGCGTGACACTGACGGCTCGCCACGAGTCACCATCATCGCCACCGGAACCGAAGTTGCCGTTGCCATCGCGGCCGCAGAGGCTCTGGCTGAGCAACACATTGACGCTCGCGTTGTTTCGATGCCCTGCCCTGAGCTTTTTGCGACGCAAGATCCAACTTGGCGGGCGCATGTTCTGCCAGTCGGGGTCCCCACTCTCTCGATTGAGGCGGCGAGTACATTCGGTTGGAGCACCTTTGCCGACGACTCCATCGGTATCGACCGATTCGGTGCGAGTGCACCCGGCAACCTTGCACTGAATCGTCTTGGTATCTCCGTCGAGAATCTGGTGCATCGCACCAAAGACCTGCTCGACGCACTCGGGGCATAGCAGACCGCCATGAACCGCCTTCAACGTCTCTACGCCGAGTGTGGTCAGAGTCCATGGCTCGACAACTTGCGTCGAGGTTGGATTACAGGCGGTCAGTTGGCCGCACTACGAGATCGCGGGGTGCGCGGTCTCACCAGCAATCCGACGATTTTTCAGAAGGCAATTCAGGGTTCGAGCGATTACGACGAACAATTCAGCGCACTGACTCGATCGAATGTCGCACCCCGCGATGCGTATTGGAGCTTGGTGTTGCGCGATATCGACTCGGCCCTCGACGTCTTTGCCCCCGTATACGAAGCCTCTGGTGGAGAAGATGGCTTTGTCAGTGTCGAGGTCGACCCGACGCTTGCGCACGACAGTGCAGGCACCTTGACATCAGCGCGAGACCTGCATCAGCGGGTCGACCGCCCAAACGTGATGATCAAGATTCCGGCCACGCGTGAAGGTCTGCCGGCGATTCGCACCATGATTGCTGAAGGTCGCAGCGTGAACGTGACCCTCATTTTCAGCCTCGAGCGATATGCCGAGGTGCTCGAGGCGTATGTTGCAGGTCTTGAAGACTTCGCACGCTCAACCTCGGCCAGTCTTTCCGGGGTCTCGAGCGTTGGAAGTTTCTTCATCTCGCGCGTCGACACTGAGGTAGATCGCCGACTCGAAGCCCTCGGCTCGACAGATGCAATGCATCTGCGCGGCAAAGCTGCAGTTGCCCAAGGCCAGCTCGCTTACCGCATGTTCACGGAGAAGTTTCAAGGCGCCCGCTGGAGTGCGCTTGCTGCTCGTGGTGCTCGAGTGCAACGGCCGCTCTGGGCGTCTACATCAACGAAGAACCCCTCGTATCGCGACACGTTGTACGTCGAAGAACTCATCGGGCCACACACCGTCAACACCCTGCCTGACGCCACCCTTGAAGCCTTTGATGACCACGGTGTGGTGGCTCGTCGAGTTGACCTCGACGTTGCTGCTGCCGAACACACTTGGCAAGCGATTGGTGCCGCTGGTGTCGACCATGGTGCTGTTGCCGAACAACTCGAGCGTGAGGGTGTCAGCAGTTTTCAAAAGAGTTTTGACGAATTGCTGACCGCGCTCACCGCCAAAGCTGCTGAGCTCGGATAGTTGTTACGCCTGGCGTTGCACTGACTCGAGCGTGGCGATGGCCTTTTCGACAGCGCGGCGCGCTTGCGTTATCGCCCGTTCTTCAGCAGGTCGCTTGGTCTGACCCTCACGTGAAGCTTCTGACAAGACGGCGATCGCATGGTCAGCCAGATCTTCTGAGACCGCGCGCAGACGGTCGAGCACATCGCTCAGATCGCGCGGTGTCGACACGATGAGAGCCGTTAGCCCTTCTTGTTGGCGCGACGCCGATCTTCGAGGCCAAGCCATCGCTTGCGAATGCGAATCGTCTTCGGGGTGATTTCGACGAGTTCGTCATCGCCGATCCACTCGATGGCAGATTCCAACGAGTGAATCACCGGCGCAGCAAGCTTGACACCGTCGTCGTGACTGTGCGTGCGAATGTTCGTCTTCTCCTTCGCGCGCACTGCGTTGACCACCATCTCTTCGTTACGAGAACACTCGCCCACGACCATGCCTTCATACACCTCATCGCCAGGCTCGACAAACAGCGTGCCGCGCAGCTGCAAATTGTCGAGTGCGTAGGCCGTCACCATGCCGATGCGGTCGGCGATCATCGCACCGCCCAATCGGTGTGGAACCTCGCCCGCCCAAGCTTCAAAACCAGCAAAGCTTTGATGCACGAGGGCGGTACCGCGGGTCACAGAAAGCAACAGCGAGCGGAAGCCGATAAGACCGCGTGACGGAGCATGAAAATGCATGATCGTTCGCCCGGGGTCACCTTGGCGCATGTCGACGATGCGGCCACGTCGCGGGGCGAGGGCTTGGGTGACCGCGCCGACGTATTCGTCGGGCACATCGACCGTGCCGCGTTCAAACGGTTCGTGAGTCTTGCCATTGACATCTTTGGTGATGACTTCAGGGCGACTGACTTGCAGCTCGTAGCCCTCGCGTCGCATGTTCTCAATCAAGACCGCCAGTTGCAGTTCTCCACGCCCGGCTACTTCAATCACGTCTGGCGAATCGGTGTCGCGCAGCTTGATCGACACATTGCCGAGCACTTCGCGCGCCAATCGTTCACGCAGGTGGCGGCTGGTGACGTAGTCGCCCTCGCGACCCGCGAAGGGCGAAGTATTGACGCTGAAGCTCATGCGCAGCACCGGTTCGTCAACTTCAAGTCGCGGTAGAGCCACCGGATTCTCGCTGTCTGCCAGCGTGTCGCCAACTTCCACCTCTTCGATTCCTGCGAGGATGAACAAGTCACCTGCCGCAATGGTGTCTACTTCAGTGCGTCCGATGCCGCTGAACTGCGACAAGTGCGACACTCGACGGCGCAACTGTGTGGGTTCGCCGTTCACGGGCTTGCCAAGAAGCGAAACGAAGTCACCTTTGCGCAGGGTGCCTGCATGTACTCGACCGATTGCCAGACGACCGAGATAGTCGCTTGCGTCAAGGTTCGTGACGAGCGCTTGCAGTGGAGCGCTTGCGTCACCATCAGCCGGTGGAATCGTGTCAAGAATGGCGTCGAGCAGGGGCACCAAGTCGGCATCTTGACCCGGCATGCCGATGCCCTTCATCGCTCGCCCTTCGCGCGCCACGGCAGAAATCACTGGGAAGTTGAGGTGATCGTCTTTGTGTGCGAGATCGAGAAACAGGTGTTCGACGTCGAGTAGCACCTCTTCGGGGCGTGCATCTTGTCGATCAACCTTGTTGATGACAAGCACGACTGGCAGGTCTTGGGCGAGCGCTTTACCCAAGACATATCGGGTCTGCGGTAGCGGACCTTCTGCGGCATCGACGAGCAGTAGAACACCGTCAACCAAGGCGAGCGCACGCTCGACCTCGCCACCAAAGTCGGCGTGACCTGGGGTGTCGACGAGGTTGATCTTGATCCCGCGCCACGCCACTGATGCGGCCTTCGCGAGAATCGTGATACCGCGTTCTCGTTCTTGATCATTTGAGTCCATGACGCGCTCAACGACCTGTTGATGGGCAGCAAAGGCTCCGGTCTGGCGCAACAACTCGTCAACCAAGGTGGTTTTGCCATGGTCAACGTGCGCGACGATGGCGACGTTACGAAGATGATCGGTCAGGATTCGTCACCTTCATCGCCGGCAATCTCGCCATCTTCATCAAACACCACGCCGTATCGTTCGGCGATTTCGGCAAATTCGTCTTCTTCGTTCTTGGTGCTCTTCTCGCTGCTCATACCAAGGTCTGCTGCGGTCGGGCCTGACTGCTTCAACCGACGCGCTTCTTCGAACCGACGATGACGTCCCTTTTTCACTGTGGGGCTCCGTTAGACACAGCGGAGCCCGAGGGCCATCCGCCTAGGCGTTTGACATTGCACTACAGGCTACTCGCCGGTAACGCACAGAAGGTGCATGCGATACGGGCAGGTGACACACCCGTCATCAGCTGGCAGGTATGAGCCGCAAGCGACCGTCGCGGTCAAACGACAAGCCGAGCTCGCCTTCACGCAAGCGTTCAAGATCGCGACCAACGAGGTCACGGCGCCAGCCGGTCGCCAAACGTGATTCGCCGCCAGCCAAGAAGCCGACGACATCACGACTCGTCGCCACCAGCATCGGGTCGATGTCGTTGGCGCGCGAAAGCTCGGCAATCCACGCAGTAATGAGACTCACGACCGGCTTGAATTTCGCGTCGAGTGCCTCGTGCTGCGCGCCTTCGATAACCACCTCGCGCTCGCGACCGGCTCTGACCGCCGCCAAGATCTCCCGCGCAATCGAGCCGCCGAGGTAGCGCTCGTCAACCCCCCGCACATGAGCGAGATCTTCGACCGAGTTGGGCAACGTCTGAGCAATCGCAACGAGGGCGAGATCACTAATCACTCGTCGAAGGGGAATATTGGTCGCCATAGCTCGTTGCTCGCGCCATGCCGCCAACGCTTGCGCCGCGCCACGTGACGCGCCCCGCAGTGACCGCGCATCTTTGATGCGCAGCCATGCATCATCTGGGTTCGATTCTCCGAATGGCTTGCATCGCATCTCTTCGCAAGCATCTGCCGCCCAGCTCACGCGATTGAGTTCAGTCAGCCGAGAGGTGATCTGCTGATGCAGCTGCTCAAGATAAGCGACATCGCTGCGCGCATATTCGCTCTGACTCTGGGTGAGTGGCCGCCGCAGCCAGTCGGTCATACGGTCACCCTTCGAGAGCGCGACCTTGAGCAGCGATTGCGTCAAGGTTGCAAGCGAAGGTGTTCGGTAGCCGATGAAGCCAGCAGCGATCTGGGTGTCGAACAAGCGCGAGGGAATTGCGCCGACGGCATACCGCAGTACCTCGAGGTCTTGTGCTGCTGCGTGCACGACCGCCAGACCAGGACCCTGCAGCAACGGCGCGAGGCCGCGCGGGTCAACCGCCAGCGGGTCGATGAGCACGTTCTCCCGATCCCACTGCAGTTGCACGAGCGCCAGACGAGGGAAATACGTGCGTTCGCGATGGAACTCGGTATCGATTGCATAAATCGGCGCTTGTAGCGCCAACTGCACTACCTGCGCCAATGCCGCATCATCGGCCACCATGTGCTCGGCGATCGTCATGCCGGCACCGTCGAGGTCACGAGAGAGTCGCTCGAATCATGGTTGATCGCCTGTAGTCAGCGGGTTACCGAGCCCAGCAAAGCCCATGGTTCCGCCAGCGACGTTTACGACATTGGTGACGCCGGCATCGTGCAGAAACTCACACGCGCGCATACTGCGACCTCCGCTGGCACAAATCACATAGACGGGCACCGTCTTGCGAAACTGCTCAACGGAATCGGGCACGCTGCCGAGTGGAATACTCACAGCCCCAGGCACATGGCCCTCGAGGTACTCATCAGACTCGCGAACGTCGATAACCACGCCGCCGCGCTCGATGATGACCGACAACTCGCCTGCAGAGATTTCACGGATAGACACGGCGGGTGAGCCTAGCCATGTCTCTCACGCTGAGCGGTGATTGCGTCGAGCGTCGCGCGATCGTTGACGTTGTGGAATTCGCGTTCACTTCGCACCACACGTGTCACGCTCAGGGGCGCCATAGCGCGATGCATCGCACGCTCGCCTGCGTCAAACATCGCCTGCAGCGTGCCAAGGGCAGAAGTGCGTGCGGCGAGACAAGTCCAGTGTTCTTGCGTGCCGTGCGCCACGGCCACATCGCCTGCTGATGGCATATCGTGTGCATCAGCTTCATCTCGTGATGCGACTGCATCGATGAGACACGCGATTGTTGCTGGTGTTACGAGCGGCAAATCCACTGCAACGATCACCACCACTTCGACTGCTGGCGTGCCGAACCGCAGATCTGAGGCCGCCGACAACGCTGAGATGAGTGCGCCAAGAGGGCCTTGTGCGGGATACAAGTCGGCGACGTGCTCGCTCTCTGCAACGTCTTCGCGAAATTCGCCACCGACGTACACTCGCCTCGCGATTCCGGCGTCGCGAAGCGTGCCGAGTTGATGATGCAACAGGCTGCGGCCGTCAAACTTGACCAGTGCCTTGTCGCTGCCGAATCTGCTGCTGGCTCCCCCGACCAACACCGCACCGAGGGTGCGTTCAACCACGACCACGCGGGTCGCATTGAATCAGAAACTGCTGGCAGCGCACCGCCTCAGCCTCTTCACCGATGATCGCCGCATTCACCGCCAGACCTTCGAGGCATTCCAAAAAACCGCGATTTGATTCGTGTTGCCAACGTACGAAACCAGAACCGCGCCATCCGCTTGCGCGCAATTGGTCGAGACCGCGGTGATAGCCGACACGAAACGCCATATACGCCTCGATGCCTGGGGCGCTTGCACGACCGAGCGCGGCCCAAGCGTGCAACGACGTTGGAAATTTCGCTACAACCGCAGCAATTGCCCCGCGACGAGCATCTGGTGCAATTTCAAACGCCTGTCTCAGCGCGTGAATGATCGCAACATCTACGGTCGGCAGCACGGTTTCGGGTGGACCACTACGCGACATCGAAATCGGCTGGTCGCTCACGGGCGCAGTCTAGAAACATTCCACACGTGACACGTTGCAGGCTGGCAGACTTGCGATGCCATGGACCTCTCAGGTTTCGACGCCCAATCGGCACGAGACGTTTCGCTCTGGGCAATGGTCGCTGGTGTCGTTGGTGTGCTGCTGGTCTTGAAGTTCGTCTCATCGCTGGTCACCAAACTGTTGCTGCTGGCGGTCTTTGGGGCCGTGATCTATTTCGGTTTCGACCAACGCGATGCCCTCTCGACATGCATAGGTCAGATCACCGCCAAGGTGCAGGCGGGTGACTCGAGCGATGTCACCTGTAGTTTCTTCGGGCGTGACGTCACGGTCAACATCCCCGAAAACCTCCCGCAAGTCGGAGGCTGAAGCACTCGTCGACCTGCGATCGTTTCTCGACGACTCGCCGACGGCCCATCACGCGGTTGCTTCAAGCATCGCGCGCCTGTTAGATGCCGGTTTCACTTGGTTTGATGCCGGTAGCGATCTACCGTCTTTCACCGGAACACCCGTGCGGGGCTTCTTCACGCGTGGCGGCGCAGTCATCGCATTTGTCACCTCTGGGCGAGTCAACGATCACTACCGCATCGTTGGTGCACACACCGACTCACCTGGCTTGTTCGTGAAGACCGCCCCAGAGGGTCAAGCATTCAATTTCGGCACACTCGAAGTCGAGGTGTACGGATCACCCCTCTTGAACTCGTGGCTCGACCGAGATCTCGACCTTGCCGGTCATGTCGTACGGCGCAACGGCTCACTAGCGCTCTTTCGCACGGCTGCTCCGATTGCGCGACTTCCGCAGTTGGCGATTCACCTCGATCGATCGGTAAAT
The DNA here is from genome assembly GCA_009927665.1 of Actinomycetota bacterium. Taxonomy (GTDB): domain Bacteria; phylum Actinomycetota; class Acidimicrobiia; order Acidimicrobiales; family Ilumatobacteraceae; genus F1-60-MAGs027. Next base: position 26,861 of record RFMM01000179.1, read on the forward strand.
GAAAACGGAGTAGTGCTCGACAAGCATGCCCATCTACGCCCCGTTTGGTCGACCGGCAGCACAGCCGTCACCATTCGTGATCTCGCAGCTGCACTTGCTGAAGTGAAGCCCGACGACGTGGTGTCAGTGCACGCCCAACTTGTCGACCACCAGCCCGCCAGCTTGCTCGGCGTCGACGCGTCATTGCTCGCATCAGGCCGCCTCGACAACCAGTTGTCATGCTGGGCAGCTGTTGATGCAATCACGAAGGTCGAAAACAACAGCGGTGTGGCCGTAGTGGCGCTTTTTGACCACGAAGAAGTGGGTAGCGAAAGTACGACTGGTGCCGCCGGCCCCTTACTTGAACACGTGCTCGAGCGAATCGCCCTCGCCCTCGACAAATCTCGCGCCGAATATCTGGCGATGTTGTCGGGGTCGGTGTGCTTGTCGTGCGACAACGCACATGCCGTGCACCCGAATTATCCCGAACGCCACGATCAGAAGCATGCGCCGCTGGCAAATGCAGGCGTAGCCCTGAAGATCAACTCAAATCAGCGTTACGCAACGTCGGCTGAAAGTGCTGCGGTTTTTTACCGGGCGTGCGCAGCAGCAGGTGTTCGTCACCAGACCTTCCATTCGCGCAACAACATGCCTTGTGGCTCAACCATTGGCCCGATCACCGCAACGCGACTCGGCGTCACCACCGTCGACATTGGCGTGCCGCAGCTGTCGATGCATTCGGCCCGTGAAGTCTGCGGGGTGTCAGATGCCCTCGATCTACCGCGCATCGCGCGCTCGTTTTTGCGCGCGGACTAGTTCGCTACACCAGTTCGCCAGCGCGACGCCGAGCGTCGTCGAAGGCATTTTGCAAACGGCGCGCCAGCTCAGTGGTGGTGGCAGCCATTCGACCGCGGTCAAGCTTTCCCTCGCTTTGCGCCACCTCGATTGGTTCGCCAATCGATATATGACACTTGTGCGGCCAGATCATCTTTGAACCCTTTCGCATTACTCGCTCGCTGCCTCCTATGCCCACCGGAACGATCGGAACTCCCCGCTTCATCGCGACATAGACAGGGCCATCGAACAGCTGATGCAACACCGGCCCACTTTGCCGTGTGCCCTCGGGAAACATGACGAGCGGCTCACCCGAATCGAGCACAGCTACACATCGTTTGAGGGCTTCAATGTCAGCGCTGCCACGAGTGACGGGGAAGCCTCCGAGCAACGAAAAGAGGGCTCCGAACACGCGACTCTTCCATAACGAGTCTTTCCCCATGAAGCGAACTCGTCGCGTAGTGACGAATGACGAGAGCGGAGTATCGATGTTTGACCGGTGCACCGGAGCGATGATGTATGCCCCCGCTTTCGGTAGATGCTCGCGTCCGCTTACTGACACACGAAACCACACCTTGCACAGCAACAAGAGCAGCCCGCGCACCACTGCGTAGGCGATTCGACTTGTGAGTGAACGACCAACGAGACGCGCTTGGTATTTCGTCATGACGAAACCCGTGTCATGTTGAGCCCTGTGGCTGGCGCGCGGCAAGCAGAGCACGAATCTCGGCAATCACCTCAGCCACGCTGCGATCACTGGTATCCACCACCACTGCGTCAGGCATCTGGCGCAATGGACTGTCGCTGCGGGTTGAGTCGCGTTCGTCGCGCTCGGCGATGGCGCGAGCGATTTCGACAACGTCTCCCCCGTGTTGCGCCACACGTCGCTGAGCGCGCACCATTGGCGTGGCGACGAGATACACCTTGAGCGTCGCATCAGGAAACACGACACTGCCGATGTCGCGCCCCTCAACAACGCCTCCGCCATGCTCAGAGATCCATTGCCGCTGGCGTTTGCGAAGTTCATCGCGCACGGCCGAGTTCGCCGCAACATGGCTCACCGCGGCATCAACGGCAGGCGTGCGAATCGCCGCCGTTGCATCAACACCGTTGACACTCAACGTGTTGCGAGTCTGCGTGAAGTGGATCTCTCGCGCCACACGCCCGACTGCATCTACATCGGTGGCTTCAAGGCCTCGCTTCAGCACTTCGAACGTCACCCCGCGGTACATCGCACCCGTATCGAGATACTCGAGACCAAGATCGTCGGCGAGTGCCTTTGCGATGGTCGACTTGCCTGCCCCTGCAGGGCCGTCGATGGCGACGACGACTCCGAGGTTCACCGCTTCAGTCTTGCCTACCAACTGGTGTCAATCGGGCGACCCTCGTCATAGCCCGACGCGCTCTGCACGCCAACTACCGCTCGCTCGTGAAAGTCGGTGATCGAACGCGCACCCGTGTAGGTGCATGATGACCGTACCCCAGCCACGATCTGGTCAATGATGTCTTCGACACCTGGTCGCTGCGGGTCGAGATACATGCGAGACGTGCTGATTCCCTCTTCGAAGAGCTCTTTGCGCGCACGATCGACTGCGGTCTCAGTGCGAGTTCGATTGCGCACCGCCCGATTTGATGCCATGCCGAAACTCTCTTTGTACAAACGACCCTGTGCGTCACGCAGCGTGTCGGCAGCCGACTCGTACGTGCCGGCCAAGAGCGAGCCGAACATCACGTTGCCGGCACCTGCGGCCAAACCCAAGGCAACATCACGCGGGTAACGCACGCCTCCATCGGCCCACACTGACTTGCCGAGGTCTCGGGCTGCATCGGCACACTCGAGCACCGCCGAAAATTGTGGTCGACCGACGCCGGTCATCATGCGTGTGGTGCACATCGCCCCCGGACCCACACCCACCTTCACGATGTCGGCACCTGCGTTGATGAGGTCGCGAGTTCCACTCGCCGTCACGACGTTGCCCGCCACGACCGGAGTATCCGCCAGTGATCGCCGCACTTCGCCAACAACATCGAGCATGCGGTCTTGGTGACCATGCGCCGTATCAACAACGACGACATCGACATCCATCGCTGCCAGCGCCTTGGCTCGGGTGGCGGGGTCAGCGTTAACGCCCACAGCGACGGCAATCATCAAGCGGCCCTGTTTATCAACCGCGGGTGAATAAATCGTGCTGCGCAACGCACCCTTGCGCGTGACACACCCGAGCAGGCGACCGTCGCTTTCGACGACGGGCGCGAAGTGAAGTCTGGCATCGTTGAGCCGCTCGAACATCGTCTTGGCGTCGAGACCATCAGGCAGCGTGAAGACTTCACGACTCATCACGTTGCTGATCTGCGTAAACCGATCGAAGCCAGCCGCGTCGTGCTCGGTGAAAATGCCGACCGGCAAACCATCGTCATCGACCACGACGATGGCACCATGCGAGCGCTTGTGCACAAGACTGAGGGCCTCGCCTACCGTGTCGCGACCCGACATCGTGATCGGGGTTTCATACACCGTGTGCCGCGACTTCACGAACGACACCACAGTTTCGACCACGTCGAGTGGAATATCTTGCGGCAGCACGACGATGCCGCCTCGACGCGCGACCGTCTCGGCCATACGACGACCAGCAATGGCGGTCATATTCGATACAACGACAGGAATCGTGGTGCCGATGCGGTCTGGTGTCGTCAAGTCGACGTTCATGCGCGATGACACCGACGACAACGCCGGCACCAAGAACACGTCGCTGTAGGTGAGGTCGTGATTCGGCGGCGGCTGCAAGAAGCGCATGATCGACCTCCGAAGTGTCGCTGAAATGACCCCCCAAGGCTACTGTTGCCCTTCGCACCACATGAGTTCATCTGCTCCAACTCCCACGTCAGCCACGCACCAACCGCCGGTGCTGCTCGTGCACGGTTGGGCAGGTTCGTTTGAACGCACCTGGGTGCGCAGCGGCATCGTCGACCTGCTGCGTGATGCCGGGCGCGACGTGCTCGATTTCGACCTACCTGGTCACGGCGCGGCTGCCAAGTCACACGAACCCGCCGACTACGTCGACTTGGCCTCGTCGGTGTTTGCACGCCTCGACGCGAATACTGGTGCAGTCGACGCGGTCGGATTCTCGCTCGGAGCAATCACTCTGCTCGCTGCTGCCGTACGTGCACCAGACCGCTTCAACAAGGTGGTGCTCGCCGGCATCGGTGATGGCGTCTTTCAGCCACACGACCCGCGACGTAGCGAGAAGATCCTCGCTGGCCTCGAAGGTCGTGCCGACCCCGACGACTTGACTGCTCGTATCTTCGGCAAGATTGGCAACGAAGCCCACAACGACCCACTCGCGTTGGCAGCCGTGCTGCGACGCCCACGCCAAGAACCTGTTTCCGCCGATCAACTCTCCGCCATTAGTGCTGAGGTGCTCGTGATCATCGGTGACAACGATTTCTCGCAACCTGCGCACCAACTCGCCGGCGCATTTCATCGTGCGCGCCTCGTCACCTTGCACGGGGTCGATCACTTTCGCACCCCTGAATCATTTGACTTCATCGACGCAGTGCTCGGTTTTCTCAACTCGTGACCAACTGACATGGCGCGCATCGTGCAACCCGACGATTTGGGCATTGCGGCGGCCGTCGATGCTCTACGCCGAGGTGAGCTCATCGGTTTGCCGACCGAGACGGTATACGGCCTCGCCGCAGATGCCACGAGTGATGCGGCGGTGCAACGAGTCTTCAGCGTCAAGGGTCGGCCCGCGACGCACCCACTGATTGTGCACATCGCCGACGCAGACGGTCTTGAAACCTTCACCAAGCAGCTCACGCCGAATCTGCGTGCACTTGCAGATGCGTTCTGGCCCGGCCCACTCACGATGATCGTTCGCGCGAACCAAAGCGTCAGCCGAAGGGTTACAGGTGGTCGCGACACCGTGGCGGTGCGCTGCCCGTCTCATTCGGTAGCTCACGCCGTGATTCGACGACTCGGTCATGCCATTGCAGCACCATCGGCGAATCGGTTCGGTGCGGTCTCACCCACGACCGCACAGCATGTCGTTGCCGATCTCGGTGCCGACATCGACATCGTGCTCGACGGCGGCGAGTGTCACGTAGGCGTTGAATCAACCATTGTCGATTGCACGAGCAATGACGTCGTGTTGCTGCGCCCCGGTGCTGTCACCGCAGAGCAGATTGACGCGGTTCTGCGGGCAGATGACCACCCCCAAGCACCACGTGTCACTGACGGTACGGCGAGCGAATCACGCGCACCCGGAATGCTGCAGTCGCACTATGCCCCGCGGGCCCGCCTCGTGCTGCACGAATCAGGCGACCACGTTGATGCGGGCAGCGCCCCGGTGCTCGACTTCTCCGGCGATCTCCACGATGCGGCGCAACGCCTGTATCGCGACCTACGACAGCTTGACGCAGACGGTGTAGCGCTCGCTCACATCGTGTTGCCCCCACCGGGGGGTCTCGGTCAAGCCATTCGCGACCGTCTCACAAAGGCCGCCGCTGGCAGGTAGCATCTCGCTACCCAATCGGGGCGGTCAGATGCCGCCCTACTCCTAGGGGGAGAAAAATGAAGAAAGCCAACATGCGTCGTTTCGGCGCGCTGGTTGCAGCCTCAGCACTCGTGCTCGCGGCTTGCGGCGGCGACGACGAAGCGGCCACCGAGGAGGTCACTGAGGAGACTGAAGCACCTGCTTCAGACTGCGCAGTTACCAGCCTCAACATCGGAACGATCCTTCCGGTGACTGGTTCACTTGCATTCCTTGGACCGCCGGAAGTGGCGGCCTCGGGTTTCGCAGTGGAAGACATCAACGCCGCTGGTGGCGTGCTCGGACAGCCGGTTGTTCTCAACCAGGGTGACTCGGGCGACGCAACCACGGACACCGCCAACACCGAAACCGACCGTCTGCTTGCAGCCGGCGCCCAGGTGATCATCGGTGCAGCCTCGTCGGGTGTTTCGCTGACCGTGATCGACAAGATCACCTCAGCTGGTGTGGTGCAGTTCTCGCCCGCCAACACCTCGCCGACCCTCACCACGTACGACGACAAGGGCCTGTACTTCCGTACGGCTCCGTCGGACCTGTTGCAGGGCCGCGTGCTGGCCAACCTCGTCATCGAGGATGGCTCGACCACCGCTGCTGTGCTCTATCGCAACGACTCCTACGGCGTCGGCTTGGCAGAAGCCTTCAAGGGCGACTTCGAAGCTGCCGGTGGAACCGTTCCCGAGTTCATCGAGTACGCAGAAGGCACCGAAACGTTTGACGCAGAAGTTGACAAGGTCGTCGCCGCTAACCCGGATGCCGTCCTCATCGTCGGTTTCGCCGAGACTGGTCCGATCCTCAATGCCATGCACGAGCGTGGCGTTGGTCCGACGGCCAAGAAGGTCTACGGCACCGATGGCAACATCAGCGGTCTCGAGAAGCTGGTTGCGGATCCTGCGATCCTCGCCGGCATGAAGGGAACCGTTCCGTCGGTCGACTTGAAGGGCAGTGATGCCATCAAGGCGTTCGTCACTCGTCTCGATGCCGCTGGCGTCGATGGCGTGTACGACTACGGCGCAGAGACCTACGACGCAATTGTGATCTCGGCACTCGCTGCTGAAATCGCTGGTTGCGCCGACGGTGTCTCGATTGGCGCGCAGATCAACGGCGTCACCAAGGATGGCGAAAAGTGCACCGACTTCGCGTCGTGCCTCACGCTGGTCCAGGCTGGTACCGACATCGACTACGACGGTCTTGGTGGACCGTACGAGTTCGTCGATGCAGGTGAACCCGCTGCTGCTTCGTTCCGCATCATCTCTTACGGTGCGGCCGGTGCAGACACCTCGCTTGACAAGTACGTCTTCGCGAGCTGAGTTCGCCTCAGAACAAGAAGGCCCCGCCCGGGAAACCGGGCGGGGCTTTTCTTTTGCCTAGCCTGACTGCGTGAGTAACCGACTGCTCGCTACGGCACGAGCCAGTTTCGCTGATCGAAATCCGCAGAGTCGTAAACATTACGACCAAGCTCGTCGCTTCCTGCCTGGGGGTCATACGCGAACGGTGCTAACCCATGCGCCGTTTCCCCTCACCTTCGTGGCAGGGCATCAGTCGGTGTTGCACGACGCCGACGGCCACGCGTACATCGACATGTTGGGTGACTACACCGCCGGGTTGTTGGGGCATGGCGACGCCCGCGTACTCGATGCCGTAGCGACGGCGTTGCGCACCAACGCCAGCGTCGGCGGCGTGCATCCAGCAGAGACTCAACTTGCCGAGGCGATGTGCGAACGGTTCCATCTCGATAAGGTCCGATTCACCAACTCAGGTTCTGAGGCGAATCTGATGGCGATCACGACGGCGATTCAAGCCACGGCTCGGCGCAAGATTTTGGTGTTCCATGGCGGATACCACGGGGGTCTGCTCTACTTTGCAACCGGAATCGCGCCGTGGAATGCGCCGTACGACTTTGTGGTCGCCCCCTATAACGACTCGGCTGCCACGCAGCGACTGATTGCAGAACACGGTGCATCGTTGGCGGCTGTGGTGATGGAGCCGATGCTCGGCTCAGGAGGTTGCATTGCGGCCGACGCTACGTTCGCTCACGACGTGTACGTTGCTGCCCACAGCGTCGGTGCAGTGTTTATCGCCGATGAGGTGATGACTTCTCGACACGGCCGCAGTGGCATGTTCAACCTTCTTGGTGTGAAGCCCGACATCTCCACCTTCGGCAAGTACATCGGCGGAGGTTTTTCGTTCGGTGCATTCGGCGGACGAGCTGATCTCCTCGACTACTACGACACCAGCCCCGAGGCCGGTCGCGTCACGGTGGTCGCCCACGCCGGTACCTTCAACAACAATGTCGCCTCGATGACCGCGGGATGCGTGGTGTTGGGCGATGTGTTCACGGCAGAGATCGCACAGGCTCACACCGCTCGCGGCGACGATTTCCGACAGTCAGTTGCCGCCGTGCTCGCTCAATCAGGCCTGCCCGTCTGTGTGAGCGGTTTTGGTTCGATGATGTCGTTGCATGCGCTGGCCGAGGTGCCTCACAACGCCCATGATGTGGCGGCTCGCAACCATGACCTACAAGAACTGCTGTTTCTCGGGTTGCTCGAACGGGGTGTCTACACGGCGGCCCGCGGCATGATGAACCTCAGCTTGACGCTCACTGATGACCAACTCGCCGAGGTGTTAGCTGCGCTATCAGAAACCCTCGCCGCAGTGCGTGGGGCGTGAGGGTTACGACGCGAGGGTGCCGAGATACAGCTCGATGACCTTCGGGTCGTGCAGCAGTTTCTCACCGGTATCGGTGTAGGCATTGGTGCCCTGGTCGAGCACGTATCCCCTGTCGCAGATTTGCAGACAGCGACGTGCGTTCTGTTCGACCATTACCACACTGACACCGGCTTTGTTGATTTCGCGGGTGCGCACGAACACCTGGTCTTGCAACACGGGTGAGAGACCCGCAGACGGCTCATCGAGCAATACGATCTCGGGGTTCATCATCAAGGCGCGGCCCATCGCCAGCATCTGACGTTCACCACCCGAGAGCGAACCGGCACGTTGACTCTTTCGTTCAGCAAGGCGCGGAAACATGTTCATCACGAACTCTGAACGTTCGCGATACTGCTTTGGCTTTAGGTAAATGCCCATCTCAAGGTTTTCAAGAATCGTGAGTGACGGGAAGACGTTCTCGCGTTGGGGTACATAGCCGATTCCCCGCTCGACCAGTTCATGGGCATGCAAACCGACGATTGATTCGCCGCGATGGGTGATTGAACCCGACTGCACCGACAGCAACCCGAACAGCGCTTTCAGCAGGGTGCTCTTGCCCGCCCCGTTCGGCCCAATGATGCCCACGATCTCGCCGCGCGTCAGGGTGAGCGAACAATTCGTCAGAATGTTGACGCCCGGCGTGTAACCGGCGGTGACCTCTTTGGCCTCGAGCAGCACCTCGGCTTGGGTTGACGTGCTCATGACAGCTCAACCTGTGAAAGATCTGCGCCATGATGGGCGCCGAGATACGCATCAACCACTGCCTTGTTGCTCTTGATTTCGGCCGGAGTGCCCTCAGCGATAATGCGACCTTCGGCCATCACGACGACCCAATCGCTGATCTCTTGCACGACATCCATGTTGTGTTCGACGAAGATGACGGTGCGACCCTCTGCGGGCAGCGCTTTGATGAGCTCAAGCAAGCTTTGTGCGAGCGCAGGGTTGACACCCGCCATCGGTTCGTCGAGCATCACGACACGGGGCTCAGTCATGAGGGCGCGAGCCATCTCGAGCAGCTTGCGCTGACCACCCGACATGGTGCCTGCATACTCGTCGCGCATGTGCGTGAGGTTGAAGCGTTTCAAGATCGCATCAGCACGAGCCTCGACTTCACGCTCTTGTTTCGTCCATGAACCGGGCACGAGTGCTGACCAAAACTTCTCGCCACGCTGATTGAGGGCCCCGAGTTTCATGTTCTCGATCGTCGACAGTTTCGAGAGAACCTTGGTGAGTTGAAAGGTTCGCACCATGCCCATGCCGGCCAGCTGGTGAGGGGGTCTGCCCGTGATGATCTGACCGTCGAGTGTGATCTCGCCCGAGTCGACCTGATCAAACCCGGTCAACAGGTTGAAGAACGTGGTCTTACCTGCCCCGTTGGGCCCAATGAGCGCCGTGATCTTGTTACGGCGAATCTCCAGCTTTTCGACGTCTACGGCACGCAACCCACCGAAGGTCTTGACGACGTTCGTCGCAGTGACCACCGGAGCGTTGTCGGTAGCAGCGCTATCGGCGGTCAAGAGCCATCTCCTCTCGTGAACCGAAGATGCCCTGTGGGCGGAATCGAGCGAGAAGCAAGAGACCTGCACCAACGAGAATGAATCGCAGCATGGCGATGTTGAAGTCAGACAGTTCGATGGTGCGTTCGAGGCTCGCGCGAGTTCCGTCGGGCAACTGTCGCAGGGTGTTTTCGACGAACACAATCAATGTCCAGTAGATCGAAGCACCCACTATTGGCGACCAAATGCGACCCACACCGCCGACAATGAGCATCGTCCAGATCGTGAAGGTGATGACCGGGTTGAAGGTGTCAGCTTGCACCGATGCCTTCTGAACCACCTGCAGCAAGCCCGCAAGACCGCCGATCATTCCGCCGAGCATCAGCGACTGCATCTTGTAGAAGTAGGCGTTCTTGCCAAGCGCTCGTGCGGCATCTTCGTCTTCGCGAATTGCCCGCAACGTTCGACCCCACGGCGACTTCATTAATGCCCGCACCATCAGCGTCACGAGAATCAGCAGTGTCCAACCGACGAGCAACACCCACACGTCGCGACCGAGATATTTGAATGGTCCAAACGAATAGAACTTGCCCAACTCGAAGGGGCTCAAGTCATAGAAAGGTCCGGCAAATTGGTTAACGCCCTCGACACCACCCGTGATTGGTTGCATCACTCGAGATCGTGCAAGTAGTCGTATGGATTCTGAAGCTGCAATCGTGACAAGCGACAGATAATCGGCGCGCAGTCGCAAGGTCGGAATGCCGAGCAGCAATGCCAACACCGCCGAATAGACAAACGAGAACAACACTCCGACCCAGAAGTTCCACCCCAACCAGAAGACGCTGACACCCACGCCGTAGGCGCCAGCCGCCATGAAACCCACCTGGCCGAAGTTCATGAGGCCCGTGTAGCCGAAATGCACATTCAGACCTACCGCTGCCAGCGCATACACCATCACCTCAGGGCCGATCATGGCCGAGAAGGTGCGTTCGAAGATGAAGCCCCAGTCCATTGCTCAGCCGATCCGTTGTTTCTTGCCGAGAATGCCCTGGGGGCGCAAGAGCAGCGCCAAAATCAGCACGATCAGTGCGGTCATGTTCTTCAGTTCGGTGTCGATAAACAGTGTCGACCAGTTGATGGCGACACCCACGATCAGTGCGCCAACCAGTGCGCCAAACGCCGTACCGAGACCACCCAGAGTGATTGCCGCGAAAACCAACAAAAGGATGCGTGTGCCGAGGTCCCACTTCACGGTGTCAAAGCCAAAGAAGGTCCCCGAGAGCGCGGCGAGGGCTCCGCCATAGATCCAAACTTGCGAGATAACCCGCTCGACATCGATGCCCGAAGATTCGGCGAGATCCCTGTTGTCGCTCACTGCTCGCATCGCACGACCGGTGCGAGTGCGCGTGAGACCTAGCCCCACTGCAACGAGAATGATGATCGATACCACCATTGCCGCTGCGTCGCGACTGGTGAGCTCCACTCCCCAGAATTCATTGGCGCGCTGCGACGCGTAATCGGCGTACACGCGATAGCGACTGCCAAAGAAGTACACGAAGACATAGCGCAAGAAAATCGAGAGGCCAATCGTCATCACCATCTGCGCGAGCAACGACACGCCGGCACTTCGCGCCGTGCGAAAGACCACGCGGTTGAGCACATAGCCCAAGACACCACCCATGATGGTGGCGAGCAGGGTGGCAAAAATGAAATTGACCCCACCGCCGAAGGGCGGTGGTAGCACCGAGAGAAACCCGAACGTGGCAACCAAACCGTAGATATTGAAGTAGTACGCCATCAGTGTGCCCCAGGTGATGAGTTCGGCGTGGGCAAAATTCACGAGACCTGTGGTGCCGAAGATGAGTGATAACCCGATCGCCGCCATAGCGAGATACAGCCCGAGCTTGACGCCTTCGAGTGTCAGTTGGCTGATGCGTCGAATCGAGAAGTTGCTCTCGGTGGTTTGGTTACCGCCCTCGCCAAACACCAACGGAAAAATCACCCGTTGATCACCGTTCTGGCTCACCTTGGCTTGCAGCGTGGCGCGCTCGGGGTCATTCAGCGCGACGCCTTCGGGCAGCGTTGCAACATCAAGCCTGATGGTGTATTCACCAGGCCCCGGAACCGGGATGCGAAAACTTCCGTCAGAGTCGGTAGTGGCTCCGCCAACGTCGTCAATCGAGAGATCGACGCCGACGGCCGGAACTTTGGTTCCTGTCGCGTCGGTGTATTGCAGCTGACCGATGACTCCGAGGTCGTCGGACACCTGAGCCATGGCGGGGGCACCAGCCCCAAGGCCGAGCAGCGCGCCAAAAGCCGCGATGACTGCTCGCCTCCCCCATTTTGGCATCACGCCATTGTGCCATAGACCGCAGAACGCCGAGCAGTGGTCGCCAGACGAAGAGCCGCCAGCCACACCAAAACACTGAGTGCCACATGCAACGCCACCAGGGGCACGGGCACCCCGGTGAAGTACTGCAGATAACCGAGCCCGCCTTGCAAGACCGCAAGAAACAGGAACCACTCGAAAGCCCGTTGCAGGCGCTGGTTGGGGGCGTTGCGCAACAACCAACCGAGCCACACACACGCAATCACCACCAACCACACCGCCGCACTGTGGACTCGAACGACGGAAGTGATGAGATAGTCAAACCGCGGAGCCGACTCGTCGCCAGCGTGAGGACCCGTGCCCGTCACGACGGTTCCTGTCACTATGGCCGCCAGGGTGAGAACGACAACTACCCGCGCCAGTACCACCGGCGAGCCCAAGTTGAACAACCGCGAGGCACGAATCTCGCGAGTCGACCACCGCGCTGGCTTCTCTCGTTGCCCGTCAGCAGACACTGCGTCGGCGAGCAGGTAGGCCCCGTACATCAACGCAATCGACAACAAGAAGTGTCCCATATTGCTGAGCGGATGCAGACCGGTGAGCACCACGATGCCACCGAGCACCACTTGGGCGAGCACCCCGCCAACGAGCCAGAGCGCCAGCCGCACCAGGCGACGCTGGCGGGGCCGCACGAAGAGTGCCGCAAGCACCGCAGCGACCACACTGGCTGCAACAACGCCTGTGAACAGCCGATTCAGCTGCTCGATCGCAGCATGAGGCGTTGACACGTCGACGAATTGCTCTTCGTTGCACGCCGGCCAGTCGATACAACCGAGGCCTGAGCCCGTAAGCCTCACGAGTGAGCCGGTCACAATGATCACGTAGAGCGAGACGAAGGCAACCCAGACGATGATTCGATACCGGCGCAGCGACAGCGAGCGCTTCGCGCGATCGCCCTCATTATTCGAGCTTGTGATCGTGCCGGGGTTCACCGCCTGCGTCACATCGTCAGGCTAGGCACGAGCAGAACTAATGTCTCGTCGTGAAAAAGTACGCGGTCGAGGCACGTCGAGTGGAGATTCTCGAAGCCACCTGTGAAGTGGTGATTGAACGCGGCTTCGCAGGCACTCGTGTGGCAGATGTCGCCAAACGCCTGAACGTGTCGAACAGCCTCATCCACTATCACTTCGACAGCAAAGAGGTGTTGCTCGCTGCTGCTTTCGAGTACTACGCGCGCAAAGACTTGGCCGAGATGGAGCGTGACATTGAACTCGGTCAATCAGCGACCGCGCAACTGTGGCGGCTCATCGAAAGTTATGTTCCTGAAGGTAGTGACGACGTTGAGTGGATGTTGTGGATCGACGCATGGGGTGAAGCACTTCGCAACCCGTTGATGAAGAGCATCAGTCAGCAACTTGACGAACAGTCGATTGCGTTCCTTGAACGAGTGTTGCGACGTGGTAATGAAACGGGTGAGTTCCGCTGCGAACAACCGCGCATCTCTGCAATGCGACTCACCGCCGTGATTGACGGTCTTGCGGTGCAGTTCGCCGCTCATGAAGGCGTCGTGAAGCGAAAAGAATTGATGCGCACCTTGCGCTCGCTGGCGGCATTTGAAACAGGGCTGTCACCCGACGACATTCGCGATGGACGACGCACCACCAAGCCCGCGCCACGCGCCGCGACTACCCCATCGGCGAGCATCGGCGCAGGCGATGCTCCGACGGCGATCACCGATGCCGCCTTGCGCCAACTCATCGCCACCATTGCCGATGCCCAGCTGCGGGGTGACCTCGCCACCTGGCTATCGCAGTGGTCGCCGACCGGGCATTTGCAGTCACCCGACGGCACGAGCGCCAAGGGCATCGACGAATTGACGGCGCTCTTTGGCAAGGTCTTCACCGCCGAACGCTGGACCCTTCAGAGCCCGGAAATTGTCATCTTGAGCGTCGACGAAGCAGCTGGAACCGGAAGCGGTCGAATCACCGTTACCGAACGCTTTCAGCGCCGCAACGGGTCACTCGGGTCGCGCATCGCGGTGCTGCACGACCGATATGAGCGGGCCCCGACGGGCTGGCTGCTCACCACTCGCCGTTACGAACTCCTCGAATAGACGACGCTCAGCGTTTAGCACCTCACAATGGGTGCGTATAACCACTTAGAGTGTTCATACTACCTGTTTGCGTGAGAATTTCCTCAAGTTTGCCCCTCCGAGGCCGATCCCTTCTGCGGATCTCACCAAGGAGTCACACCAATGGTTCTCACCGCCCTTGCTACCAGCATCGTCTTGGGGCTTACTGCCCCGGCTTCAGCGCAGGCCCAACCTGCCGCTGCCACCCGCGCCACCACGGCCCCATCGATCGCCCCTGCGACGTTGTCGGCCACTGCGACGCCGAACGCCACCGGCCCCAACAACCTGCCCGTCGTGGGCGACAGCAACGACGACGTCGTGCGCTTGCAGCAGGCGATGGTCGCGCGCGGCTTCACCCTCAAGGGCGGCGTTGACGGCGTGTTCTCCGCTCGCACCGAGGCCACCTTGCGCAACCTGCAAAAGGCCGTTGGCCTGAAGGTGAGCGGCACCGTCGACGAAGCCACCGCACGCTTTCTTGGTCTCATTGTTGTGCAACGCCTGACCCCCGAGTCGCTGCCGAAGTCGGGCGACCAGGGCGAAGCGGTCTGGACGGTGCAGCAAGCACTGATCAACAATGGCGTCACCGTGAAGGGTGGCGCCGATGGCGCCTTCGGTGTGGCCACAACGGTTGCCCTCGGCACCTACCAAGGTCGCAAGGGTCTGCCGGTCACGAAGACACTCGACCATGCAACTGCGTTCGCCCTCGGTCTGGTCGACGTGGCTCCGCCGGCCCCGGTCGCCGCAGTTGCCAAGCCGGCAACGACGAAGCCAGCCGCCACCCCAGCCGTGGCACAGCCAGTCGTTGTTCAACCAGTGGTTGCGCAGCCAGTCGTTGCCCAACCGGCCGTCACGACTGCCGCTGCACTCACCCAGCTCGACCCCAATGCATTGCCCTCGCGCGGTCAGCGCAGCGACGCAGTTCGCCTCGTGCAGCAGACACTGATCAACGCGGGCATTGAAGTCAAGGGCGGCGCAGACGGAGTCTTCGGTCTCGCCACTTCGATCGCGCTCGGCAATTTCCAGGCGAGCCGCGGCCTGAACGCGTCACAGGCCGTTGACTTCCCGACTGCTCAGGTGCTCGGGCTGATTCCGTCGCTCGAGTCGCTGGGCATTCCGCAGATTCAAGTGTTCCCGGTGCAGGGTCGCTGCTCGTTCACCAACACCTGGCACGAGTCACGTGGAACTCGTCTGCACGAAGGCGTTGACATCATCGCGCCGCGCGGCAATCTGATCTACGCCGTCGTCGATGGCACAATCACCAAGGTGTACGACAACGCGTCGCTCACCGGCAACGGTGTGCGCCTGACCATGGCTGATGGTACGTACTTCTTCTACGCCCACCTCGACACGATCGCCCCGAACATCACCGTTGGCACCGTCGTGAAAGCTGGTCAGATTCTCGGCACCATTGGCGCGACGGGCAACACCACCACCCCGCACCTGCACTTCGAGGTGCACCCGCGCGGTGGTGCCCCAATCGACCCAACACCGGTCGTGGCAGCGGTCAACGCGTGCCATGTCACCGAGCCTCGCCCTCAGCCGTAACGAGGGCATAGCTCAACACGAGGGCATAGCTCAACGACCTTCTTCGAGCGTGGCCACGCGCGAAGCAGGGCGAGCCGCGGGGCGGCGCGATGTGAGAACCACGTCGCCCCGCCGGTTCGCTTGCCAGCCCGCACCAGCGCGGGCATCGAGCGCCTAGTAGGTGTGGTCAGCGCTCTCGAGGTGTGAATTGTCAGCTAGGCGCGTGAGGCTGAACGTGTAGCCATCGCCGAGTCGCAACGCTTCAAGTCGACTCACCGACGCGTGACCGATAACGAAGCGTTCCCATTCCCAAGGTGTCGGGGCGAGCCCGAGCAAGTGACAGATGAAGACGCTGTTGGTTCCGGCATGGGCAATGAACGCAAGACGGTCACCGGGTTCTTCGATGTGCCACACGGGCAATTCGTGTTCGATGCGATAGACGCCCCGCTCGGCCAAGAACTCATTGGCGCCTCGGTGAATTCGTTTGGTGAAGTCACTTACGGCCTCACCACCAACGAGACCGTGCCAACGCTCTGCCGCCGGGCGATTCTTCTCCTCACGGTACGCCGCCTCGGCCTTGTCGGCGGGGCTACCCTGCCAGATCGGGCTGCGAATCTCTTCGAGCCATGGCTCGATCACTTCGCCGCGACGTTGCGCATCAAGAATTGGGGCCGCCGTTTGACGTGCCCGCAAGAGCGGAGAAACGTAGACGTGATCAAAGTGTTCGGCTTCAAGTCGATCGGCAAGACGACGTGCTTGACGATGACCGCGCGCGGTGAGCGGCGGATTGTCTTGACTGAGCCCATCGCGCACCCACTCGGGTTCGGCATGACGAATCAGCGTGAGATGCACGTGCAGAGACTAGTTGTCGGGTGTCGTGGTCGACGGTGTCGTCGTCGGCGGTGTCGTCACGCCGCATGATGCGAACACCTTCACCACTTCAGCAAAGAATGCGTCGTCGTCAAGCACGGCATCGCTCGCTTCGCCCAATGTCACACCGAGTGACCGTGCCACGCACTCGGCTTCAACATCGGTAAGCGCAAGACCATAGGTTTCGCCGAGTACGAGGCCGAGAGCCTGCAGTTCGTTTTCGCTTACGGCAGATTCTTCGTCGACGTCACGAGACGGTTCTTCACTCACCTCGGGCAATGGCAACGTGGTGCCACTCGCCGCGAACGCTGGATCGAGCGCACTCTGCTCGCGACCGCACTGATCTGCGACCCACTCGGCAAGTGACGTATTCGCAGTTGCTACCGACTGATCGGTAAACGCGCGACGCGCCGCCTGCACTGCCGCATCGTCGGTAGCCAGCGTCGGGTCCCAACCAATGTTGCCAAGAGTGACCGTGAGTTGGCCGTAGGCAGCGAGCAGCACACCGAGTGGCGACCGCAAATCGCGGGGTGCAACCTCACGCATCAACGAGAGTCGATCGACAATGTCGAGCGTGGCTTCTTCGAGTTCAAGTTGCGAGGTTTGCTCAAGTGCGGTAACCGCGCGTTCTACTCGAGCACGAGCGTTCTCGAGCAGGCTCGCCTGTTCGCAGGTGTCTGCCACCGTGTCGCCACCACACGCAGACAGCGCAACAACTGCAACTGCCGCAACGAACGCAGTGCGACACATCGTGGGGCGACCGACGCCAGTGTTGTTTTGTGCCAGAGGTCGGCTCACGCTCGTGTTGCCGTCAGCCACGCGTCATACATACGCTTGTAGTCTCCCCCACGGCCCATCAAGTCTTCGTGTGAGCCGTCTTCGAGCACGCGGCCGTTTGCCAGCAGCACCACCCGGTCTGCTCGTGCGGCGGTCGACAATCGGTGGGCAATTGAGATCGTCGTTCGTCCTTGCGACAATTTGCGTAGGGCGCGGGCGATTCGCACCTCGGTGAGTGCGTCGACTGACGACGTCGCTTCATCGAGAATCAGCACATCGGGGTTGACGAGCGACGCCCGCAACAAGGCGACCATCTGACGTTCACCGGCCGCCAGCGCTGAACCACGCTGTCCGACTTGCGTGTTGAGCCCATCAGCGAGTGAGGCGATCCAGTCTTCGAGCTCGAGTGCGCGCACCGCAGCCTGCAACTCGGCATCGCTGGCGGTTGGGGCAGCAAACCGCAAGTTGTAGGCAATGGTGTCGGCGAAGAGAAACGGTTCTTGTGGCACCACGGTGAGTCGACGGCGCAAATCGTCGTTAGCAACATGCTTGACGTTGACGGCCCCGATGGTGATGCGGCCGTGGGTTGGGTCTGCCAGACGTGCGACGAGACGTGCGACCGTGGTCTTTCCGGCACCTGACTCGCCCACCAACGCGATGTGCTGGCCTGGCGGAATGGTGAGCGTGAGGGCCGTCAACACGTTGGTCGCCGGCTCATCGTCACGGGGTGCGTACGCGAAGGTCACCTCGTGCAGCGCAACACCGAGACGACCGGGTGGCAACGCCACCGGATTCATAGCGGGCGGCGGACCAATCGGCGTGTCGAGAATTCCGAGCACGCGCCGCAAACCAGCAACTGCTGTTTGTGTTTGGTCGATCACTTCGGTGAACTCTGCGATCGGTTCCAAGAACCGATAGGTGAGAAACATGAACCCGACCAGTGAACCCGCCGTCAAGCCAGCAGCATCACCGCGCCATACCCCGATGCCCACCACCGCCACAACCGTGAACACGCTGAACACCTCACCAGACGGAAACAGCAGTGCTCCGATAAACCCGGCACGAATCGATGCGCGCGCTCGACGCTTGGTGGATGCCTGCACACGCTGCAGGGCGGGCTCAACGGCGTCATAGGCCTGCAGGGTTTCGACTCCGGCAACGGTCTCACTCACTGCCGACAGCATCTGTGCGTTGCCTTCACGAACGCGGTCATATGCCCGCACAAGTCGTCGCTGAACGAGGCGCAGAACGATGATCAGCGGCGCCACGACAGCAAATGCAACAACGGCGAGCACCCAGTCGTAGGCAATCATCACGCAGGCAACCACGAACATCAACGACAAATCGAGCATCCACGCCAAGCCACCCCAGGCAAAAAACATCGTCAGTGTTTCAATGTCGCTCGTGACTCGCGCAACCAACGCACCTCGTCGTTCTTCGTTCTGGTCGGCAAGGCTCAGACGATGGATGTGATCAAACAATCGCACTCGCAACCCGTAGAGCCCTTCTTCGGCAGCAGTACCCAGGCGATACACCGCGGTGCGTTGACACCACGCGGCAAGCAGCACCACCGCGGCGGCGGCACCACACAGTCGCAAAATGAACTCGAGTCGCACCTCACCAGCGACGAAGCCTTTGTCAATGGCCTGCTGAATCGAAATCGGAATCGTCACACGACCCGCCGCACCGAATAATGCGAGCACGAAGGTGAAGCCGAGCCCTTTGCCCAATGCTGGCGCCTGTGCGATGCCGGCCCGAATGGTGTCGACCGCCCCACGGCGACGCACTTCTTGCGTGATGTCGTCAACCAGCATCAACGGTCTGCACTGTTCTCGCCGTCATGGCGATCATGTTCGAATGCTGAAATCAAGGTGCGGTAGGCATCATTCGCGCGCAGCAACACCTCATGCGTGCCTGCGGCGGCGATGTTGCCTTCGGCCATGAAGATCACCGTGTCAGCGAGAGCAATCGTCGATGGCCGCGAAGCCACGACGAGGGTGGTCACCGAATCTCCCAGCAAACGAAGATTGGTGAGCACTGCCGCCTCGGTCGACGGGTCGAGTGCCGAGGTTGTGTCGTCGAGCAAGAGTAGTTCGCTACCCATCGCGAGCGCCCGAGCCAATGCCAAGCGTTGCCGCTGGCCCCCGCTCAGGCTCACCCCACGTTCGCCGAGCTCGGTGTCGAGGGAAACACCGAGGTCTCGCACGAAACCATCAGCTGCCGCGATCTCTAGTGCGCGGTTGATGGCATCTTGTGCGACGTCAGCGCCGAGGGTGAGGTTGTATCTCAGGCTTTCGGCGAACAAGAAAGCCTCCTGAAACACGAGGCCCACCCGCGTAGTGCCGAGTCGTATGGTTCCACTTTTTGCACCGACCAATCCGGCAATGAGGTGTAGCAGTGTCGTTTTGCCCGAGCCGGTCGCACCGACGATGGCGACGGTACGCCCACGATGCACAGTGAGAGTGACGTCACGCAAAGCGAAAGCGCCATCAACGTGTGCGGCAGAAACATTGCGTAGATCAACCATCGCATCGTCGCTCGGCAGAATTGCGGCGCGTGGTGCACGCTGCAGAGGTTCATTGAGCACCTGTTGTACGCGCGCCCAACCGCTTGCTGAATGTGGCAGTTCGGAGAACAAATAGCTGACGATGCGAAGCGGCAGAGACACAAGAGTGAAGAGAAAGACGAAGGCCGACAACTCGCCAACCGTCATCGCGCCGTCTCGCACTCGAGTGGCCCCAAAACCGATGATTGCCACGTTGACGAGCGATGGCGCCGCGTCAATCAACGACTCGAATGTCGATCGAAGCGTGATGGCATTCGTGCGTGCCTTGCGTAGTCGGCGTGAAATGACAGCGAGACGCTCGGTTTCTCGATCTTCTGCGCCAAAGGCCTTGACGACGAGAACACCATCAAAACTCTCGTGCGCTGCTTCACTGAGCGCACCGAGCTCGTCTTGTGCGACTTGATAGTGATAGTCAACCTTGCGTTGATAGAGGATGTTCATCACCAACATGAGGGGAAACACCGTGAAGGCGAACAAGCCGAGCCAGACGTCGGTGACGATGAGCCAGACTCCCGAGACGATGAGCAACACCACCACCGATGAAGCAAATGGCATCGGGCCAAGAATGGTTGCGGCGGCGTCAGTGTCGACACCAGCCCGAGCCGCGATGTCCCCTGTCATGCGCTGACGATGCCATGCGGCTGGTTGTCGCATGAGATGGCTGAGCGTGTTATCGGCGACGGTCTTTGCGGTCGATTGATTGGCAACCCCCGCATACGTTCGACGCACTACCACCCCGACGGCTCGCACCAAACCGATCACCACGACCACGGCCGACACCCTCGCCCACGTGTCGAAGGTGATTCCCCCGGTATCAAAGGTTGGAAGAATCACGTCGTCGATCAGCAACTGCACGCCGTATGACGACAGCACCGTCGCGACTGCAAATACGGCTGCACCGCCGACAGCGATGAAGAAGTATCCCTTGTGAAAACTGACCATCGCCCACATGAGGTCTTTGGCCCGCGCAAAGCGGTTTGCAGATGCAGCGATGGGTAGCGTCTCGGAAGTCATGCGGCGAATCGGAACACTCATTCTGTCAGTTGTGTGCCTCGCCATCGTGGCTATGTGGGTCTACGCCTTCGGCTTTGCCTCGAAAGAGGCGGTCAACAAGTTTGGCGACGAAGCTTGGGCAGCAAGTGCCGATGCGCGATGTCTGGTCGCCAAGAACGAACGGCTCGCTCTCGCTGACTACCGGCTCATCAGTGATGCAGGCCCCGATGCGCTCGTTCAGCGCGCCGAACTCATCGACCGCGCCACTGACACGATCGAACGAATGCTGGTCGATCTTCGAGCATCGCTGCCTAGCGACGCGAAAGGTCAAGCCATCGTTCCGCTTTGGTTGGCTGATTATGACATCTACCTAGATGATCGTCGTGCCTACGCCGACGTGCTGCGCAACGGAGTCAATGTTCCGTTCGCCGAGAGCACCTTCGAGGGCTTACCGCTCAGCGAGAAGATCGCAACCTTTGCTGGCGACAATCGCATGAAGAATTGTGCACCGCCCATCGACTTGTCGGTGTAGCGCCACCACATCGGCACCGCTCACCTGCGGCGCGGCCTGCAACGCGCGTTAGCGAAACTCGTCGGTTGGTTGCCAGCCACTCTGCGGGTCGTAGCGCTTGATCACTCGCGCTGGTGCACCGACTGCCACGCAATAGTCAGGCAAGTTGCCAGTAACCACCGAGTTTGCACCAACCGCGACGTGATTGCCGATCGTGGCTCCGGGCAGCACCACGGTGCCGGCCCCTAACCACGAGCCATCACCAATAACCACAGCACGCTCAGGTTGGGTCTGCTGCGAGATGGGTCGCGTCACGTCTTCATAACCATGGTTCTGATCGGTGATGTACACATGGTGACCGGTCCACACGTCGTTGCCGATGTCGATGGCGAGGTGACCGACGATGCCGCTACCGCGACCGATCAGACAGCGATCACCGATGCGCACGACCGGTGAGGTGACGCACTCTTGCCCTGGCATCATGCCCGCCGAGAGCGCAATATGCGGACCAAGCATCGTGTCGTTGCCAATCTCGATGTAGTGCTCGTTATAGATCGTGACCCACGGAAACGCAATCAGCGAACCAGTGCCAAAGGCCTTGAACTTGCGCCCGCGCGGGGTGTCTGCGGTTATGGCGGCGGCAAACTGCCAGTCTTCGAAACGTCGCGCCACCACCTGCGCGATGGCGCCTTCAAGAACCCGTCGCAACACGCCAACACGGTAGTGCTCACTACGCTCAGGGCATGCCTGACGCCCACGTTGCGACCAGTCTGAACATCGTGGCCCATCGAAACATCGTGTATGCCACTGCCGTGCGCTTCGAGCCACCTGTTCGCGTCACGACCGAGCGCGTGGCCGCCAGCGCCGTGCAGTGCCCGCAGGTGCCTGGCTTGCTTGAACAAGCGATGGGCACCGGCAGCCTCAACATGAGTGAAGATTGCCTCACACTCAACGTGTTCACACCGGCGACTGCGGGTCACAGCGGGTCGGCCAAGTTGCCCGTCTTGGTGTGGATTCATGGCGGTGCCTTCACCAATGGCACCGCTAACGCCTCGTGGTACGACGGCAGCAACCTCGCCACACGCGGCTGCGTGGTCGTGACGATCAACTATCGTCTCGGCGCTCTGGGCTTCACCGGCGCCGAAGACATCGGTCTGCAAGACCAAGTGGCGGCCCTGCAATGGGTACGCGACAATGTTGCACGATTCGGCGGTGACGCCACGAACGTCACGATCTTTGGCGAATCAGCGGGTGGTTGCAGCGTGCTCGCTCTCATGGCGACCCCAGCGGCCGAGCAGCTGTTTCACCGGGCGTGGGCAATGAGCCCTTCGATCGGACAGTTGCGCACCACCGAACGCGCCGCGCAGTCACACGCGTTGCTACTCAACGAACTACAAGTCGCTTCACTCGATGCGGCCAGAACATCACCCATCGACGACGTGCTCGCGGCCCAAGCAAATCTCTTGCGCGACCCGAAAGATGTGGTCACGATGTTCAGCCCCACCATTGGTGGCGCCGTACTGCCCGTTGATGCCCATGCGCGAATTCACCGCGATCAGCGCCCGCTCGTCATTGGCACGCTGCGCGACGAGAGCCGACTGTGGGTGGCTTTGAACCCAACTTCAGCCAACCTCACCGAAGCTGAAGTTCGACAGCACTACGAACAGCGATTCGGCGCCGACGCAGAACGAGCCTGGAAGGCCTATCGCGATCTACGCCCGAACTCGTCACCAGCTCAGATGCTGGCGGCGCTGCAGAGTGATGAGTCATTCCGCGCGCCGGCTTGGCGAGTGATTGACGGCCGTGACGCAACTGGTGCACCGACGTGGTCATACTTCTTCACTTGGCCGACACCGGTGTTTGATGGCGTTCTCGGTGCATGTCATGGTCTCGATATTCCATTCGTCTTCGACAACATCTCGGTGCCGGGTGTCGAGATGTTCATTGGCCAGTCGCAGGCTCACCGCCCGATCGCTGATGTGCTCGCTGGCGCACTGGTGCAATTCGCCCACCGTGGCATCGCGCCGTGGCACCACACTGACGGCAAACGCACCACAATGCAGATCGACGAACGCAGCGAGGTAGTGGTCGACCCTGAGCGCCCGCTCTACGACGTGTGGAACCGCTAGCCACAGCGACGAGCAACGGGCTCGCAGACGAGTCGATCGTGCAGGCCGCACTTGCGGGGGCTGCGCAACGCCCGGTATGGCACGACGTCGACGCGCGTGACTGGCCCGTCACCACTGCCCCGAGCAGTGGCGAGGTTGATGTCGCCATCGTCGGAGGCGGCTTCAGCGGGTTGTGGACTGCCTACTACTTTTCACTCGCGCGCCCCGACTGGTCGATCGCCGTGCTCGAGTCGCAACGCGTCGGTTTTGGCGCGAGTGGTCGCAACGGTGGCTGGTGCAGCGGCATGTTTGCACTCTCGCCGAGCGAACTCGCCGAAATGTTTGGGCGTGACGCCGCACTCGATGCCTATGCGGCAAGTTTTGCCACGCTGGGCGAAATCGAAGCGGTGCTCTCGAGAGAACGAATCGAATGCGACTGGCATCGTGGCGGTTCGATCACCTCTGCCACGATTCCCCTGCAACGCACCCGATTGCAAGATGATCTCGCCACGCAACGTGCAATCGGCATCAACGAAGCCGACCTTCGCTGGCTGAGTGCCGATGAGACGCGCGCTGAAGTGAATCTCGCCGACACCTACGGTGCGGTCTACACCCCACACTGTGCCACGGTGAACCCATTTCAGATGGTGCTCGGGTTGGCACGCGTATTACGTCGACGGGGCGTGCAGTTGTGGGAGTCGTCTCCAGTATCTGAGATTGCTGCCGGGGTCGTACACCACACGGCGAACGAGAGACCAGGAGCAGTGCGGGCAGGGTTCGTTGTGCAGGCCACTGAGGGATACTCGCCGTCGTTTCGCCAAACGCGCCGCGCCTTGGTGCCGCTCTATTCATTGATGGTCGCCACCGAGCCGCTGTCGAAAGACGTGCTCGCGCAGATTTCGTGGTCGCGTCGTGCCACCTTCACCGATGGCGGACGCATGATCATCTATGCCCAACTCACCGCCGATGGTCGCATCGCCATCGGTGGTCGCGGTGCGCCGTACCACTTCGGCTCACGCATCAAGCCGTCATTCGACATCGACGACGAAACGCATCGCCGCATCGTGAACGGCATTGCGCGCCACTTTCCGGCCGCTGCAGGCGCGCGCATTACGCATCGCTGGGGTGGCCCGCTCGGTGTGCCGCGCAATTGGACTCCTTCTGTTGTCGTCAATCGTGCCGAGCGGTATGCCCGCATCGGCGGCTACACCGGTGACGGCGTGGCCTGCACCAACCTGCTGGCCCGCACGGTGGTTGACGAGTGGCTTGAACGAGACTCACCGTTGCGTTCATTGGCGTTCGTCGGGCATCACCCACCAGAGTGGGAACTCGAGCCGCTGCGGTTCATCGGCGTGAACTCGCTGATTCAGTTGTCAGACTCGATTGATTCGTTCGAGGCTCGCACAGGGCGTACCCCGCGACTGCGCACCACGCTGATCGAGAACCTGCTCTAGCCGAGCACCTCGGACATCGCTATCGGTCGACCAAGTTCGATACTGCGATGCGCTGCTTCGCCCATCGCGACCGACATGAGACCGTCGTGCAGTGACACTTCGGCAGAGCGGCCCTCGCGAATTGCCCGCTGCATCGCCACGTGCTCACGCCACGATGAGCCGTGATGTGACCCGTGCTGGCGCACGGCTGTCGGCACATCGTCGGCATGTGTCACTTCGTCGCGCGCTTGGAACCAGCCGTCTTTGCGCAAGCCGACACGCACGATGCCCTCAGTGACAAGCGCCTCGGCTTTGCCGAGGTCTCCGACAAGCGAAAGCTCTTGTTCGTTGCGGGTCGCTTCGGCAAACATGCAGAGATCGAGTGAAGCACGCTCACCGCCCGCAAAGTCGACGATGACGAAGGCGTTGTCGAGAATGTCGGGGCGCCGACCACCGTACGACTCGTGCAGGTGATTTACGTCTTGCGCGCCCGATGCGAACACGCGCACGGGTTCGCTGCGCAGCACGAGACGCATCAAATCGAAGAAGTGGCAGCACTTTTCCACCAACGTGCCGCCCGTGTTGCTGCTGAAGCGATTCCAGTCGCCGACCTTTACGAGAAACGGAAACCGGTGCTCACGAATCGCAAACATGCGCAACCGACCCAACACGCCAGAGCGAGCGTGTTCGAGCAGTCGCATGGTGGGTGCCATATAGCGATATTCGAGGCCAGTCCACACCACTCGCCCACTGCGCGCAGTTGTGTGCTCGATGGCTATGAGTTCGCGGCACTGCTGAGCGGTGATACAGAGAGGCTTCTCGATCAGCAGATGCACGCCAGCGTGCAGCAAGGGCTCAACGACCTCTCTGTGCGTGAAGTTCGGTGTCGCCACCACCGCAACATCAAAGCCACCAGCGGCAATCAGCGAGTGCACGTCAGCGAAGACCCGCGGTGCGGTGGTAGCGAAGTTCCTTGCTGCGGCGCCAGCCTCGTTGCTGACGATGGCTGCTTGTGCCGCTGCAATGCTCGGTGCGTGCGGGTCGCATAACGCGACGATCTCGGTGTCGGGCAAGCTGCGCAGCGCGTGCACGTGCTCGACGCCCATCATGCCTGTGCCGATGAGGGCGTAGCGCAACACGGCTGGGTTGGTTGCCGCGCCAGTCGGTTCGGCGGCCGCGACGGTCGGGTTGCTTGCCACGTATCAAGGGTAGGTTCGTAGCCGTGCCTGATGACCGCTTCTACTTTCGCCAATTGCTGTCAGGTCGCGACTTCGCCACCAGCGACCAGATGGCACAACAGATGGTCAACTTCGTCTATGCCATCGGCGATCGAGACACCGGCGACTGTGTCTTGGTCGACCCTGCCTATGACGTCGATTCACTGATCGACACGATTGCCGCCGACGGAATGCGACTTACAGGAGTTCTCGCCACGCACTATCACCCCGACCATGTCGGCGGCTCGATGATGGGCATGCGCATCGAGGGCATTGCCCGGTTGCTCGAACGCATCGCCGTGCCGATTCACGCGCAGCGCGCCGAGGTGGAATGGATCAGCAAGGTGACGGGCGTTGAACGCACGAACCTGGCAGCACACGAGCCGGGCGACGTGGTCGAGGTTGGCGACGTGCGCATCACGCTGGTGCACACACCTGGTCACACCCCCGGCAGTCAATGCTTCTTGGTCGACGGTCGTCTGGTCTCGGGCGACACTCTCTTCTTGGATGGCTGCGGCCGTACCGATCTGCCCGGCAGCAACCCTGACGACATGTACGACAGTCTGCAGCGGCTTGCGTCGCTGCCCGACGACACCGTGGTGTTTCCTGGTCACATGTACTCGCACGAACCACATGCTCCCCTGCAGCGCGTGCGTGCCAGCAACGCCGTGTTCAAACCGAAGTCGAAAGAAGCATGGCTCGGTTGGTTCGCTCCGTAATCGCTCGGGCTAGCCGAAGAGCCCTGACCACGACACCGATAGCGCACTGAGACCGAGCAACACGTAGACCAGCCGCGTGAAGTAGTCGCCTTGCACACGCGGTCGAGTGCGCACACCCAACCACTGTCCGCCAGCCACCAGTGGCAAGCCCCAGAGCGCCACCAGCACCGCTTCACGCGACGCTTCTCCCGCAACGAAGAAGGCGACGAGACTGACAGAACCCTGCAGTGCGAACGTGAAGCTCAACGTGGCACGAAACTGCTCGGGGTGCATTCCGCGCAACTGGGCTGCGAACACCAACGGCGGCCCGTTCGTTGAAGTTGAGGTTGCCAAAAGTCCCGAGCTCCAGCCCGCCAACATCTCAACGAGTGGCCGTGGTCGCGCATTTGCTCGTGCGCGCATCAACACGATGATGAGCACAAGAATGACCGCGCCAAGGCCAACCTTGAGCGTCGATTCATCGACGTGCACGAGCACCCACAGCCCGAAAGGCATGCCAAAGAGCGCCGGCACATTGAAACGTCGCACGACCGACCATTCGACGTGAGCCAGCGACCGCAAGGCCAACACCGCAACGTTCGCGAGCGACGCAATGCTGCCCGCGACAACCGCATCGGGCAACGAGATCGCAAGTGCCATCAGGGGCACGGCAAACAGCGAAAAGCCGAAACCGCCCAGTGATTGCACGAACGCTGCAACGGCGAACACCACGAGACACCACACCACTTGACCCGTTGACATCAGCGGTTAGTCGACGAGTGCGGTGAGGGCGTCATCAAATTGGCGAGTATGCACATCGACATCAGACTGCTGATGAAACGGGGAAAACAGCGCCATGTTGTGAAACGGGGTGAGCAGAACACCGCGATTGATCGCCCACAGATGCATGAATGCATCGAGCTCATGGTCGACAGCGGCTGCTGCATCGGCTCCGGTGCGAGGTGGTGGGCAGAACCAGTATTCAGCGCGCGAACCAAGTTGCTGCACGCTCCATGCAAGACCTCGCCGTTCATAGGCGGTCTTGACGCCGTCGGTCCAGGCGCTGGCCAATGCGATGGTCTGCACGAACTGCTCTGGCAAAAGCGCATGAGTGAGCGTTGCTCGCACCGCGGCCATCGACAACGCGTTTCCTGCCAACGTGCCGCCCACACCTGACACGTCGATGCCGTCGCTCAACTGCAACTCTTCCACCTTCGCCCCAACGTCTGCCGACATTCCGTAGGCGCCAACCGGGATTCCCCCACCAATCGTCTTGCCGATGACGAACATGTCGGGCTCAAGACTCCACTCCTTGGTGCAACCTCCGGGCCCGGCACAAATCGTGTGCGTTTCGTCGATGATGAGCAACACGCCATGCTTGCGGGTGAGTTCACGAACCGCCTGCAGGTACCCGGGTTCGGGCAGCACGATGCCGATGTTGGTAAGTGCGGGTTCGATCAGCATGCACGCCACGTCGCCGTGGGCAAGCACCCGCTCGAGACCATCAACATCGTTGAACTGCACGACTCGTGTCGTCAGGGCGGGGTTCACCTGCGGGCCGATGGCTCCCCCACGACTGACCGTTCGATCGCCCAAGGCAACGACGAGGGTTTCATCAACGGTGCCGTGATAGCACCAGTCATGCACCAACACCTTTGGTTTGCCGGTGATGGCACGAGCGAAACGCAATGCAAACCGGTTTGCGTCGGTGGCGCTCAGTGCGAACTGCCACTTTGGCAAACCGAATCGTCGCTCGAGTTCGTTTGCCACCCACACGGCATCTTCGGTTGGCAGCATCACGGTGGCACCGCGCGCCAACTGCCTACTCACGGCTTCGCCCACCTCACGATGTGCATGACCTGTCATCGCACCCGTATCACCGAGACACAGATCGACGTAGACGTGACCGTCAATATCGGTAAATCGGGCCCCACTCGCCGCATCAAGTACGAGTGGAAACGGTCCGGGCCATCGGCGCATCCACGGCATCGGCACGCCACCAACGAGTGCGCCAGTGGTGTCGGCGTGAGCCGCCGATTTCGGACGCGTTGAGATGAAACGCTGTGTCTCTTGCTGCATCAGCGCACCAAGACGAGAACGGTCTACGGTTCGCATGACCCCTCAATACTGCCATTCGTAGGATGTGACTCGTGCGTTCAGCAGGCTCAACGCAGACGCAACTGTCGATCAACGGCTCGCGTCTCATGCAACGCATCGCCACGCTGGCCGAAATTGGCGCCATCGACGGCGGTGGCTGCAATCGACTCGCGCTCACTGACGCAGATCGTGATGGTCGCAATCTCGTGCGCGAATGGATGATCGAACTCGGTCTGCAAATTGCAGTTGACGCAGTCGGCAACATCATCGGCACATGGCAGGTCGGTAGCGGTGCCGCAGTCATGACGGGTTCGCACATCGACACGGTGCGAACGGGCGGCAAGTACGACGGCAACTACGGGGTGCTCGCCGGCCTTGAAGTAATCCAAACCTTGCAAGATGCCGGAGTCACCCCGTCGCGCCCTCTCGCGGTCGGCATCTTCACCGACGAAGAAGGAGCCCGTTTCGCCCCCGACATGCTCGGCTCACTCGTGTATGCCGGCGGCATGTCGACTGAAGCGGCGCACGACGTGATTGGCATCGACGGCGCACGACTGGGCGACGAACTCGAACGCATCGGCTATCTCGGTTCGGTACCTTGCCCTGGCATTGCTCCGCACGCCTTCGTCGAACTGCACATCGAGCAGGGTCCGCTGCTTGAGGTCAACGGCGTGCGCATCGGTGCAGTCACGGGTGTGCAAGGTATCTCATGGCAAGAGGTGACGATTCACGGCCAGAGCAACCACGCCGGCACGACCCCCATGCATTTGCGACGTGATCCGGCCTATGCAGCCGCGGCTCTCACAGTCTTTGTGCGTGAGTTGTCGGCACGCTACGGCGGTCATCAAGTGTGCACCGTCGGCAAGATTGATTTGCACCCGAACCTCACCAACGTGGTGCCAAGTCGCGCCGTACTCACGTTAGATGTGCGCAACACTGACGAAGCAATCTTGCAACGCGCTGAGGGCGAGATTGCCGACTATTGCGACGTGCTCGCTCAGCGCGAACAGGTGAGCATCACCCGCCGCAGCCTGGCTCGCTTTGAGCCCGTGGTCTTCGACGAACGCGTCGTTGCAATGGTCGAGCGCCTTGCGATCGCGCGCGGCAACAGCGTGCAGCGCATGCCCTCGGGAGCGGGTCATGATGCCCAGATGATTGCCCGCATGTGCCCAACTGCGATGATCTTCGTGCCGAGCCACAAGGGTCTCAGCCACAACGTCGCCGAACACACCGATGCAGTTGACCTGATCGCTGGCGCCGATGTGCTGCTCGACACCATGCGCGAACTTAGCGAGACCACCTTCGCATGACGTCAGCTCGAGGTTGCACATGAAGGGTGTATTGCGCGGGGCGCCACGGGTGGTGCGCGTAGCGGCTGCACAGATGGGCCCGATTCAACGTTCAGACGACCGCGAATCAGCCGTGAGACGTCTGACCGCACTGCTGCACCAGGCTGCCGATCAAGGTGCACAGCTCGTGGTGTTTCCCGAATTGGCTCTCACCACCTTCTTTCCCCGTTGGTTCGTTGACGACATCTCCAGCACTGACCATTACTACGAACGAACGATGCCGTCGCCTGCAACCCAGCCGCTCTTTGATGCAGCCAAGCAGCGAAGCATCGGCTTCTCGCTTGGTTTCGCCGAACTCACGAGCGACGGGCACCGATTCAATTCACAAGTGCTGGTCGAACGTGATGGCCGAGTCGTGGCAACGTACCGCAAAGTGCACATTCCTGGTCATGCGTCGAACGAGCCAAATCGCGCGTTTCAACATGCAGAGCGCTACTACTTCGAGCCGAGCGACGAGGGTTTCGGTGTGTGGAACGCCTTTGGCGGTCGAATCGGCATGATGATTTGCAACGACCGTCGATGGCCCGAGACCTACCGCGAGATGGGTTTGCAGGGCGTTGAGTTGATTCTGTGCGGCTACAACACGCCGCTGAACTATCTCCCCGACCCAAGTCAAGATCGTCATGCTGGATTCCACAACTCCTTGGTCATGCAAGCTGGCGCGTATCAGAATGGAACATTCGTCGTTGGCGTCGCCAAGGGCGGCATTGAAGAGTCGGTCGATTCGCTCGCCGAGTCGCAGATCATCGCGCCATCGGGTGAGATTCTCGCCAAAACGGTGAGTGCCGGCGACGAGGTCATCGTCGCTGATTGCGACCTTGAGTGGTGCAAGAACTACCAGAACACCCTGTTTGATCTCGACTACTACCGCCGACCTGAGGTCTATCGCCGCCACACCAGCCAGCGCGGGGCGCACACCCGCGCCGACGGCAGCCCCCTCTAGCCCGCAGCAGCCCGCCA
>RFMM01000235.1 GCA_009927665.1 Actinomycetota bacterium
TTCAGATCTCAGGATGATGGCACGCCGACAGCTGTCCAGTCGCACGCAGCTCGAGTGGCGGCTCATGCATCGCACAGAGATCGGTGGCCTTCCAGCATCGCGTGCGGAATCGACAACCCGTCGGCGGGTTCACCGGTGACGGAACATCGCCCTCGAGTGTGATTCGCGTGCGGCCCCGTTCAACGCGGGGGTTGGGCACTGGCACTGCCGACATCAACGCCTTGGTGTAAGGGTGCGACGGCTTTTGATACACGGTTTCGGCATCGCCGATTTCCATGATCTTGCCGAGATACATCACCGCCACCCGATCGGCAATATGCCGCACCACCGAGAGATCGTGGGCGATGAAGATATACGACATGCCCAACCGCTGCTGTAAGTCGGCGAACAGGTTCACCACTCCTGCTTGAATGCTCACGTCGAGCGCTGACACAGGCTCGTCGAGCACGATCAGTTCGGGGTCGAGCGCCAGGGCCCTAGCCACACCAATTCGTTGCCGTTGGCCACCCGAGAATTCATGTGGAAATCTGCGGGCATGGTCGGCAGAAAGCCCAACGAGCTCAAGCAAGCTCACCACCTTGTCTTCGTGGTTGCCCTGCACATTCTGCACGACGAGCGGCTCGGCAATCGACGCCCCCACCGTCATCTTCGGGTCAAGCGAGGCGTATGGGTCTTGAAACACGATCTGCATCTTGCGGCGCAGCTGTCGCATGTCGTCAAAGTTGACAGTTGCCAAGTCACGACCGTTGAACAGCACGTGACCGCTCGTCGGCTCGATCAGTCGCAGAACGCATCGGCCGACAGTCGTCTTCCCCGAGCCAGACTCTCCCACGACGCCCAAGGTCTCGCCACGCGCTACGTCGAACGACACCCCGCTTACGGCCTGCACGACGCGCTTCTGTCGTCGTGCGCCTCGCGCCGCCTTCATATGGAACTCTTTGACGAGGTCCTTCACGCTCAATAGTGGGCTCATGGTTTGACCATCAGTTCACTCGCACGAAGGCACGCCGACTTCGACGGGCCGACGAGTTGCAACTCAGGCACCGACGTCGCACAGGCCTCGGTGGCATGCTCGCATCGCGGTCGAAACGCACACCCCGAGGGTGGTTTCAACATGTTTGGCGGAAACCCATTGATCGGCATCAAACGATCAACACCCGCCTGCGGCAGCGATGCCAAGAGCCCTCGGGTGTAGGGGTGCGTCGGTTGCTCGAAGACGTTCGTGATCTGCGCATGTTCGACAACACGTCCGGCGTACATCACATTCACTCGCTCGCAGACTCGCGCCACCACCCCCAAGTCGTGAGTAATCAGCACTACCGCCGTGCCGAATTGAGCCTGCACTCGCTGGATGACTTCCAAAATCTGCGCCTGCACGGTGACGTCGAGTGCCGTCGTGGGCTCATCGGCAATCAGCAGCTTTGGGCTGTTGGCAATCGCCATTGCAATGACTACGCGCTGACGCATACCGCCCGAGAATTCATGCGGGTATTGCCGCGCACGGTCGCCAGGCTGTGGAATACCGACGATCTCGAGCAAATCGACGGCTCGCGAGAGGGCTGCCTTCTTGCTCATGGTTTGGTGAGCGCGAAGCATTTCGCTGATCTGGGCACCGATCTGGTGAACGGGGTTCAACGCCGACAACGGGTCTTGGAAAATCATCGACATCAACTGACCACGCACCGAACGCATCTTCTTCGGCGTTGCTCCGACGAGCTGCTCGCCTTGCAAAATGACCGACCCTTCGACCGTTGCCGACTTCGGCAAAAGGCCCATCGCTGCCAAGAACGACACCGACTTGCCAGAACCAGACTCGCCCACGACCGCCACCATCTCACCGGAGTAAACGTCAAGGTCGATTCCGCGCACCGCTGCGAGCGGGCCCATCGGCGTTGTAAACGTCACCCGCAGGTCGCGGATCTCGAGCACTTTGTCGCTCATTTCGCCCACCTCTGCTGTCGCACTGCAGAACTCGCCGGTGTTCTCATCACGAGTCTTTCTGCATGCGCGGGTCAGTTGCGTCGCGTAAGGCGTCACCGATGAAGTTGATCGACAACGCAATCACCACGAGCGTGAGGCAAGGGAAGACTGCCAACCACCAGAAGCCGGGGTTGACCGCACTCTTGGCCGCGCCCACCAGAATGCCGAGCGACGTGGCGCCGTCACCAGCCTGTGGACCATAACCGAAGAACGCCAGCGTCGCCTCGCTGATGATGGCCGAGACCACCGAGAACGTGAGCGACACCATGATCGGGCCGACCGAGTTCGGCAAGAGGTGGCGGCGCACGATGTACCACCGACTCGCCCCGACAGCGCGTGCCGCTTCGATGAATTCCCGCTCTTTCAATGCCAGCACCTGACCGCGCACGATTCGAGCCACGCCCATCCAGCCGAATACGGCGAACAGCACGATGATGAAGCGCACTGATGACAACTCGCCGATAATCGGGCGCAGCCACTCAATCGACCCGAGCACGTTGCGCATCACGAGCAAGGTCACAAGAAAGGGGAAGGCGAGAAACAAGTCGGTCACGCGCATCACCACGTCGTCGAAGCGACCGCCACGAAAACCCGCCACCGCACCGATGAGGCAACCAAGGGCGACGGAGATGATCGCAGAAAAGAGCCCGATTACCAGCGACACCCGCACCCCGTAGATCAGCCGGCTGTACAAGTCGCGTCCGATGTCGTCAGTGCCAAGCCAGGCATTGGCACGTGGCGTGAGGAAGTAGTTCGGCGGTGCCTGCACAGCTTCGTTCACGCCATATCGCGCTGTGAACGGCGACAACGCCACAAAGACGATCAGAATGCCCAGCACGAACACGCTCACCACCGCGGCCTTGTGGCTGACGAAACGGTTGTAGGCCATTCGCCGTGGCGAGATCGTCGGCAGCGTTATGTCGTCACTCAAGGCGAATCCTCGGGTCGAGCCAGGCATACGAGATGTCAGCCAGCAAGTTGAACATCAACGTTGAGAAGACGATGAGCACCATCCACGGCATCAGCAACGGAAAATCGCCGTCACCAAACGCCGTCAAGAAATACATGCCCATTCCCGGGTAGCTGAAGATGTTCTCGGTGATGATGAGCCCACCAACGATTGCGCCAACATCGAGTGCCGCAATCGTGACGACGGGAATCAACGCGTTGCGCAAGCCGTGCTTGAACAGGACCCTTCGCTCGCTGATGCCCTTTGATCTGGCCGTGCGCATGTACTCGCTGCTCAATACGTCAAGCAACGACGAGCGCATATATCGCGAATACACCGCGATGATCTGAATCGCCACCACGAAGGTGGGCAACACCATGTGCTTAGCCATCAGCAGCGGATCAAAGCCGGTATGACCGGGCGGATACACGCCGGCCGTCGGAAACAGTGTCGAACCGAACCAGCGGCTCCAATACACGGCGAACAACAACTGAAACAGAATGGCTGACACGTACGGTGGCACCGAGATGCCGACGAACGCCGCGGTGTTGACTGCCACGTCGCGACGTCCACCTGGTCGCAAGGCGGCAAACACCCCGAGCATCAAGCCCACGACGATGCCGACCGCGCTGGCAGCGATACCCAGTCGCACGGTGTTAGCAAGAGCGTCTTTGAGGGCCGGCCACACTTCACGCGAGCCTTTGATGCTGCGGGGCCAATCGAAGGTGAGAAAATTGCCAAGCCATCGAAAATAGCCGCGCACATAGTTCGGGTCGAGTCCGTTGGCATCGATGTATTGCTGAATCTTTGCGGGCGTCGCCCGTGCGTTCACCCGTTTGTAACTCGCGACCGGGTCGGTGCCGGTGCGCAACGCAATGTACACCAAGAAGGTGATGAAGAGAAGTGTCGGCACCGCCCACGCGAGACGACGCAGCACGTATCGCAACACAGTGCCAACCTAGTTCGTCGCTCGTTGTTGCCGAAACTCAGTCATACACGCCTCTTCCAAAACGAACGGCGCGCGGACCCCGCCCGAAGGCAGAGCCCGCGCGCCGCGCGAGCGTCGTAAACGACGACTTACTTGATGGTGACCGTCGGTTCGCCGGTCAACAGATTGGTGATGACGTACGCGCCGTCATTGGTGGTGGCGAACGCACCAGGCATGACCTGGTTGATCGTCGTCCACACCATCCACGACGAGTTGGCGCACTCGGTTACCGGGTTCAAACAGGCCGGCCACTGTTCGGCGCCAATGACGACTTTGCCGTCGCCATTGAGGTCGGTCCAGAGGTGGTTGTTGATGAACGAGGTGTAGTTGCGCAACTCAGCATCGACTGGTCCGCCCACTTGGTCGGTGCGCCAGAAACCCGCCTTGGGGAACTGGAACAACGGCAACATGATGCTGTCGGCTGCCATCAGCTTGAGCGCGCTCTTCACGAGCTCAGCACGAGCGGCTGCATCGGCCTCGAAGTCGGCGTTGTGCAGCAGGTCAGACGCCTCAGCGTTGCACCAACCGGTCGAGTTCTGACCTTGGTTGTTGTTCGCCGCGGTCGGAATCTGATCGCAGGTGAACGACGGGGTCAGGTAACCCGGGTCCGGCGGAGCCGTGCTGATGTACATCGCCATGTCGTAGTCAAGGGCTGGCAGACGCTGCTGGAAGTAGCAGGCCGCATCGCAGTTGTCTGCGCGCACCTTGAAGCCCGCTGCGTTGAGCAACGGAATCAGGTAGGCCTGGGTGTTCTCGCGACGGGTGTTGCCCGTGTTGATGATCCAGCGGATATCTGGCGCTTCGCCCGTTGCGGGGTCAAGCCAGTAACCGTCGGCGCCCTTGGTCCAACCGTTGTCGGTCAGCAGAGCTTCAGCGGCAGCTGGGTCGTAGGCGCCCGAGAATTCATCGCCGTTGCAGAACGGCCCAGGAACGATCGGTCCACACTGCAATGGCGATTCGCCACCGAGCGGAACATAGATCTGCTTGAACAATGCATCACGGTCGATTGACTTCGAGAACGCCTCACGGAAGATCGGGTTCGCGAACGGTCCGCACTTCGATTGGAAGTAAAGACCCTCGTAGTCGCCACCGAACTCCTTCTTCAAGGTGATGTTCGGGTCGGCATACGCCTCTTCGATTCCGCCGTAGAACTGCGGGTACACGAAGTCGACTTCGCCGGCCTTGATGCTCGCCACTTGCGTGTCGTCATCGGCCATCGGAACGATAACCAGTTCCTTCGATGCGGCCTTGTCGTCACCCCAGTAGTTCTTGTTCGGAACGTACACCACTTGGCTTGGGCTCCATGACTTCATCACCCAGGGGCGACCCGAGAAGCTGATCATGTCGGCAAAGTCGGTGGAGATGTCTGCGGTGTTCTTCACCGAAGCAGCCTTCAAGAGACCGCCGAACAGACCCTTGTAGGGGCCGTAGACGCTCTTGAACTCAACGACGACTTGCTTGTCGCTCGATCCGGCTTCCACCGAGGTGATCTGGTCGTAACCGACCGTCACGATCGAACCTGGCGTGTTCAGTGCAGACTCCCACGTGGCCTTGAAGTCGGCTGCCGTAATTGGCGAACCGTCTTCCCAGACTGCGTCTGGGTTGAGGTCGTAGGTGACCGTCATTCCGGCGCTGGCCGGCGGTGTGTAGGTGTAGTCGTAGGTGACATCGGCACACTCTGCGAGCGTCGGGTACGAAACCGGCTCTGCAGCAGGCTCTTCCTCGACCGCAGTGGTGTCGTCTGTCGCGGCTTCATCGCCACCGCACGCTGATGCGATCAAAGCGACCGCG
>RFMM01000126.1 GCA_009927665.1 Actinomycetota bacterium
AACAGCGACGCGGCGAGACGACTCGCCTTGCTGTGTTTCTTCATGTATTCGACCTCCCCGTCGAAAAGGTGGGGCGTCACCCCCACAAATGATGACCCCTCTACCTTAGCCACCCCATGTGACGATCGGCTCAATAGGCGTGGCGGCGATACTGCACAATGCGAGCGAATTCGGTCGGGTCAAGGCTCGCCCCGCCCACCAGCAGGCCATCGATATCGGGTTGGCGCATGAACTCGGCCGCCGTGCCCGCCTTGACGCTGCCGCCATATTGAATGCGCACCGCCTGGGCTGCCGGTCGTGATACCACCGATGCGACCTCTTCACGAATCGCCGCCACCACTTCTTGGGCGTCTGATGCGGTTGCGTTCTTCCCGGTGCCGATCGCCCAGATGGGCTCGTAGGCAATCACCAACGACTTCACCTGCTCGCTGGTGCGCTTGGCAAGTGCAACCTGCACTTGACCTCGCACCTTGTCGAGCGTGACGCCCGCTTCGCGCTCAGCGAGGGTCTCACCGACACAGACGATGGGGTTCATGCCAAGCCTCTGCACCGCGACGATCTTTCGCGCAACAAACTCGTCGGTCTCACCGAACAGTTCTCTTCGCTCACTGTGACCGACGATGACGTACTGCACACCGAGCTTGGCCAAGAACGCAGGCGACACTTCACCGGTGAAGGCGCCCTTTTCTTCTGCGTGACAGTTCTGCGCGCCGAGCTTCAAGCGCAACTGGTCGGCGTCAATCAGGGTTTGAATGCTTCGCAGATCGGTGAACGGTGGGTGCACCGTTACTTCAACCGCCTCAAAATCTTCTTTCTGCAAGAGGTATGCCAACTTCTGCACGCACTGAATCGCCTCAAAGTGGTTGTTGTTCATCTTCCAGTTGCCGCTGACGATCGGCGTTCGCTCACCTGACATTGGGGGCCCCACGCAGTGCTTGCAAACCAGGCAGGTCGCCAAACTCGATGAACTCAAGCGAGGCGCCTCCACCAGTCGACACATGATCGACGTCGTCGTTCAACCCAAACTGCGCGAGCGCCGCCGCCGAGTCGCCACCACCGACCACCGTGAACGCCTTTGTGTCTGCCATCGCTTGAGCAACAGTACGGGTTCCCTTGGCAAAGCGTGCGTCTTCGAAGACTCCCATCGGGCCGTTCCAAAACACCGTGCGAGCCTCCATGATCTCATCACTGAATGCAGCCGCCGTGCCCGGCCCGACATCCATGCCCTTCGCGCCGTCGGGCAAACGCACGCCAAATGTTGCATACACGCCGTCAGCATCGAGACCGATGATGTCTTCGGGCAGAACAATGTTGCTGTGCCGTGCGAGCAACTCGCGACAATGATCAGTCTGGTCTCGTTCGCATAGCGAATCACCAATCGGGTAACCCTTGGCGGCAAGAAAGGTGAAGCACATTCCCCCACCGATGAGCAATCGGTCAACGATCTTCACCAACGCGTCGATCACACCCAACTTGTCGCTCACCTTCGCCCCACCAAGCACTGCTACAAACGGTCGTTTGGGGTTGTTGCGCAGTCGCTCGACTACTTCGACTTCGCGTTGCACCAGCCGACCAGCCGCCGACGGCAGGGTCTTGGGCGGGCCGACGATCGACGCATGGGCACGATGAGCTGCACCGAAGGCGTCGTTCACATAGGCATCAACACCATGCACAAGTTCGGCGACAAACGCAGGATCATTGCCTTCTTCACCGGGTGAAAACCGCAGGTTCTCGCGCAACTCGACCCCGGGTGCGAGTTCCGCGAGGCGCGCCCGCACTGGTGCGAGTGAATACTTCGGGCTCGGCGCACCTTTCGGTCGACCCAGATGGCTCGCGCAGACGACCTTTGCGCCATGTTCGACCAACCACTCGATCGTCGGGAGTGCAGCACGAATGCGAAAATCGTCAGCGATCACCCGAGCATCATCGGCACCCGACATCGGAACGTTGAAGTCAGTGCGCACGAGCACCGTCTTGCCGCGCACGTCACCGAGGTCTTCCAATACGGGCAGCTTCATGAGAGGTGCGTCAGGCAATAGCGCGGCCGATGTGCGTGGTCACATCGACGAGACGGCAGGAGTACCCCCACTCGTTGTCGTACCACCCGAGCACCTTCACCAATGAACCCATGCTCATGGTCAAATCTGCATCAAAGATGCAGGAATGCGGGTTCGTCACGATGTCGCTCGACACGATCGGTGCGGTGCAATACTCGAGCACGCCCTGCAGCGCACCGTTTGCGGCAGCCTTGAACGCTGCGTTGATCTCGTCGACCGTGGCGGGCTTCTGCAGGTTCGCTACAAAGTCGGTAATCGAACCAGTCGGTACCGGCACGCGCAACGCAGTGCCGTCGAGTTTGCCCTTCATCGACTCCATGACAAGGCTGGTTGCTCGCGCTGCGCCAGTCGACGTGGGGGTGATGTTGATCGCCGCGCCGCGCGCTCGTCGCAGGTCACTATGGGGACCATCGACCAGCATCTGGTCGCCGGTGTAGGCGTGAACAGTGGTCATCAGACCGTTGACCACGCCGAACGCATCATCAAGCACCTTGACCAGCGGCACAAAACAGTTGGTGGTGCAGCTCGCGTTCGAGACCACTTTGTGCGCCTTTGCATCGAACGTGTGATGATTCACGCCATAGACAAAGGTCGCGTCGGCACCTTTGGCGGGTGCCGAGATGATGACCACTTTGGCGCCCGCTTCGAGATGTGCCGCAGCCTTGTCGCGGTCGGTGAAGAATCCGGTCGATTCAATGACGACATCGACACCGTGAGCTTTCCACGGCAGGTTCTTGGGGTCACGCTCTGACAACACCTTGAGGGTCTTGCCATTGATACTGATGCCATCGTCGGTCGCTTCGATCGTGTCGGGCAAGACGCCGAGCACTGAGTCGTATTTCAAGAGGTGCGCCATAGTGGCCTTGTTACCGAGGTCGTTGACCGCAACAATCTCGATATCTCTTGAGTTCGTGCGTGATGCGCGCCAGAAGTTGCGTCCGATTCGGCCGAAGCCATTGATTCCAACTCGTATTGTCATGGCGGCGAGCCTAGTTTTTTTCGATGTCGCGGTGCGCCACGCGCGCAGCGACACCGCGGTTCGCCAAACGCTGACTGAGCGCTTCGGCAATCGCCACCGAGCGATGGCGCCCGCCCGTGCAGCCCACCGCAATCGTGAGATAGCTCTTACCTTCATTGCGATAGGCCGGAATCAACGACTCAAACAAGGCTTCAACGCGATCGAGGAAATCACGAGTGGCCGGCTGCTCGAGCACGAAGGTACGCACGGCATCGTCTTTGCCGCTCAGGGGTCGCAGCGCTTCGTCGTAGTACGGGTTGGGAATGAACCGCACATCAAACACGGTGTCGACATCGAGTGGCAGGCCGTGTTTGAAACCGAACGACATCACCGACACCTGCAGCGTGTCGGGAAGATCTTCGAAAGAAAACAGTTCGGTCATCTGCGTCTTGAACTGCGCAATCTGCAACGCACTGGTATCAATCACCTTGTCGGCGAATTCACGCACGGGCTCGAGCAGGTCGCGTTCATGTTCGATGGCTTCCGACACGGTGCCCGTTTCGGTTCGCAAAGGGTGACGGCGACGTGACTCGGTGTACCGCTTCACCAATGACTGGGTCGACGCCTCAAGAAACAGAATGCGCACGTCGTGACCGGCTCCGCGCAGGCGAGGCACGAGTTTCACGGCATCGGTCTGCTGCGACGCCGTACCGATCACGAGCGCGAGACGCGACGACGAATCGACGCTCTGCCCCGCAAGTTCAACGAACTTGTCGACCAACTCGACCGGCATGTTGTCGACGACGAACCAGCCAAGATCTTCAAGCACATCGGCAGCCTGCGATCGCCCAGCGCCCGACAGCCCGGTGATGAGCAGAATCTCCGCCACGAGGCGAAGGCTACTGAGGGGTCGCGAATCGGCGATGCACTTCGTCTGCCACGCTTGCCGGTAACCAGTCGAGCGCCGCCAGGCGTTCGCGGGTCACACCGCGCAGGGCACCAATGCCACCTACTTCGTTCAGCAAACGTTCACGCCGTTTGGGGCCGAGCCCTGCGATGCCGTCTAGCTCACTCGCCTTCATTCGTTTGCCGCGTCGCTCGCGGTGGAAACTGTTGGCGAAGCGATGCGCTTCGTCACGAACCACCTGCAACATGAACAACGCATCGCTGCCCCGCGGCAAGAGCACTGGTTCGGTTCGGTCGGGCAGGTACACCTCTTCAAATCGCTTCGCCAATGCCGCAACGTCAATCTCGTCTTCGAGCCCAAGTTCATGCAGCACGTCGACGGCAACACCGAGCTGCCCCTTGCCTCCATCGACGAGTAGCAGTTGGGGCGGATACGCGAAGCGCCCCGGCTTCTCGCCACGCTCACTGGCGGGCGTGTCACGTTCGTGAACGTACGCCGACAGCCGGCGGGTGAGCACTTCTCGCATCGCGGCATAGTCGTCGTTGCCTGAAACATTGCGCACGGTGAACTTGCGGTATTCACGTTTGGCGGGAAGACCGTCTTCGACCACCACCATCGACCCGACATAGTCGGTGCCTTGCAGGTGTGCCATGTCATAGCACTCGATGCGCAGCGGGGCTTGCGACAACCCGAGTTGGTCTTGCAGTTCCGCGATTGCCCGGCTTCGCGCGTTGTGATCGCTAGCTCGCTTCAAGCGGTGTCGCACGAGCGCATCGCTGGCATTCTTCGTGACCATCTGTAGCAGTTCACGCCGATCACCACGTTGTGGTTGCCGAACGTCGACCTTGCTGCCGCGGCGCACCGCCAGCATCTCGGCAACCACCGACGCTTCTTCGG
This sequence comes from Actinomycetota bacterium, assembly GCA_009927665.1. Lineage (GTDB taxonomy): Bacteria > Actinomycetota > Acidimicrobiia > Acidimicrobiales > Ilumatobacteraceae > F1-60-MAGs027. Next base: position 4,820 of record RFMM01000126.1, read on the forward strand.
GTTCGCTCGACACCATTACTTCCTTTGGCCAGCCAAGTGCCGGTTCTTCGGCGTACAAATCGACGAGCACTCGTTGCATCAGCTGCGCCGTCGTCAGTGGTTCAGATTTGTCAACGACATAGCCGTTGTTGCCGAGCACCCGACCCTTGCGCACGTAGAAAACGTGCACCGCTGCTTCAAGCTCTGATTCGGCAAGAGAAACAACGTCGAAGTCGTCACCGCGCTCGCCCACCATCTGCTGCCGCTCGAGCGCTCGATCGATGGCGCCAACTCGGTCGCGTAGTCGGGCTGCATCTTCGAACTGTTCGTTGGTCGAGGCCAAAGTCATTTGTTCGACGAGCGATGTTCGCACGTCATCGGTGTCGCCCGACAAAAATCGCTGCAATCCGTCGACGTGGCTCGCATAGGTGCTGGGTGCTACCTCGTTGACACACGGTCCGGAGCACTTTTCAATGTGAAACAACAAGCAGGGTCGACCAAGTCGTTCGTGCTGGCGAAACTTTGCGGGTGAACACGTGCGAACGGGGAAGGTACGCAGCAACGCATCGAGCGTGTCGCGAATCGCCCAGGCGTGCGCGAAGGGCCCGAAGTACTTCGTGCCCTTTCGCTTGCGGCCGCGCATTACGACCGCCCGGGGCCACGGCTCGTCGAGCGTGATCGCCAAGAACGGATAACTCTTGTCGTCGCGCAGACGCACGTTGAAGCGCGGGCGGTGCTGCTTGATGAGGTTGTACTCCAACATCAACGCATCGACTTCGCTCTTCACTTCGATCCAGCGCACATCGCTGGCTGCCGCCACCATTGCCACCGTGCGACTGTGCAAGAGCCCGGGGTCGGCAAAATATGACGTGACTCGAGCGCGCAGGTTGGCTGCTTTGCCAACGTAGATGATGCGGCCGTGCACGTCGACGAATTGATACGAACCTGGCCCGGTCGGAATCACCGCGAGATTCGGGCGCTCCATCGGTCAGCGACCGCGCAGCACCTCGGCAAGAAATCTGCCGGTATGACTGCCCTTGACTTTGGCGACCTGCTCAGGAGTTCCCTCGGCCACGATGGTGCCGCCACCCTCGCCACCTTCAGGGCCGAGATCGATCAACCAGTCGGCTGTCTTGATGACATCGAGGTTGTGTTCGATGACGAGCACCGTGTTGCCTTGGTCGACGAGTCGCGCGAGCACGACCAAAAGACGGCGTACGTCTTCGAAGTGCAAACCGGTGGTGGGTTCATCAAGCAGATAGATGGTGTGGCCGGTGCCACGACGCGCCAACTCACTGGCGAGCTTCACGCGTTGCGCTTCGCCGCCTGACAACGTGGGCGCTGACTGTCCGAGACGCACGTAACCCAGACCGACATCGACCAGGGTCTGCAGATGGCGCGCGATGCGTGGCTGATTGGCGAAGAACTCGAGAGCCTCAGTGATCGGCATCTCGAGCACTTCGGCGATGTTTTTGCCCTTGAACCGAATCTCCAGGGTGTCGCGGTTATATCGCGCGCCTTTGCACACTTCGCACGGCACGTACACATCGGGCAAGAACTGCATCTCGATACGAATCGTGCCGTCGCCCGAGCACGCCTCGCACCGACCGCCCGACACGTTGAACGAAAAGCGTCCCGGCTGGTAACCGCGCACCTTGGCATCGGGCGTATTCGCAAACAGCTTGCGAATGTCGTCGAAGACTCCGGTATAGGTCGCTGGGTTCGAACGTGGTGTTCGCCCGATCGGCGATTGGTCCATATCAATGACCTTGTCGAGCTTGTCGATGCCACTTACCGAGGTGTGACGCCCGGGCGATTCTTTCGATTTGTAGAGCTTCTGCATGAGTGCCGGCAAGAGGATGTCGCGCACCAGCGTGCTCTTGCCACTGCCCGACACACCGGTCACCGCCACGAAACACCCAAGCGGGATGCGCACGTCGATCTTCTTCAGGTTGTGTTCTCGCGCTCCGCGCACCACGAGCGCTTCGGTTCCGATTGCTCGGCGCTTCGTCGGCACGGCGATGCGTTGGCGGCCCGCCAGATAGGCGCCAGTTACCGAGTTCGACACCTTGTTGATGCCAGCAACAGGTCCGTTGTAGACCACATTGCCACCGTGCTCGCCCGCCCCGGGGCCGATATCTACGATCCAGTCGCTGGCACGAATGGTGTCTTCATCATGTTCGACCACGAGCACGGTGTTGCCGAGATCGCGCAATCGATGCAACGTGTCGATCAGGCGATGATTGTCGCGCTGATGCAGACCAATCGACGGCTCATCGAGCACATACAACGTGCCGACCAGACCCGAGCCGATCTGACTCGCCAGGCGAATGCGTTGCGCCTCACCACCGGCCAATGTGCTCGCTGAGCGCGACAGCGTGAGATAGTCGAGGCCCACGTCAAGCAAGAAGCCGAGTCGAGCGTTGATTTCCTTCGTGATGCGCTCAGCGATGATTTTCTCGCGCTTGTTGAGTCGCAGGTCAGCGAGAAATTTCGCAGATTCTCCGATGGCCATATCGCAGACATCTGCAATGGTCTTGTCGTTCACCTTGACGGCGAGTGATTCGGGTTTCAGTCGAGCACCGTCACACGCCGAGCACGGCTTTTCACGCATGTAACTTTCGAACTGCTCGCGCTGATGGTCGCTTTCAGAGGTCTCGTGACGCCGCTTCAACCACGGAATTACCCCTTCGAACGTGGTGCTGTACTCGCGCACTCTGCCGTATCGATTGCGATACTTGACGACGACGTTGTCGCCGAGACCGTGCATGATGACCTTCTGCTGTTTGGCGGTGAGCTTTGACCAGGGGCGATCGGTGTCGATGCCTTGCTCTTCAGCGACCGACTCGAGCATGCGCGTGAAGTACATCGTGTGCGCGCTGCGCCAGGGCGCAATCGCCCCTTGAGTAATGCTGAGCGTCGGGTCGGGCACCACGAGCTCTTGGTCAACCTCATAAGTGGTGCCAAGACCAAGACACTTCTCACACGCGCCGTAGGGCGTATTGAACGAGAAGTTGCGCGGCGCCAATTCTTCATATGACGTGCTGCACTTGGGGCATACCAATTGTTGGCTGAAGTTCAGCACCTCGGTGGCAGTGTCGTTCTTGCCCATCACCTCGACGGTGGCTACCCCATTGGCGAGCCGCAGAGCAGTCTCCATCGAGTCGGTCAAGCGCCTGGTGATGCCGTCTTTGCGCACGAGCCGATCGACGATCACATCGATGCTGTGCTGCTCATAGCGCGCCAGTTTCTTACCACTCTTGATGAAGTCGGCGATCTCGATGACATCGCCATCAACCCGAGCGCGTGTGAAGCCTTGGCTCAGCAGGTCGCCGAGTAGCGAGTCGTACTCACCCTTACGCCCACGCACGACCGGAGCCAACACCTGAAATCGGGCGCCCTCTTTCAGGTCGAGCACCTGGTCGACGATCTGCTCGGGCGTTTGCTTGGTGAGGCGCTCACCATCGGCCACGCAGTGCTGAATGCCGATTCGCGCATACAGCAAGCGCAGGTAGTCGTACACCTCGGTGATGGTTCCCACCGTCGAGCGGGGATTCCGTGATGCTGACTTTTGATCGATCGAGATTGCAGGCGACAGACCTTCGATGACGTCGACGTCGGGCTTGTCCATCTGACCCAAGAACTGACGGGCGTATGCGCTCAGACTTTCGACGTAGCGACGTTGACCCTCGGCATAGATGGTGTCGAAGGCGAGACTGCTCTTGCCGCTGCCCGATAAGCCGGTCAGCACGATCAGTCGGTCGCGCGGCAGCTCGAGGCTGATGTTCTTCAGGTTGTGCTCGCGCGCTCCCCTGATGACGATCGATTCAGGCACGGTGCAACGCTAATCTGCACCGCGCTGCTCGCAGCTCAACGTGCTTCTCGCACCTCACGGCGCAGTTGGCGAATTTCGTCACGCAGTCTGGCTGCCTGTTCAAAATGCAGGTCGGCTGCAGCCTGGTGCATTTCTTCCTCCAGCGTTTGCACCAACCGCTCGAGTTCGCTCGCCCCGAGCGCCTTCAGGTCGCGAATCACCTTGTCGCGTTCACGCGACTGGCGCTTGCCCTTACCGGGATACGGCGCGGTCTCGTCGGGCCGCAAGATCGACAAGATGTCACCGACGGCCTTGCGAATCGTCTTGGGTTCGATGCCGTGCTCGAGGTTGTAGGCCATCTGCCGTTCACGTCGCGCATTGGTCAGACCGATCGCAGCCTCCATTGCTTTGGTGCGCTGATCTGCATACATGATGACTTGACCATCAACGTTGCGAGCTGCTCGACCAATGGTCTGAATCAGCGAGGTTTCGCTGCGCAAGAACCCTTCTTTGTCAGCGTCGAGAATCGCGACCAGCGAAACCTCAGGCAGGTCAAGTCCTTCACGCAGCAGGTTGATGCCAACGAGAACGTCAAACTCACCGAGACGAAGTGCGCGCAAGATCTCGATGCGTTCGATGGTGTCGATGTTCGAATGCAGGTATCTCACACGCAAACCCTGCTCGAGCAGGTACTCGGTGAGATCTTCGGCCATCTTCTTGGTCAGCGTCGTGATGAGCACACGGTCACCCTTCTCGACCCGCTGATTCACGTTGACGATGATGTCGTCAATCTGCCCTTTCGTTGGCTTGACGATCACCTCGGGGTCGATCAAACCCGTCGGTCTCACGATCTGTTCAACCACTTGCGTCGAGTGCTGAATCTCGTACTTGGCCGGCGTCGCCGACATGAACACGCACTGGTTGACTCGTTCGAGCGTCTCTTCGAACTTGAGCGGCCGATTTTCACGTGCACTTGGCAGACGGAACCCGTGCTCAATGAGCGTGTCTTTGCGCGCTCGGTCGCCAGCGAACTGTCCGTACAACTGCGGCACCGCCACGTGGCTTTCGTCAATGACGAGCAAATAGTCGTCAGGAAAGTAGTCGAGCAAGGTGAATGGTGGGTCGCCGAACGTGCGGTCGTCGATGTGCATCGAGTAGTTCTCGATGCCGTTGCAGTACCCCATCTCTTGCATCATCTCGATGTCATATCGCGTACGCATGCCCAATCGCTGCGCCTCGAGCAATTTGCCGTTGGCGTTGAACCAAGCCAACCGATCGGCCAGTTCGGCTTCAATGCGAACGATTGCGTCGCGCATGCGATCGTCACCCGCCACGTAGTGAGTCGCGGGGAACACCAGAACTTCGGTCGGGGTCGACAACGTCTCGCCCGTTACTGGGTCGACGACGGTGATGCGATCAACGGTGTCACCGAACATCTCAATGCGGGTCACCGTCGACTCGTATGCCGGTTGAAGTTCGATGGTGTCGCCGCGCACCCGAAAATTGCCACGACCCAGGGCCGTGTCGTTGCGTTCGTATTGCAGGTCAACCAACCGCCGCAAGATGCTCTGCTGGTCGTAGTCGACGCCCTGATGCAGTTCGAGTAGGTGCCCCTTGTATTCCTCAGGGTTGCCCATGCCGTAGATGCAACTGACCGACGCCACGACGATGACATCACGTCGAGTCAACAACGCTGCCGTCGCCGAGTGGCGAAGACGATCGATCTCGTCGTTGATCGACGAATCTTTCTCGATGTACGTGTCGCTCGAAGGAATGTAGGCCTCGGGTTGGTAGTAGTCGTAATACGACACGAAGTACTCCACGCGATTTTCCGGAAAGAACTCGCGCATCTCTTGTGCCAACTGTGCCGCAAGGCTCTTGTTCGGCGCCAAGATCAAGGTCGGGCGCTGTACGCGCTCGATGGTCCACGCGATGGTCGCCGACTTACCTGAACCCGTGATGCCAAGCAGCGTCTGAAAGCGATCACCCCGCTCAATGCCGGCTGCAAGTTCGGCGATGGCGCGAGGCTGGTCGCCGGCGGGCGAATACTCTGACACCACTTTGAAGGCGTGTTTGGCCCGCGTGTCAGACACGTTCTGCCTCGTCACACATGCGGCAACGTTTGCATCCACCGCCATGCTCGTGCCACTTCGTGCGCGAGGTCAAGCCGTGAACCCGAATTGTCGATGATCCAGTCGGCAATCAGCCGTCGTGCCGACCGTGATGCCTGTCGTGCCACCCGGGCGCGAGTGTCGGCCTCGTCACCGCCGCGTTGTGCGACCACCCGCGCCACTGCGACACCAGGGTCAACGTCAACGACCAACGTGGCGCTGAGGCCACGGCGCGGATTCTCGACCAACAGCGGGATGTCGAGAATCACCACCTTGCGTCCGCTGCGCTGCGCTTCGATGCGGCGAGCCATCTCGGCTTGCACCGCCGGGTGCACGATGGCATTCAGCCTTGTGAGTCGCTCGGCATCACCGAACACCACGGCAGCCAATGCCGCACGGTCGAGCGTGCCGTTGGGTGTAACGACACCGTCGCCGAATTCGGCCACGATGCGCTCAAACACTTCGGTACCCGGGCGTTGCAACTCGCGCACGATCAAATCAGCATCAATGAGCACCGCACCGTGGGAAACGAGTTGCGCCCCAACGGTTGACTTGCCTGAACCGATTCCGCCTGTCAAACCAACGAGGATCACGTGGTCACCTCGCGCGACTCAGGTCAGGTGGTCGGTGTCTCGCCGGCTCCGTACATCTCGCTCCACGCTGCTTCGCGAGAGGCATCGTCGGCGCCGACCCAGTTGCCTTGTTCGTCGGCTTTGAACTGGTCGCGATATTCGGGGGCGAGTTCGCCGCCTTCGGCCGCTTGTTTGATCGACAGGCTGATGCGACGACGCGCGAGGTCAAGATCAATGATCTTCACCCACAACTCTTCGCCCGGTGTCACCACCTGTTCAGGAGCCTCAACGTGGTGCGTTGACATCTCCGAGATGTGTACGAGGCCCTCGATGCCGTCGCCCACCTGCACGAACGCACCGAAGGGCACGATCTTGGTGACGCGGCCGTAGACCAGTTGGTTGACGGCGTGACCAGCGGCGAATGCCTGCCACGGGTCTTGCTGCGTGGCCTTGAGCGACAGGCTGATGCGTTCGCGCTCGCCGTCGATTTCCAGAACCTTCACCTCAACCTCATCGCCGATCTTCACGATGTCTGCAGGGTTGTCGACGTGCTTCCACGAGAGTTCTGACACGTGGATGAGACCATCCATGCCGCCGAGATCGACGAACACACCGAACGCAACGATGGACGACACGCGACCCTTGCGCACTTCGCCAACCTTGAGATTGACGAGGAAGCCATCGCGGTTCTCGCGGTGGGTGGCCTCGAGCACGGCACGACGCGACAACACCACGTTGTTGCGGTTGCGATCGAGTTCAAGAATCTTGGCCTGAATCTTCTGACCGACGTAGGGCGTAAGTTCCTTGACGCGACGCATCTCGACCAGTGATGCGGGCAAGAATCCGCGCAGCCCGATATCGACGATGAGCCCGCCCTTCACCTCTTCGAGCACGACGCCTTCAATGATGCCGTCTTCATTCTTGATGCGCTCGACGTCACCCCATGCACGCTCGTATTGAGCACGCTTCTTCGACAGCAGCAGACGACCTTCTTTGTCTTCGAGCGTCAGCACCAAGGCTTCAACGGTCTCGCCGAGTTTGACCACAGTATTGGGGTCGACGTCTTGGCGAATCGTGAGCTCACGGTTGAGGATGACGCCTTCGGTTTTCCAACCAATTTCCAACAGCACCTCTTCACGGGTGATGCGAGCAACGGTGCCCTTGACGAGTTGGCCTTCCTTGATTGGTGGGAAGGTGCTTTCGATTTCTTCGGCGAACGAGGCGTCGCGTTCAGTGACTTTGCGGGGAACGTAATTGCCGTTCTGATCGAACGTGCCCATCGGTGACGATGGGGCGAGAGTGGTTTCGGACACGGTGACTTTCGGTGGATGGAAGAGTAGGGATAGGACAGCCCGCCTTACGACGGACTCGTCAGGCTACCTTCGCTCCGGCCCAACTCGTCGCCCACGACGCGTTGACCACGAGCGGCACGGCGAGGTGTGCCGCCGCCATCATCCGCTCGGTCACGAGCGGGCCGACCTCATCGCGTTCGTTCTTTGGCACTTCGAGGATGATCTCGTCGTGCACCTGCAAGACAATGCGCGTTGCCAAATGGCGATCTTCGAGCGCTCGGTCGACTGCGACGAGCGCCAGCTTGAAGATGTCGGCCGCCAAACCCTGAATGCCGGCGTTCATCGCCATGCGCTCGGCGGCCTTACGCGCAAAGAGTGGCCCGTCGGTGATACCGGGAATTGGTCGGCGACGACCAAAGAGGGTCGTCGTATAGCCCGCCGTTCGCGCTTCGGTGATTGATTCATCCATCAACCACTTCACGCGTGGGAACGCGGCAAAGTACGCATCAAGAATCTCTTTGGCTTCACCCACGTCGATTGCCAAACGTTGACTGAGACCGTAGGCCTCCATGCCATATGCCAGACCGTACGACACCATCTTGGCCCGCGACCGTTGCTCGCCCGTCACGGCCTCAGGCGACACCGAAAAGACTCTCGCCGCAACGGCACGATGAATGTCGGTTCCGGCGCGAAATGCCTCGAGCAGCCCGGTGTCATTCGACAAGTGGGCGATGCAACGCAACTCGATTTGGTTGTAGTCGGCAACCAAGAACTCATGCCCCGCGTCGGCGACGAACACTTCGCGAAACACTCGACCTGCGTCAGAGCGAACGGGAATGTTGTGCAGGTTCGGTCGATCGCTCGACAGACGACCGGTGCGTGCCACCGTCTGGTTGAACGAAGCATGAATGCGTGAGTCAGGCTCAACGGTCGCCAGCAATCCTTCTGCATACGTTGAGCGAAGCTTTTCGACCTCGCGATACTCGAGCAACGGTGTGATGAACTCGGGCCATTCGTCGCGAAGTTTCTCGAGCGTGGCGGCGTCGGTGCTCATCTGCCCAGACTTCTTGCCGCCCTTCGTCTTCTTGCCAGGCGACAACAGTTTTTCGACAAACAGCAACTTCGAGAGTTGCTGCGGTGAGTTGACGTTGATCTCACGCCCCGCTACAGCGTGCAACGTCGTGACGAGTGCCTGACTGCGGGTGCGCAACTCGGCCTCAATCTCTGTGAGGCGTGCGCGATCGACACCGATGCCGCGGTGTTCCATCTTTGCGAGCACTCGCACCAGCGGTAGTTCAGCGTCGGCGTACAGTTGTGCAACTTTGCCATCTGCGAGTGCTGCGCGCAGAGGTGCTTCGGCGAGCACCGCCACGCTCGCAGCAACGGCTGCGTCATGGCTGGCGAGCTCAGCGGGTTCGGCGTCGAAATCAAGCTGCCCCTCGGGTGGTGCCGATGCCCCTGTCGACTCAGCGACGTCGCGCCCGAGCCAGCGTCGTGCGACACGGCGAGCGTCGTAGGCCCCTGCATCAGCATCGACCAGATATGCGGCGATCGCACTGTCGAACCGCAACGCGGCTATGTCAATGCCGCAGCCGAGCAATGATCGAAGAAGGTTGCGACCATCGTGCACCACGAAGTGCTGGCCTGTAGCAAGTGCTTCGGCAACCGTGCCCGTGAGCAGAGCCGCGGCGATCTCGGTCACCGACGCGTTCGATGCGACGACGACCCCAACAAGCGGGCTGCGGCCTGCATCGCCCGACCAGACCCCGGCGAGGCCGCGCGACGCTGAGCCATCACCGAGCGCGCGCAGCGCATCGGTGGCGTTGGCCGCCCGCACGAGGTCGATGGCGAGCGCTGCTGGTGCCGTGTCACTCGATGCGGCAGCGGCCGTGTCGCTCGCCCCCGCTGGTGTGGTGCCGCTCGACGCGGCGGGTGCCCCTGCACCGAATCGCTCAACGAAAAACGCCCAGCGCTGCCCCATCGTTGAGAACTCGAGCCTCGAAAACAGCGCCTTCAGTGCAGCCGCGTTCGGTGTTGGCACCCAGGCGGCCACGTCGGTCTTCACCGGAACATCGACCCGCAGTCGCATGAGGCCGGCATTTCGCACGACACGCTCACGCGCTTCGTGCAGAGACGCTCGCAGTTTCGGCGTTTGTTCATCTGCGTGCTCGAACACCGAGATGAGCGAGCCGTACTGGTTGATGAGTTTTGCAGCAGTTTTCTCGCCGACTCCGGGCACGCCATCGAGGTTGTCGCTCGGATCACCGCGCAATGCGGCGTAGTCCGGATACTGCGCTGGCGTCACCCCTGTTCGCTCTTTGATGCCCGCCTCGTCATACAAGGCGTAGTCGCTGACACCCCGCTTGTTGTAGAGCACGCGAACGGCCGGATCTTTCACGAGTTGGTATGCGTCACGGTCGCCGGTCACGATCATCAGTTCATGATCGGCGATGCCAGCGGCGATGGTGGCAATGATGTCGTCTCCTTCAAAGCCGGCGCACTCAAGGGTGACGACACCAGCCGCAGCGAGCAGTTCTTTCACCGTGTCGATTTGCGAATACAAGGTGTCGGGCTGCTTTTCGCGCTGCGCCTTGTATTCGGGGGCTGCTTCGTGTCGAAACGTCTTCTCTTTGCGGTCGAACACCACGACGATCGCGTCGGGTGAGTGATCACGCAGCAGCGTGGCGAACATCGAGCAAAAACCGAAGACGGCGTTCGTGACCTCACCACTTGCCGTGGTCATCGTGTCGGGCAGTGCGAAGAACGCCCGATAGACGAGCGAGTTGCCGTCGAGGGCCATCACTTTCATGAGGCCGGAACGATGTCACCCTTCAGAATTTGTTCAGCGACAGCACGCATCGTGCTGCGTGCACTCATCGCACTGCGCTGAATGAAGTGGAATGCTTCGGCTTCCTTCATTCCGTGTTGATCGGCAAGCAAGCCCTTGGCACGGTCGAGAATCTTGCGCGCCTCGAGTCGTTCTTGCAGCTCGCCCACCTCGGCGACGAGTGCCCGAGTCTCGGCAAAGCGCGCAGACGCCAGCTCAATAGCCGGCACCAAGTCGCTCTTTTGAAACGGCTTCACGAGGTAGGCAAGAGCACCCGCATCGCGTGCCTGCTCGACGATTTCACGCTGGCTGAATGCCGTCAGCATCAAGACCGCACTGTGACCTTGCGCGCAGATCTGTTTGGCGGCTTCGATGCCGTCCATGCCTGGCATCTTCACATCGAGAATCACAACATCGGGTCGCAGCTGCTCGGCCAGGGTCACGGCCTGGTCGCCGCGACCGGCCTCACCCACCACTTGGTAACCCTCTTCTTCGAGCAGCTCACGTAGGTCGAGCCGAATGATGGCCTCGTCTTCAGCAATGACGATCTTGGTCACGGCAGAACTCTACGACGCGGCGTTGCCATGCAACCGGTCGAGCAGGTCGTTCTGCTCTTGCTCGAGCTGGGCTATGCGCTCTTCAAGATGTGCCACATGACGCCCAAGTGCGGTGGAGTGCGCCTTTGATTCACGCAAGTGCGCGTCGGCGAGCGGAGTCTCTGATACCAAGGCGCGCAATTCCGCATCGGTGGTGTCGTCGTTCATGACGTCGAGTTGAGCCATCGTGATTTGCAAATCGTCGCGCAGTTCTCGCAAGGTCGCGGTGCAACGACGCAATCGAAGCGAGAGAAGTCGATCAGAGATACCCACCGGTAACTGCACGGCCATTGGATTTTTTAGCCTACGACCGTGCCGCGAACGCCTCTTGCTCGCAGTTGCTGTGGTGCCCGAGGTGGGAGTCGAACCCACACGCCCTTACCAGGCAACGGATTTTGAGTCCGTCGCGTCTGCCATTTCGCCACTCGGGCATTGCGCACGCGCAAGGCTACCGCCGACAGCACCACCTCTTTCTCGTAGTCTCGTTCGCAGGAGGTTGACGGTTGCTCGCGTTCTTGTTTCCTGGTCAAGGCTCGCAACGACCTGGCATGGGTCGCCCGTGGGTCGGTCACGACAGTTGGGAACTCGTCGACGAGGCATCGGCAATCACCGGTCGCGACGTTGGTGCACTGCTGCTTGATGCAGATGCAGACACGCTGAAAGACACCCGCAACGCCCAACTCACCACCTTCGTCAGCAGCCTGATGGTGCTCGATGCGGTCGAACGACTCGGCATCGAACCAAGTTTCTGCGCCGGGCACAGCTTGGGCGAATACACCGCTCTCACCGCCAACGGCGCACTCGGCTATGACGACGGTGTACGCCTCGTGCTCGAGCGTGGTGACGCAATGCACCAAGCAGGTCTCGAGTCGCCCGGTGCGATGTCGGCCGTGCTCGGCCTCGACGACGATCTGGTCGAAGTGGCATGTCGTCGCGCCGACGACCAGGTGTGGGTCGCCAACTTCAACGCGCCAGGGCAAGTGGTGATTGCAGGCTCGCCGAGTGGCATCGAGAAGGCCAGCGGTCACGCCAAAGAACTCGGCGCCAAACGTGTCATGACGTTGCCGGTCTCAGGCGCATTCCACACGCCCTTCATGACCGCCGCACGCGATCGGCTTCGGTCTGCGATCGCAGCGGCCAAGCCGCGTGACGCCGACGTGCCGATCGTTTCGAATGTCGACGCCCTCAGCCATCAACGCGGCGACGAGTGGGCGTCGCTGCTCTCGGCGCAACTTTGCAGCCCAGTGCGCTGGAAGCACTGTCTGCTTGAGTTGTCGCGACTCGGCGTGGCGGGCTATGTCGAGCTCGGACCAGGTGGCGTGCTCACGGGAATGGTGAAGCGCACGATCGAAGGTTCGCGTTCACTGAGCGTCTCGACACCCGATGAACTTGATGACCTGCTTACCTTCGTGTCGTCGGTCAGCCCTGAAAAAGCGCCGGTGCATGAGGGCGAGCACCTCTTTGTCGCCGAACGACTCGTCGTAAGCCCGGCTGCTGGCATCTTCACGCCCCATGCGGCGGCCCACGATGGCATGCGCATCGCAGTAGGTACGGTCATCGGCACGGTTGGTGACGTTGAGGTGCGATCGCCGTTCGATGGCATCTTGCAGAACTTCATCGCCGCCAGCGGCGAACGCTTGGCGATGCGCGAACCAGTCGCGTGGTTGCGCACCCACTAACCATGTTGCGCACCCACTGACCATGACGTTCGGCGGCGTGATTCGAGGTTGGGGCACTGCCCTGCCCGAAAAGGTGCTCACCAATGACGACCTGTCGGCGATGATGGACACCAACGACGAATGGATCACCGAGCGAACCGGCATCAAGCGTCGGCATGTGGGTGGCACGACGTCATCGCTGTCGATTGAGTCAGCACGCAAGGCGCTGGCGATGTCTGGCCTGCCGCTTGAATCCATCGACGGTCTCGTGCTCTCGACCACCACGCCCGACCGCACGGTGCCTGCCACCTCGGCATCGGTGCAAGACGCGCTCGGTTTGCGCTGCGGCGCGTTCGACCTGAATGCCGCATGTTCCGGTTTCGTTTACGCCTACGTCGTAGCGCACGGCCTGCTTGCCATCGGAGCCAAGCGACTGCTGGTCATCGGCACCGATACGTTGTCGCGCATCACCGACTGGAGCGATCGTGGCACCGCAATCTTGTTCGCTGATGGTTCAGGTGCGTGCGTTGTCGAAGCTGTTGACAACGGCGGACAACTGCTTGGTTGGGACATCGACGCCGACGGTTCCCTCGAACGCCTGTTGTACGCCGACGTCGGCGGCTACATCCACATGGATGGCAAAGAGGTGTTCCGCCGCGCAGTTCGCATCATGGTTGACTCGGCCCAGAAGTCACTCGCGAAGGCCGGTGTATCAACCGACGACGTTGCGCTGTGTGTGCCACATCAAGCCAACGCGCGCATCATTGATGCGGCCTGCCGTCAGCTTGGTATTCCACTTGAACGCACCGCGGTGGTCTTGCATGAGACCGGCAACACGTCGTCAGCCTCGATACCGCTCGCGCTATTCGACGCCGCAGATCGTGGTCGCTTACACAACGGCGACCTCGTGTTGATGGTCGGTTTCGGTGCTGGCATGACTGCCGCCAGCGCGGTGATTGAGTGGAAGCAGCCATGAGTCGCGTCGTGCTCGTCACTGGTGCCAGTCGCGGTATCGGTTTGGCGATAGCCGATCGATTCGCGGCACTTGGCGACAAGGTCGCTATCACCTACAACTCGACTCCACCGTCAGGCAATCATCTCGCCGTCAAGTGCGATGTCACGAATGCCGACGAGGTCGAAGCAGCGTTCAGCAAGATCGAAGGCGAATTCGGGGCGGTCGAAGTGCTGGTGTCAAACGCCGGCATCACAAAAGACGGCCTGCTCTTGCGCATGAAAGAAGCCGACTTCACCAGCGTGGTCGACACCAACCTGACTGGTGCATTTCGAGTGGCCAAGCGGGCAACGGCAGGCATGGTTCGTGCCCGAGCGGGGCGCATCGTGTTTGTTTCGAGCGTCGTGGGTCTGCTCGGTCAAGCCGGCCAGGCGAACTACGCCGCGTCGAAAGCCGGCCTCGTCGGCTTTGCACGGTCGCTTGCCCGCGAACTCGGCAGTCGCAGCATCACCGTGAACGTCGTCGCACCGGGCCCGGTTGACACCGACATGACCCGCGCACTTGGCGATGAGAAGCTTGCAGCGTTTGCCAACCTGGTTCCGCTTGGCCGCATCGCTACCGCCGACGAGATCGCCGGCGTCGTCACCTTCCTCGCCTCAGCTGACGCCGCCTACATCACCGGTGCGGTGATTCCCGTCGATGGCGGTCTCGGCATGGGGCACTGAACCACACAGCGAAGCACTGAACCACGCAACGAAGTAGACTCAATGCAGCCAAGGAGGCCCAGGTGAGCCAAGAACTGTTCGATCGTTTCAGCAAGTGTGCTGTCAGCATTCTCTCGGTGGATGCAGCAAAGGTCACGCGAGAAGCCCGTTTCAAAGAAGATCTCGAAGCCGACAGCCTCGACCTCGTCGAATTCGTGATGGAACTGGAGACGGAGTTCGGCGTCGAGGTGCCCGAGCAAGACCTCGAAGGCATCACCACCGTCGGTCAGGCTTTCGACCTCATCGTCGCCAAGACCAAGTAGCGCTCCCCGATGCAGGGGGCGGGTTATCGAGTAGCCATCACGGGCTACGGCGTCGTCGCGCCGTGCGGCGTTGGCAAGCAGGCCTTCTGGCAAGGATTGCTGGGGCCTGGCATTCGCGGCGCCAAGACCGTCGAGTTGGCGAACTGGGACCCGCAACCGTATTTCGCGAACCCAAAAGAAGCGCGGCGTGCTGACCGCGTCGAACAATTTGCGCTCGCTGCGGCGCACGAAGCCCTCACCCAGTCGGGCGAACTTCCCTATGACCACGCCCGCATCGGCACGATTTTCGGCACCGGCATCGGCGGTTTGCGCACCCTCGAAGATTCGGTAGTAACGCGGGTCGAAAAGGGCGAGCGCCGCGTCTCGCCGTTTCTCGTGCCGATGATGATGGCGAACGCCTGTGGTGCCGCCATCTCGATGCGCTACGGCTTGCGCGGGCCGGCCGAAACGATCTGCACCGCCTGTGCCGCCGCGACTCACGCCATTGGCGCTGCCGCTCGACAGATTGCGTGGGGTCGCTGCGACGCCGTTATCACGGGTGGATCCGAATCAGCAGCGACCATCACCGCGGTAGCGGGGTTCGCCAACATGACGGCGTTGTCGTCATCAGGCGAGAGCAAGCCGTTCGATGCAACGCGAGATGGTTTTGTGTTTGGCGAAGGCGCAGCCGTCTTCGTGCTTGAGCGCTACGACCTGGCGCAGGCGCGAGGTGCGACGATTCTTGGCGAAATTCTTGGCGCGGCAAGCAATGCCGATGCACACCACATCACCGCCCCGTCACCGGGCGGCGTTGGCGCGATCGCCTGCATGCAACTGGCACTTGATGATGCCGGGCTCTCTGCGAGCGACATCAAGCAAGTGAACGCTCACGGCACCTCGACCCCACTCAACGACCAAGCCGAGGCACAAGCGGTTGCTGCCGTGTTCGGCAAGCCGACTCCGCCCGTCACGTCAATCAAGGGCGTTACTGGTCACCCGCTCGGCGCCGCTGGTGCTCTTGAAGCGGCGGCCGTGCTGCTGTCGTTTGAGCACGGCGTGATTCCGCCCACGGCAAACACCACCATGTTGGGAGACGACATCGAATGCGATGTCGTTTTCGGTGCGCCACGCCCGTGGACACCGGGGCCCACGATCAGCAACAACTTTGGCTTCGGCGGACACAACGGTTCGGTGATCATCGCGCCACCGCGCGCGTAGCGACGCTTAGGCGTCGACGAGCACAAACATCAGGTCGCACTCACACGCGGTTTCGCCACCAACGCTGGCTCGACCTGAACCCTTGCCCGCACGCGCACTCATGCGCCCAAGGGTGACTTCGAGCAGCAGCTCGTCACCGGGCACCACCTGACGGCGAAAGCGTGCGGAGTCAAGGCCACCGAACAAAGGCAGCTTGCCGACCCGCGACGAATCACTCAGCAGCGCATATGCGCCAACTTGCGCGATCGCCTCGCACATCAGCACGCCTGGCAAGGTTGGCCGACCCGGAAAGTGCCCTGCGAAGAACCACTCGTCGCCGGTCAATCGCCAGCGCGCCACGGCGCGTTCACCGACGACGAGTTCATCAACGACGTCAACGAACAAGAACGGAGCACGATGCGGAATCACCGACGCAGGTGTCGGAAACGCCGTCACTTCTCCAGCGCCTCGAGCAAGAACTTCGGTGTGTCTTTCGGCGAGATCTTGTACCACGCGTTCAGAATCTTGCCGTTGCCATCGATGAGAAATGCCGAGCGCTCGATGCCCATGTATTCGCGCCCGTACATCGACTTCTTCTTCCACACCTTGTAGGCCTTGGCAACGGTGTGCTCGGTATCGGCGAGTAGTGGAAAGCCCAGCGAATACTTCGTGTCAAACTTGAGTTGCTTCTTGGGTTCGTCGGGACTGATGCCAATGATCGCCGTGCGGCCGATGTCGTCTTTGATCTCCGACAAGAGGCATGACTGCTGCGTGCAACCCGGCGTGTCTGCCTTCGGATAGAAGTACACCAGCACTTTTCGCTTCGCAAATTCTTTCAGCGTGCGCTTCTTGCCATGTTGATCGAGCAGGGTGATTGCGGGGGCTTTGTCTCCAACTTTCAGCATGTCGCCAAGTTACTCGCCGCACCTGCTCGACTGCCAAGGTGCTCGCCCGCACTCGCATGGCGACGAAAGAACTCGGCGTCGAGGGCGCCACGCACCTCGGCCACGAACTGTGCGACCGACTCGACTCCTTCGTCTAACAGGCGACGCACGACGGCCGCACCTTGAATCACACCATCAGCAACACGACTGGCCTCGCACGCCTGCTCGGCGTTCGAGACGCCGACACCGACCAGCGTCGGCAGATCGGTCTGGCGCTTGACGCGACCGGCTATCGCCACCGCAGTCGAGGCGAGGGTGGCTCGTTCGCCGGTGATACCGAGCAGACCCACCGCATACACGAACCCGCGCGCGCGATGCACGATGCGCGCCAAGCGATCATCAGATGCCGTCGGAGCCGCGAGCATGATGGTTTCCACACCAGCCGAATCGGCTGCTGCACACCAATCGACTGCCTCTTCGAGCGGCAGATCAGGCACGATCACACCCGCGATACCTGCCTCAGCAACATTGTGGGCGAATCGTTCGTGACCCGCACGAAACACGGTGTTGTAATAACACATCGCGACGAGTGGCACCGAGACCTGCAGCCGCCGCACACCGTCGAGAATCTTCGCCGGTGTCGCCCCGCGCTGCAGCGCTCGCGTTGAGGCACGCTGAATGACGGGGCCGTCCATCACCGGGTCAGAGAACGGCAGACCAATCTCCACTGCATCAGCACCGTTGGCGACGCAGGCCATCACTGCTTCTTCCCAATCGTCCATGTATCCGGTGATGTAGGGCACCAGCAGTTTGCGACCTGCGGCGCGTTGTGCGCGCAGGTGCGACTCAAGTCGACCTGTTGTCATCAGCCGTTGTTGCCGAGCACGTTCATCATCTGTGCCACATCTTTGTCGCCGCGCCCCGACAGGTTCATGAGCACGGTCGCCCCTTGCATAGCCGGTGATTCACGCACGATCCAGGCGAGTGCGTGCGCACACTCAAGTGCAGGAATGATGCCTTCGCTGCGCGCCATCAACTGAAAAGCACTCACCACTTCGTCGTCGGTAACGTTCGGATACTCAGCGCGTCCCGTCGCCGCCAGGTGCGAATGCTCGGGGCCAACACCCGGATAATCAAGCCCCGCCGAGATCGAATGGGCCTCGCGCACCTGGCCCTCTTCGTCTTGCATGAGGAAGCTCTTCATGCCGTGTACAACGCCAGGGATTCCATTGCCGATTGCTGCCCCGCCCGCGGGCTCGACACCAACGAGTCGAGTGTGTGCGTCGATGAAACCGCTGAAGATGCCGATGGCATTCGAACCACCACCCACACACGCGACGACCACGTCAGGAGCTCCCCCAACGAGGTGCTGCATTTGTTCTCGTGCTTCGTCGCCGATAACGCTCTGAAACTGACGCACCATGTAGGGGTATGGGTGTGGACCCATCACTGACCCGATGCAGTAATACGAGTGTTCGACATTGGCGACCCAGTCACGCATTGCCTCGTTGACCGCGTCTTTCAGCGTGCGACTGCCCGACTGTGCGGCCTCGACCTCGGCGCCCAAGAGCTTCATGCGAAACACGTTCAATGCCTGCCGCTCGACGTCAACAGCGCCCATGTACACCTTGCAGTCCATGCGCAACAGGGCGGCCACCGTCGCCGACGCCACGCCATGCTGACCCGCACCGGTCTCGGCGATAAATCGTTGCTTACCCATGCGCTTGGCCAACAGACCCTGGCCGAGCACGTTGTTGATCTTGTGTGAACCCGTGTGGTTCAGATCTTCTCGCTTCAGAATGAGCCGCACGCCAAGTTCGCGGCTCAGGTTGTGGCACTCGGTGAGCATCGATGGTCGACCGGCATACTCCGAGAACAATCGGCGCAGTTCACCACGAAACGCCGCATCTGCCCACGCGTCGTTGAATGCTGCTTCGAGTTCTTGACACGCTGGTACCAGCGTCTCGGGCACGTAGCGCCCGCCAAAGTCGCCAAATCGACCCGTGTTACTCGGGGCTTCGAGCGCGGTCACCGCTTCACGATACCGATGACAGGTCGTCGAACGCCTTGAGCGCGGCCTGTACGAAACGACGAACTTTGCTCGCATCTTTCTTTCCGGGTTCACGCTCGACGCCAGAACTCACGTCAACGCCGAATGGTCGCACCGTCTCGATCGCTAACGCCACGTTGTCGGGCGTGAGACCGCCCGACACGACACAGCGAATGTCTTTGGGCACATCCGCCAACAGCCCCCAGTCGTAGGGCACACCCGAACCAGGTTCCGGTGAATCAAAGAGCACGAGATCGGTGCGATAGCGATTGCACCTTTGTGCGTCTGGCGAGCCGGCAACGACCGCCTTCATCACCCAACCGAGTTCGGCAACCACCTCATCAACCTGTGCCACGCTCTCACGACCATGCAACTGAGCGCCGCGCAACCCCGCTTCGCGCACCGTCCGCAAGACCGTCTTCGGGTCACTGTCACGAAACACCCCGACCGTCAGCACCCCAGGCGGCAATCGTTTGACGATGTCAGAAACTTTGCCTGGCGACACTTGACGACGCGACGGGGCGAAGACGAAACCGAGTGCGGTAGCCCCCATCGCGACGCTCAGCAGGGCATCTTCTTCGTTGGTGATGCCGCAGATCTTGATCAACATCGTGCTTACGAAGGTAGTGCGAGCCTCAAGTCAGCTAGCGACGCTTCCACGTCGCGGCTTGTCACGAGATGCTCACCAACCAGCACCGCGCGATAGCCGGCGGCGGCCAATCGGGCAGCGTCGGCCATACCGGTGATACCCGACTCGGCGACACCCACCACGCCCTCGGGAATCTCCCCCGCCACGCGCACGGCTCGTTCACGATCAACCTCAAAGGTGCGCAGATCGCGCTGATTCACCCCGATGAGTCGAGGCTCGATGCGCAGGGCACGCCGCAGTTCTGACTCATCGTGCACTTCGACAAGAACCGCCAAACCAAGTTCGAGAGCAAGCGCGTTGAACGTCGCTAGTTCGTCGTCGCTCAGCGCCGCGACAATCAACAGCACGGCATCGGCGCCCATGGCGAAGGCATCGACGACGTCGAGTGCCGACACCGTGAAGTCTTTGCGCAATACCGGCAAGGTGGTGGCTGCCCGGGCGTTCTGCAGATCTGCCGCGCTACCCCCGAAGTGTGGCCCGTCAGTGAGCACCGACAAACACGCCGCTCCTCCGGCTGCATAGCGCTTCGCCAACTGTCGCGGATCAAGCGACTCGTTCAACGCCCCGCGCGAAGGTGAACGACGTTTGATCTCGGCGATCACCATGAGTGAATCACCCTGCAGTGCAGCGGCGAAGTCACGCAGTGCCTTACCACCGCGCCCCGAACCTGGCGCACCCGACGACGCATCAACCGCAGCCCGTTGCGACTCGGCCGCAGTTCGAGCTTGCGACAATGTTCGTTGGTCGGCAGCAGCACGCTGTCGGTGATGAGCGATGATCGCGTCGAGATAGGTCAAGGTCAAAACCCGAAGCGTGCTGCCAGATGCGCTTCGAGTGATGCGAGTGGCACGCGTTCTTGCACGGTGGTGTCGCGGTCGCGCACGGTTACGGCGTGGTCAGTGAGCGAGTCGAAATCAATCGTCACGCACACTGGGGTGCCAATCTCATCTTGCCGACGGTATCGACGGCCAATGGCCTGCGTCTCGTCATAGTCACACATGTATCGCTTCGCGAGCGTCGCATACACCTCTTCAGCAAGCGGTGTGAGCGTGTCTTTCTTCGACAACGGCAACACTGCAACCTGATACGGGGCGATGCGTGGGTGCAGACGCAACACCGTGCGCGGTTCATCGTTGACGATGTCTTCGTCGTAAGCAGCCAATAAAAAGGCCGCCATCGTGCGGTTGACTCCGGCCGCCGGCTCGACAACGTACGGCACATATCGCTCGTTGGTGGTCTGATCGAAATAGTCGAGACGCTGACCTGAGTGCTTGGCGTGCTGCGTGAGGTCGTAGTCGGTGCGTTGCGCGATGCCCTCGAGTTCTCCCCATCCCCACGGAAACAGAAACTCGATGTCGCACGTGCCCGCTGAGTAGTGCGACAGTTCATCGGCAGCATGTTCGCGAAGTCGCAGCATCTCGCGCGGAATTCCATGCGACACGTACCACTCGAGACGTTCGCGTTTCCAGAAGTCGTACCACTGCGGGCCTTCTGCAGGTGGAACAAAGAATTCAAGTTCCATCTGCTCGAACTCGCGCGTGCGGAAGATGAAATTGCCAGGGGTGATTTCGTTGCGAAACGACTTGCCGACCTGAGCGATGCCGAATGGAGGCTTCTTGCGACTGGTCGCGAGCACATTCGCGAAATTCACGAACATGCCCTGTGCAGTTTCCGGCCGCAGATACACCTCGGTGCCTGCTCCCTCGATCGGGCCGGCGTGAGTCTTGAACATCAGGTTGAATGCGCGCGCCTCGGTGAACTGGCAATCCTTCATCTTCTGCGGGCAGTCACGCTGCTCGAGTTGATCGGCACGAAACCGTCGCTTGCAGACGGTGCAGTCGACAAGCGGATCGCTGAAGTTGGCGAGGTGTCCACTCGCTTCGAACGTCTGCGGCGGGTTCAAGATCGCTGCATCGATAAGCACCACGTCATTGCGCATCTGCACGATGGCGCGCACCCAGGCGTCTTTCACGTTGCGCAACATCAATGCTCCGAGCGGGCCGTAGTCGTAACTCGAGCGGAAGCCCCCATAAATCTCGGCACTGGGGAACGCAAACCCGCGACGCTTGGCAAGGTTGACGATCTGCTCGAGATCTTTCGCCGGCATTGCGTCAAGGCTACTGAGGCATGCCGTGACTGCTGAGCAATATCACCTCTAGATAGCTCTGTCACTCTGCTGAGCAACGAAGAGCGACGACGACTTGATGCGGCGTTCGAGATGATGTTCCATCAGCGCTCGAGCGAGCCGCACGAATTGCTCAACGGCAACTCGATCTTCTTGTGGCGTGGCCAACACGTGAGCGACCCGACCACCGAGCACCGCCTGCAAAAGGGCCAGCACGGCAGGGCTCACTGCGGCGCCACGGCGACACGCTTGGCATTGAACTCCGCCCGCGCGAACATCGAAGGCCACAAGGTCTGAGCGGGTGCCGCAGGCAACGCATTGCTCGACCACCGGCCCGACACCCTCGGTCTCAAGCAGGCGCAGTTGCAGTGCTGGCAACACCAAAGCGTTGCGCCGCAACTCGAGTTGTCGCAGTGCGCCAACGAGCATGCGATAGAGCTGCGGCGCTGGTGCGCGATCGTGTGAGAGCTGATCAACGATCTCGCACATCGCCAAGGCATCGGTGGTGAGGTCGAGGTCGGCACGAATTGCAGTGGCAGTTTCGACCAACTCAACCTGGTTGACGATGTCGAGTTCTCGACCGCGATACAGCTGCAGTTGCACGTGGCTCATCGGTTCGAGTCGCGAGCCAAACCGAGAACCGCTCTTGCGCACTCCTTTGGCTACCGCTTTCACCTTGCCTGAATCTTGCGTAATGATCGTGATGATGCGATCTGATTCACCGAGTTTGTGGGTGCGCACCACCACCCCAACATCGCGATACAACGGCATTAGGAATCGACCCCACCGAATCGACGGTCGCGGCGGGCAAAGTCGGCAATCGCAATCTCGAAGGCGTCGGCATCAAGTTCTGACCACGGCACATTGAGAAACACCAGTTCGGCATAAGCGAGCTCCCACACCAGCGAGGCAGGCATCTGTGATGTAGGGCCGAGCACCACAACCAAGTCGGGCTCAGACGGGGCTGGTGCGCACACTGCCGCAGCGAGTGCATCTTCGGTGATCGACTGACCGTGCAGCGATGTCGCAGCCGCAGCAATTCGTTGCACGGCGTCGGTGTGCGGGTCGACAATCACGTTGACCATCTGGTCACTGTTCATCACGACTCGCGCACCGAACTTCGAACCACCACAATCGTCGACCAACGTGTCGATGATCGCTTGCGCACCCTCGGCCGTGCCCGCCGAATACGGCACCAGCGTGACCCAAACGGCTCCGTCATTGCGCGCCGCCGTGGCAACGAGTGTGATTCTCCGCCGCCACTCGTCAGATGACATCGCCGCCCATTCGGCCACTGATCCACCACACACCATGACGTGTGACAATCCGTTTGCAGTCACCGTTACATCCTCGCACTACGAAGTAGGTTCAGAACGCCACTATGCCAGCCCTTGCACCGCACATCGCCTGCATCATGGACGGCAACGGTCGTTGGGCGAAACGTCGCGGTCTGCCTCGCACCGCGGGTCACACCGCGGGTGAAGAAGCTCTTGCCACCGTCGTGCGCGAAGCGGCACATCGCAACGTTGGCTGGCTGACGGTGTTCGGTTTCAGCACCGAAAACTGGGTGCGACCGCCTTCGGAGGTGCGCCACATTCTCGGGCTGCACCGCAAGCTCTTTGGCCGCATTGACGAGTTGAATGCCAACAATGTGCGTGTGCGCTGGATCGGTCGACCATTCGACGAGCCAGGCTCGCGCACTCCGGCCCCGATTCAGAAGGCAATTCGAGATGCGATTCGCGACACCAGCACCAACACCGGCATGGTGCTGACCGTTGCCTTCGACTACGGCTCACGAGCCGAGATCGCGCGAGCCGCTCGACTCGCCGCACTCGAAACCGCTAGCTCAGCCGACGCTGCGAGCAATGGTGCACACGTCTCGCCCGCTGCCATCGCCCGACACCTCTACGACCCCAACCTGCCGCCCGTCGACGTGCTCGTACGCACCTCAGGCGAGACGCGCATCTCGAACTTCCTCCTGTGGCAAGCCCGCCACGCACGTGTGTATTTCACCGACGCGGCCTGGCCCGATTTTGGCGCCGATGAACTCGACGCCGCCCTCGCCCTCGTTTCATGATTTCTGCCGCCGATCGTGCCGAGGCCCTGCTGCAGGTCGTTACTGAATCGTTGCCACGCGCCGAACACCGCCCCGGTCAAATTCGCATGGCCCGACGCGTGGCCGAAGCGATTGCCGCCGGTGAACGCCTCGTGGTGCAAGCCGGCACGGGCACCGGCAAGACGCTCGGCTACCTCGTGCCTGTCATCGCTTCCGGGCTCACCACGGTTGTGGCGACCTACACCAAAGCGTTGCAAGACCAGCTGGCTGAGGTCGACCTGCCGCTCTTGCAGAAGGTGCTCAACGACCGGCATCTGGCCGACCCGTTTTCGTGGGCCGTGCTGAAGGGGCGCAACAACTATCTCTGCCGTCAGCGACTACACGAAATCGAAACTCGCGGTGAAGAACTCGAACTCGAAGACGCCTCACGCGGTGTTCGCAACGAAGTGCGCAAACTCGTCAACTGGTCGGCGGAGACCGACTCTGGCGAGATGTCAGAGGTGCCGTTTCCGGTTTCTGACTCGGCGTGGCGCTCAGTCAGCGTTGGTTCAGATGTCTGCCCCGGAAAACTCAAGTGCGCATTCGGCGACACGTGCTACACCGAGTTGGCACGCGACGCTGCGCGAGCTGCCAACGTCGTGGTCGTCAACTTCTCGCTCTACGGTCTCGACCTCGAAGCCGAACGTGAGTTTCTGCCCGAACACGATGTTGTGGTGTTCGATGAGGTGCACGAACTCGAAGATGTCATCAGCGATACCGCTTCGGTGATGCTGGCCGGTGGTTCGGCTGCAAACGTCGCCGAAGCCGTGCGCAAGGTGTTGCCATCAAAGAAGGTGGCGAATGCGCTTGCCACGAGCGGACGCGACCTCGACACGGCACTGACTGACCGCAAAGACCAGCGACTGTCGAACCCGTTGCCCACCGATCTCGACATCATCTTGCGGGGCATGAAAGAACAGGCACTGCTGCTGGCCGATGCATTGGCATCAGTTGCCGACGAGACACCTGAACTCTTGCGGGCAAAGTCGGCCACCAAGCGACTCTCTGACGCGCTGCACGAGAGTTTGTCAACCGACAGCAACCGCGTTGCGTTTGTAACCGGCGGCGACCACCCGCGTCTCGTCTCAGCACCGCTGAGCGTGGCCCGCGTTCTGGCACCGGTGTGGCTGTCGCAAACGGCGATTCTCACCTCGGCCACCATCCCACGGTCGTTGCCCGATCGACTCGGGCTCGCCATCGACGCCGAAACCCGCCTCGACGTCGAAAGCCCGTTCGACTATGAGACCAACGCCTTGTTGTACCTGGCCGACGACCTGCCCGACCCCGATGCTCCCGGCCGAAATCGGGCGCTGCATGCACGAATTCGTCAACTCGTGCAGTATTCCGACGGTTCAGCGCTCGTGCTGTTCACTAGTCGCAAAGCAATGCGCGAGGCGGTAGATGAACTGCGCGGCGCACTCGACGACATCGCGGTCTTGTCGCAAGACGACATGGGCAAAAAGGCGCTGCTTGATGCGTTCAAGACCGACATTCGCTCGTGCCTTTTTGCGACACGAAGCTTCTTCCAAGGTGTCGACGTGCCGGGTGATGCACTGCGCCTGGTGATTCTCGACAAGGTGCCGTTTCCGATGCGCACCGACCCGTTGCTCGAAGCTCGACGCGAGTTGTTGGGTCAACAGGCATTCATGCAGATTGACGTGCCGATTGCGGCAGCCACCTTGGCGCAGGCGGCGGGTCGACTCATCCGTTCGGCTACCGATCATGGCGTCGTCGCGATCCTCGACTCGCGTCTCGTCAAGCGCCGCTACAAGAACGCCGTGCTTGAAGGTGTGGCGCATTTTCGTGAGACTTCACAGCTCGACGATGTGAAGTCGTTCTTCCGCCGCCGCTAGGCGCCATCAACACGGCAGCTAGGCGGCGTCTCCACCGCTGCTAGGCGTCAGGGTGAAAGCGATAGCCAAGCCCGCGATGCGTCGTGATGAATCGCGGTTCGTTCGGGCTGTCTTCGATTTTCACGCGCAGGCGACGAATGTGCGCATCTACCAACCGGCTGTCGCCGAGATACTCATAGCCCCACACTCGCTCGAGCAGTTGATCGCGGCTCAACACCATGTTCGGGTGGTCGGCAAACTCGATCAACAGTCGCAACTCGGTCTTCGTCAACGGCAGCTCGACTCCTGCCTTGGTCACGGTGCCTGCGTCGCGTCGCAACTCGATGTCGCCGAAGCGGGTGATGTCAGGCGACCGTCCTGAGACTTCGCGCACGAGTCGCCGCAACGCAGCCCGAATTCGCGCGGCGAGTTCTTTACTGTTGACGGGCTTGGTGACGTAGTCGTCGGCGCCGGCCTCAAGCCCAGCGACGAGGTCATGCGTGTCGGTCTGTGCAGTCACGATGATGATCGGCACGCTGCTGCGCTGGCGCATCTCGCGGCAGACGTCGAACCCTGAAATATCGGGGAGTCTCAGGTCAAGCAACACGATGTCTGGACTCTCTTCTGCCAGCATTGCCAACCCGGTTCGCCCATTCGGCGACTGCAACACTTCGTAGCCCTCATCTTCGAGCGCCAGACCCAGCGCTGCACGAATGCTCGGGTCATCTTCCACCATGAGCAGTCGTGCCATAGCTGAGCAGTCTGCCAAAGAGCTGCGAAGTGTTACACAAAACGCACACAACGACAGGCTTGCCGTCATCTGGCTAGCCCACGCTTGCACTGTCGAGAACCGGCGGGCGCCATGCTCCCCCTTGGCCCCGCCGGTTCCACAACACCTGCCGGCGCCAACCCTGCACTACCGCTCG
Organism: Actinomycetota bacterium; assembly: GCA_009927665.1. Lineage (GTDB taxonomy): Bacteria > Actinomycetota > Acidimicrobiia > Acidimicrobiales > Ilumatobacteraceae > F1-60-MAGs027. The sequence goes on from RFMM01000126.1 coordinate 31,385, forward strand.
CCCTAGACCCGCGCAGAGTGCGGCGCGTAGCCGCCATGCTTGAGGTGTGGCAGTGCAGTGGTCGACGTTCCGTGTCGGTTTGCGCAGCCGCATGGTGCTCTATTTCGCGCTCGCATCGTTTGCCGGAGCCGTGTTGCTCAGCGTCGTTACCTTCGCTGCGACTCGGTCGTATCTGCTCGACAAGGCGACCTCGTCGGCGCGCTCGCAGGCGATTGCCAACGCACAGGTCGTGCGCACCGTCGTCGGCAGCGAACGCACCAGCGCCGGAGAGTTGGTGACGTCACTGCGCACCGAAACCGGTGGGTTCGCAGTTCTGCACCTCGGCAGCGAAGACCTGTTCTACGCCCAAGCACCTTTGCGTTTCACGCAGAGCAACCTGCCCGCCGATTTCGTCTCGCGAGCCATCGACGGTCGCAGCGGCGTGCTGCGGGTCAACTTCGCTGGTCGCCCGTATGAGGCGGTGGCCGTGGCGATTCCGGCAATTGATGCGACGTACTTCGAGGTGTTCCCCATCAGCGATGTTGCCGACACGCTTGGCACCGTGCGATCGACGCTCGTAGCCGCAGTACTCGGCATCACCGTGGTGGCCGGAGTTCTCGGCTTCTTGCTCACCGGCACGGTGCTGCGCCCGCTGCGTCGCGTCAGCGATGTGGCGTCAACCATCGCCGATGGCTCGCTCGACACGCGTCTCGAACCCGAGAGCGACCCCGACCTGCAGCAGCTCGTCGAATCGTTCAACGGCATGGTGCAAGCCGTGCAAGATCGCATTCAACGCGAAGAACGCTTTGCCAGTGACGTGAGCCACGAGCTGCGTTCACCCATCACTTCGCTTGGTGCGGCTGTCGACGTGCTCACCGGTCGGGCTGACGAATTGTCAGATCGCAATCGCACTGCCCTCGCCATCATCGCCACCCAAGTGCGCCGCTTCGATCGCACCGTACAAGACCTGCTCGAACTCAGCCGCCTCGACGCGCGCGCCGGCCAAGACCAGCCCGAAGAAGTAGGTATCACCTCGCTCATCGAGCGCATTGCAAGTCGCTACGGCTACGGCGATGTGCTCGTGGTATCAGACCTGGGCGACGACGACATCGTGCTGCTCGATCGTCGTCGTGTCGAAAGAATCTTGGTGAACCTGCTCGACAACGCTCGTGACCACGCTGGTGGCGCATCAGAGATTCTTCTTTCGTCGAACGACGACGGTGCGGTGTTGCTGATCGTTGACGACAATGGCCCTGGTGTCGGGGTCAGCGAACGCGAACGCATCTTTGAACGCTTCGCCCGCGGCACCGCATCGCGCAACAGCGTGGGCAGCGGCCTCGGGCTGGCGATCGTTGCCGAGCATGCGCGAGCACTCGGGGGCCGCGCTTACGTCGACGGTTCACCGAGCGGCGGCGCGCGATTCGTGGTCGTCATCCCACGTGCGGAGGCTTCGTGAGGCTTCGCCCTATCGCCACGAGTCTGGTGGCCACCGTCTCGCTGCTGGGTTGCGGGGTTCCCGACGAAGGACGCTTTGTGCCACTGGACGTCAGCGAGATTCCCTCTGCATTGATTGAAACGACCACGACGAGTTCGACCACGACGGTGCCCGCACTGCCAGAGTCAGCAACTACCACCGTCGTCGAAGTGCTTACCGAAAAGGTAGACCTCTTTTATGTCAGCGCGAATCGCGTCGTGCGCACCGAACGTTTCATCGTGAGCCCTGCCACCCCCACGCAGGTGCTCGACACACTGCTCGCGGGTCTTGACCGTCAGGTAGAGAACACTGGGCTGCGCAGCGCTCTGCCGACTCGAGTCACTGCGACGATTGAAGTGCGACGAGGTATCGCCCGAGTGGCGAGCACTGCCCCGTTCTTGTCAGAACTCGAGCCGCTCGATCAGCGTCTCGCCATTGCGCAGATTGTCTTGACGCTCACGCGTCGCCCCGGCATCGGGCAGGTGATCTTTTCGGTTGACGGTGTCGAGATCTCGATACCTCGCGGTGGTGGTGACCTGACCACACCCGGCACCGCAGTGACCTACGACGACTACGTTTCTGTGCTCTCGTCACGCGACTCGTAACACGTGTGATCTGATCAATACCCGAGTCGCTGCACCCGACTGTCGTCGTGCTGCCACCCGGGGTCGACCACTACCGCCAATTCGAGATACGCACCCTGCGCGAGCTGCATACGCACTTCGGTGCCAACTGCCTTCAACATCGCACCACCCTTGCCAATGACCATGCCCTTTTGGCTCTCGCGCTCAACCACGATCTCACAACGAATTCGCGGCCATTCATATTCGGTCACTCGCGTTGCTATCGAGTACGGCAGCTCTTCTCGTGTGCGTGCCAGCAACGACTCGCGCACAAGTTCCGCCACCCACTGGGTATCTGGGGTCTCGCGCACCACTTCGGGCGGAAACAGTGCTGGACCTTCGGGCATCTGCGCACTCAACCACTGCATCCACACCGCAACGCCTTCACCCGTGCGGGCCGACACCGGGAAATACGCGAGCGCATCGAGCTCGGCGAGTGCCGAAAGTTGTTTCGCGATCTTGGCATGCGACGTTGCATCGGTCTTGTTCAGTACCACCGCCGAACGCTTCATGTCCATGCGTTCGGCGACGAACTTGTCACCGGTGCCGAAGGTTTGCGTCGCATCAATCACCAGGCACGCAACGTCAACCTCTGAAAGTGAGTCGACCGCCGTGGCGTTCACGCGCCGCCCAAGTGCACTCACGGGCTTGTGAATGCCCGGTGTGTCGACGAACACCACCTGAGCATCGGTTTGATTCACGACGGCTCGCACCCGCGTACGGGTGGTCTGCGGCTTGTCGCTCACGATGCTGACCTTTCGACCGCACACCGCGTTGATGAGACTTGATTTTCCGACATTGGGGCGGCCGACCAGGGTGACAAAACCGCTGCGCATCGTTCTGGCACGCTACCGAGCGACGCTTCGGCGCTCGACAGGCATCTGGTCGTCGCATCTGACAGACTCAACGGCAATGTTGAACTTTCGCAAGTGGTTTGACCGCATGCAACCCCAGACCCTGCAGATTGCGACGTGGTTGCTCTACATCAATGGCTTCTTCGCCCTCGCCGATCTGCTTGACGGCGGTGGAGTGCTCTCGTACTTTCGCTATCGATACACCTTTGGGTTCGTGTGGTCTGATTGTGGTAGCCGCCCATGTAGCGGGGCCCTTTCTGATGGCCAACGAACGACGCGTCGGATGGCAACTGTCGGTGGCTGCGGCTGCCGCACCCATGGTGTTGAACTTCGTCGCCTACAGCCAAATCGGAGCTTCGTGGCGGCTTCGCATCATCGGCTCGAGCCTCATTTCCTTCGCTTTCGACGTGGCGGTGTTGGCGTTGCTTCTGCATAACCAGAGCCGCGAGCACCAGCGAATCTGGTATCACTAGAGCATGGCAAAAACGATTATGAAGGGTGCCGAAGGCATCAAGGCTCACGTCGGTCAACACCTCGGCTACAGCGACTATCTCACCGTTACCCAAGAGATGGTCAACACGTTTGCAGATGCGACCGGTGATCATCAATGGATTCACGTTGACGTCGAAAAGGCGAAGAAGGGCCCCTTCGGCGCGCCAATTGCGCACGGCTATCTGACGTTGTCGCTCGGGCCATCGCTCTTGCCGCAGGTCTACGGTGTCGAAGGTGCTGTCATGGGTGTCAACTACGGCACGAACAAGGTTCGGTTTCCATCGCCCGTTCCCGTCGGTTCACGTCTTCGCGTTGGCGCAAAACTGCTCGCCGCAGAAGATGTCGCGGGTGGAGTTCAGATGACGCTTGAGGCAACCTTCGAGATTGAAGGAGCCGCCAAGCCCAGTTGCGTGGCCGAGCTGGTGTTTCGCACCTACTTCGGCTGAGCGAACGTC
>RFMM01000250.1 GCA_009927665.1 Actinomycetota bacterium
CCGCCGAACTACTCCGTGCGGAACCAATCGATTGCGCGCCACGCCGTCGACGTGGCCATACCGGCAAGGCACATCTTGACGATGTCGCCGAGCAAGAACGGCGCGACACCTAGGGCGATGGCATTCTGTTCGCCAGTCGCGATAGGGATTTCGAGGTAGACGGCTAGCCACGAGGCCCCGCAGATATAGATAGCAATCGAGCCAAGTGCCATGGCCGACAGAGACGTGAGAATCTCACGATCTTGTCGATACTCAGCGAGCCGACCAACTACCGCGGCCGCAGCAATGAATCCGACAAAATAGCCCATTGTGGCTCCAGTCGCCGCAGTTCAGCCGCCAGATCCGGCTGCGTAAAAGGGGAGACCGGTCATGCCGAGCAACCAGTAGAACAACTGACTCGCCGCACCCCGCTTGGCTCCCAAGGTGGCCCCGGCGAGTAGGACGGCCAAGGTTTGACCGGTCACTGGTACTGGGGTGAACCCGAGCGGAATACGTATCTTGGCGGCGGCGGCTGTCAACAGGGCGAACGTGCCGATGAGCGCTACCTCGCGGAGCCACAGGGGGCGAGGTAGCAGTGATCCGATCAGCGGTCGCTGAGGGAACACGGCATCGACGAGGACAGAACTGTGCAGAGACGACATGTGCCGAGGGTAGCGGAAGCCCCGTGGTCAGGTGACGTCACTGGTGGCGTTGTGCCGCCCGATACGACGGCGTGGTTCGCCCAGCCGTAATCGCAGCGCACGGCTGCAGCTGTGCGCTTACTTCGTCGTGAAGTCGACGTTCACGGTTGCAATCACCGTTTTTTCGATGCTGGCCGTGTCGTAATAGCCGCCGCTTTCGACATCGGTCGAGTCTCGGGCAGTGACTTGAAACGGACCGCTTGACACTGAACGCACCTCGCCGACCTCAGAATCAACGGCGGCGAGCAGTGTGGTGGCGCGCACCTTGGCATCGGCCATCGCTTCAGCGAGTAGTTCAGGGCGAAGTTCTGTGAGTGATTCGAGGTAGTACTCGGGTCCGCCTGTGAAGACGTTTACGCCGCGTGCCAGTACTTCACCAAAGTCGGCAGCCAACGCCGCAACCTTGTCGACATCATTCAGCCGAATGATCACTTCGCGACTCGCCTCATACGACAGAATGCGCCCCGTCGCGTTGCCGTCGATGTACTCCTTGTTCGAGTAGCTCGAGACTCCACCAATCGTGACGGCGTCATCGGCGACCGAGTTCTTCTTCAAGAAGGCGAGCACGATGTTGACCCCATCACTCACGCCCGAGATTGCTGCGGCTGCGGTGTCGGCTGTCTGCGAGACAGAGAGCTTCCACACCGCGCGATCGGCCTTGACGTTTCGAATCGCCTGGCCGCGCACGCTGACCGTGTCACCACCGCGTCGGGCGATGCCATCGCCCACGGTGTGCAGACCCCAGGCGAGCGCAGCCGCAAGCAAGACCATTGCCAAGGCGACAGGCAGAAGACGCGACTCGTTGTTGCTCTGCGTCACAGCACCGACGCTACCGAACCGCGGGTCGTTTAGGCTCGTGCCCAATGTCGCAACGACCACGCATGATTCTTGACTGCGACCCGGGTCACGATGACGCATTCGCATTGATCGTGGCTGCGAAGTTTGCAGACCTACTCGGTGTTACCACCGTTGCAGGCAACGCGCCACTCGAGTTGACCACGCGCAACGCTCGCATCATTCTCGACTTGTGCGGTTCGCGCGCGGCGCTGCATTCGGGTGCCAACAAGCCACTCGTGCAGCCTCCGGTATTTGCCGACTATGTGCACGGCAAGAGCGGCATGGACGGTGCCGTGTTGCCCGAGCCATCTCGACCCGCCGACTCGACTCGTGCCATCGACTTCATCATCGACACGGTGCGTGCCAACAGTGACGTGTGGCTAGTACCAACGGGGCCGCTCACCAACATTGCGCTTGCGCTCACCCGTGCACCCGACCTGGCCAAGCGCATCGCGGGCATTTCGTTGATGGGTGGCGGACGACTCGGCAATCGCACACCGACCGCCGAGTTCAACATCTGGCTCGACCCCGAGGCAGCCGCCACCGTCTTCTCGTGCGGTGCACCGATCACGATGGCGGGGCTGCATCTGACGCACGAGTTTCAGGCATCGCCAACGCGAATCGCGGCGGTTGAAGCATCGCACCCGCGTGTTGGGTCATTGCTCGCGGGGCTGTTGCGATTCTTCAGCAAGAGCTACGTCGATCGCCATGTGGGTTTCGTTGGCCCGGCGATGCACGACGTGTGTTCAGTGCTGGCGCTGACGCATGCGCATCTGTTTGAGTCGTCGCAGAAGTTCGTAGCGGTCGACGTCAACGGCAATCACACACGAGGCATGACGGTGATTGACGACCGGCAACTCGTACAACGACCAGCCGCCACCGCCACCGTGCTCGAACGCATTGACGCCGACGCAGGGTTCGCCGCCATCTGCGAGGCCGTGGCCGCCTGCCCGTAGGGGCACACCTGCTCGGCTGGCTGGCGCCGAGCGCCGTGATGCGGCTGGCGCCCCCGGCAGGAATTGAACCTGCGACCACTGGCGCCGGAGGCCAGTGCTCTATCCGCTGAGCTACGAGGGCAGCGAACTCTTTGCGTGCCCGACGCTATCTCGCGCGATGAATGCGTATTTCGAGATGAGTCTGCGACCTGCGGTGAGTTTTAGAACCCGCTGGGCATCCGTAACAATGGATAGGTGACGTCGACGCGCGCAGCCGCCCTGGTCGCTGCGCGCATTGAAGCGGCGGTGGCGCGGCTCTACCCGGACATC
>RFMM01000211.1 GCA_009927665.1 Actinomycetota bacterium
GATCGCGGTGATCGTGGCGACTCGCGCGGTGGTGACCGTGGTTTTCGCGACCGCAATTTCAACGACCGCAACTTCAACGACCGCGGCGGTGACCGCAATCGCCGTCGTCGTGGCCGCCGGCGCGGTGGCCCTCGTGACGACGGCCCGCAGGGTGACGATCGCTACGAGATCGAGGCGACCGAAGAGAGCCAGCCGATCAGCAACGACCCTGTTCAGGTAGAGGGCTATCTCGACTTGCGCGATGAGGGTTACGGCTTTCTGCGACTCGGCGGCTATCTCGGCACGCGCAATGATGCGTACGTTTCGGTGCGCTTCACCCGTCAATACGGGTTGCGCAAAGGTGACCACATCACCGGCATGTCGCGACCTGCGGGCCGCAACGAGAAGAACCCGGCGTTGCTTGAAGTGCACTCCGTCAATGGCGCCAGCCCTGAAAAGGCACGCAATCGCAAGAAGTTCGAAGAACTCACGCCTTTGTTCCCCGACGAGAAGTTGGTGTTGTCGTCGCCTGCCGACCCGTTGAACATGACGGCTCGCATCATCGACCTGATCTCGCCAATTGGCAAAGGTCAGCGCGGCATCATCGTGTCGCCACCGAAGGCCGGCAAGACCACGGTGATGAAGACGATTGCAACCAGCATCGAAAAGAACCACCCTGAAGTGAAACTGATCGTGTTGCTCATCGACGAGCGCCCCGAAGAAGTCACCGACATGCGTCGCACCGTGAAGGGCGAGGTCATTGCCTCAACGTTTGATCGTCCGTCTGACGAGCACACGCAGGTCGCTGAACTGGCAATCGAAAAAGCCAAGCGCTTGGTCGAGGCGGGCGAAGACGTCGTCATCATCCTCGACGGCATCACCCGTCTATCGCGCGCCTACAACCTGGCCGCGCCAGCCACCGGTCGCATCATGTCGGGCGGTATCGATGCTGGTGCGTTGTATCCGCCGAAGAAGTTCTTCGGCGCTGCCCGCAACATCGAAGAAGGTGGAAGCTTGACGATTCTCGCCACGGCACTGGTGGAAACCAACAGTCGTATGGATGAAGCAATCTTCGAAGAGTTCAAGGGCACCGGCAACATGGAACTTCGACTCGATCGCAGACTCGCCGAACGCCGTATCTATCCGGCGATCGACGTCGATGCGTCGAGCACACGACATGAAGAACTGCTGTTCGATCGTAAACAGCTGCAGATGGTGTGGAAACTGCGTCGCGTATTGAGCGGCTTGGCTGCTGACGGCAATGCAGCCCCGGGCCTTGAACTGCTGATTGATCGATTGAAGTCGTTCAAGACCAACGACGAATTCCTCTCGGAGATCGCCAAGCAGCCAACGGCCTGACGTGAGCGACACGGCTCGCGAATCGGTCTCGCGTGAGCGCGCCGTCAGCCGTGCGATGTTGCGTGCGGCGATGCATGCAGCCAGTGTCGATTCGACAAGCGCAACCGATGTCGACCTCGGACGTTTCGTCGCATCCCGCAGTGCCGATGCGCTCTGGCTATCTGCGCGACCACTGACCACCAGCGCCGGCGCTTCAACCCCCGGTGCAACGGGGGTGCTTGGCACGGCATTGACCACGGTGGCGCAGTCGATGTTGCGTGATGCATCACCGCTGGCACGAGTGATCATCGTCGGCGAGGCACACTCACTTGGCGTGGTGGCACGACAGGCCGCATACTTTCCGATTGAAATCGCCGTTTGCGCAATCGAGGGCTCGAGCCTCACGTCGGTGACTGCAGCGCCCCACCCGGTGCGTCGCGAGCCGGCGGCCGCACACATCGAACTGGGCAACACCATTCGTTCTGCGGGTGCTGATGTCGTGATCGAGCACGGCGTGGTTGCTGGAGAAGTGAACGGACTCGAGGTCGCACGTGTAGTAGATGAAGACGGCGTCGCCCGACTACGTATTGGTGTGGGCATGCATGATCGCGAGACGTTTCGCATGTTGCACGGCGATGATGCCAGCGTCGATCACCTGCGCGACGTGGTGAGTCATGTTGCGCAACATCGAGCAGATGGTGCGCCAGCGCATCCGCTGAATCGACTGGCTCCTGAGCGGGCGTTGCGCGCGGCTGTTGTCGCCAGCCCCGGTCGAATCGCTGCTCGTGCTGTGCACGTCGCAGAACCGCCCGTCGAGCGTGCAAACCTCAAAGACTCGGTGCCGTGCGTGGCGATTGCCCACATGGCCGACGGTGCTGAAGCAGTGGTGGTGTTCACCGCAGGCGTGATGGTCGATGCGGTGCCGTTCGCTGCCGATGCGCGTGATCGACTCAATTCGCGCGCACGGCTGCTGATTGTTGCTGATGCTCGCAACGTGCTGCCCACTCAGCAACGGCTTGCCGAGATGTTGTCGCAACCTGCTTCGTTCGTGTCGGCGTAACCTTTACGCCGTGCTCGCGAAACTTGACGCCATCGTGGCGGATTTCGAGCAGCTCGAAGCCAGCCTTGCCAGCCCCGAAGTGTTGGGTGATCAACGCAAGTTGCGTGATGCTTCGCGGCGCTACAAGCAGATGGGGCCACTCGTCGAATGCATTCGCAAATATCGTGCGACCACCGGCGATGTTGAAGCAGCGAGAGAGTTGCTCGACACGGCGTCTCCCGACGAACGTGCGTCGCTGCAAGCCGAACTCGAGAAGGGAACTGCCGAGTTGGTGCAGCTCGAAGACCAGCTGAAGGTGTTGCTGATTCCACCTGATCCGAATGATGGCAAGAACGTGATTGTCGAATTTCGCGGTGCCGAGGGTGGTGAAGAAGCCAACCTGTTTGCCGGTGAGTTGCTCGAGATGTATCGCGCATGGTCGGTGCGCAATGGCTGGACTTTCGACGTCATGGCCTACGACCGCTCGCCGATGGGCGGCGTGAACCAGGCGACGGTGCTGATGAAGGGTGAGACCGTCTGGCGACGTATGCGCTTCGAAGGTGGCCCGCACCGCGTGCAGAGGGTGCCGGTCACTGAGAATGCCGGACGAATTCACACGTCGTCAGCCACGGTTACGGTGATGCCCGAAGCAGAAGAAGTTGACATCCATATCGACGAGAAAGATCTAGAAATCGACGTGTATCGCTCGGGCGGCCCAGGAGGACAAAGTGTGAACACGACTGACTCAGCGGTACGCATCACCCACAAGCCGACAGGGGTGGTGGTTGCGATGCAAGATGAGCGCAGTCAGTTGCAGAATCGAATCAAGGCGATGCAAGTACTGCGCACGAGGTTGCTGCAGCGTAAGCAAGAAGAGCACGAAGCAAAGATGTCGGCCGAGCGTCGTGCCCAGGTTGGCAAGGGTGGTCGCGGCGAGAAGATTCGCACCTACAACTACAAAGAGAATCGAATCACCGACCATCGCATCGGCTTCACGCTGTATCAACTGCAAGACGTGCTCGCTGGCAACCTCGACCCCGTGGTTGATGCACTGACGCTCGAGTATCAAGCCGAGCAGCTGGCGAAGGAAATCGGCGCGGAGTGAACGA
>RFMM01000213.1 GCA_009927665.1 Actinomycetota bacterium
GGTAGCCTTCCCAACGCGTAACTGTCGCAGCGTCGCTGAGGCGGTCAGCGCACAGAGGGCAGTAGCTCAGTTGGTAGAGCATCGGTCTCCAAAACCGACGGTCGGGGGTTCAAGTCCCTCCTGCCCTGCAAGATTCGCGCGTAACCAGAGCGCGCCGAGAAGGCACCCCGATAGCCTGCAAGTTCCGTATGTCGATGGATCTCAACAGGCAGCAGAAGCGCGCTATGCGCAAGATGGGCGCGGTCAACGAGCAGGGCGCCCCGGTGCGCCAGCCTGTCGTGCCAACCCAGCCCGTGAGCGGGTCGGTGTCTTCCAATACATCCGCGAAGTGCGTGATGAAATGCGCAAGGTCTCGTGGCCGAAGTTGCCAGAGGTTCGTCGCTACTCACTCATCGTGCTTGCCGCCGTCGTGATCGTCACCGCCTACGTGGGTGGTCTCGACGCGGTCTTCGGCATTTTCTCTGGCTGGCTGTACAAGGACTGATCTCATGAACACCGACAACACCATCACCGAACCAACCGCTGATTCCGAGTTTGACCTCACGACAGAGGAAGGCGAAGAAGAATTCATTGACCGTCCGTGGCTGCGCCCCGGCAAGTGGTACGTCGTGCACAGCCAGTCGAGTTACGAAAAGAAGGCCGTGCAAGCGATGCAGGCGCGCGTGCAGTCGATGCACCTCGAGCACAAGGTGTATGAGATCGTGATTCCGATGGAAGACGTCGTTGAATTCAAGAACGGTCGCAAGCAGACCGTGCAGAAGAAGATGTTCCCCGGCTACATCCTCGTGCGCTGCGAGCTGGACGACGATTCGTGGTTGTGCATTCGCCAGACGCCGGGCATCACGGGGTTCGTCGGTCAAAATCAGCGCGGCCAGCGTCCGACGCCATTGTCGAAGCGTGAAGTGCAGCAGTTCCTTGCGCCGAAAGACGAGGGCGAGGTTGCACCGAAGCGCAAAGCTCCGAAGCTCGATTACGACGTTGGCGAGGCAGTGCGCGTGAAAGAAGGCCCATTCGCCGACTTCCAGGGTCAAATTGCCGAGATCAATGCCGACCACATGAAACTGAAGGTGCTCGTCAACATTTTCGGTCGCGACACCTTGGTCGAGATGGATTTCGGTCAAGTGGCCAAGCTGTAACGACCGACCGACAAGCTCTCACCACCGACCAACAACTTCTCACCACCAACACACCAGAACGCAACGAGGAAGGACACCACAACCATGGCCAAGAAAGAAGTCTCGGCAATCGTCAAGATTCAGATTCCGGCAGGCAAGGCGACTCCGGCACCACCGGTAGGTACCGCGCTCGGACCACATGGCATTCAGATCATGGAGTTCGTGAAGCAGTACAACGCCGCCACCGAAAGCCAAGTTGGCACCGTAATCCCGGTTGAAATCACGATTTTTGACGACCGTTCGTTCGAGTTCAAACTCAAGACCCCGCCAACCCCGGTGCTCTTGCGCGAGAAGGCGAAGATCGAGAAGGCTGCTTCAAACCCCGGCAAAGAAATTGCGGGGTCAGTCACCGAAAAAGACATCGAAGAAGTCGCCAAGCGCAAAATGCCTGACCTGAACGCCAACGATCTTGAGGCGGCCAAGCAACAAGTGCGAGGCACGGCCCGCAGCATGGGTCTCACCGTCACGCCGTAAGGC
>RFMM01000094.1 GCA_009927665.1 Actinomycetota bacterium
TGACGAAGTGCGCAACGAGTTCATGCTCACCTCGAGGTTGTCGACAAGCCGGGTGTGTTGCACGCCGTGACCGGAGTCTTTGCTCGCAACAAGGTGAGCATTCGCGCAGCCGAACAAGACGGCATCGGCAGCGACGCACGACTCGTGTTTCTCACCCACGAGGCTCGCACCGCAGACATGCGGGCGTGCCTCGATGAATTTCAGCGTCTCGACGTGGTGAGCAAGGTGGGCGGCGTTATCCGCATCATCGGTTCGTGACGAGCTCGTCGCACTACATCTCAACCCGCGGCACTGCACCGCGGCTCGGGTTCAACGACACGCTGTTGGCCGGCTTGGCGAGTGACGGCGGGCTGTACATGCCCGAGCAGTGGCCGAGCGTCACGCACGGCAACCCCGATGCGACGTTTGCTCAGCGCGCTGCAGAGATCATCGCCCCATTCGTCGGCGACGAGATCGATTCGCATGCCCTAGCCGCCATGTGTCGCGACGCCTACGCGACGTTTCGTGACCCGCACGTAGCGCCGCTGCGTGAACTCGGCGATAACCGCTGGTTGCTCGAGTTGTTTCACGGGCCGACACTGGCGTTCAAAGATGTGGCGCTGCAACTGGTGGGTCGACTCTTTGATCATGTGCTGACGGCGCGTGGCGAACGAATCACGGTGGTGGGTGCAACGAGTGGTGACACTGGCTCGGCAGCCATCGATGGCGTGAAGCACTGCGCCAACGTGTCGATGGTGATTCTCTACCCGCACGGCCGCATCAGCGAAGTGCAACGTCGCCAGATGACCACAGTGCAATCAGCGAACGTGCACACGGTGGCAATCGATGGGTCATTCGACGACTGCCAAGACCTCGTGAAGGCAATGTTCAACGACCGCGCATTTCGCGATCGACATCGGCTTGCCGCCGTGAACTCAATCAACTGGGCACGCGTGCTCGCCCAAGTCGTGTACTACTTCACTGCGATTGAGCAGCTCCATGCGAGCGAATCTGCACCAGTTTCGTTCAGCGTGCCCACGGGCAACTTCGGCAACGTGCTTTCAGGGTGGATTGCCCGGCGAATCGGAGCCAACGTCGGCCACCTCATCGTTGGTTCGAACGCCAACGACATCCTCACGCGCTTTTTCGAGACTCAGACCATGTCGGCAACCGGTGTCATGGCGACCCTCAGCCCGAGCATGGACATTCAGGTCTCAAGCAATTTCGAGCGTCTGCTGTTTGAGATGAACAAGCGCGATGGTGCCGCGACGTCGGCGCAGATGACGAGGTTTCGCGAGTCGAAACAGCTCGCTGTCGACGCCGCAACTTTCGGTGAGTGGATTCGCCCCGTATTTCGAGGTCAACGGTGTTCTGATGTCGACACGCTCGAAAAAATCGCCGAGGTGCACCGCCGCCACGGTGTGCTGGTCGACCCGCATACCGCCGTCGGTTTGGTCGCTACCGATGCCTGCGCCGCACCGGATGAGCCCGTCGTGACGCTTGCGACTGCGCACCCGGCCAAGTTTGCCGACGCCGTCGCACAAGCCACAGGAGTTCGGCCCTCGCTTCCCGCGCACATGGCTGATCTCTTCGAAAGGCCCGAACACACCACACAACTGCCAAACGATCTGGTGGCGGTGCAGCGGTTCGTTGCGAGTGCCACCACGGCACGGTAGAGTAAAGGTGCTCGGTGACGCCGAGCATGCACCCGCAGTCTCGACTCTGACGCGCAAGCATCGATTCTGACGCGAAGCATCGTTGAAGGGCGCCGTTCACTCGTGTCGCTCTGAAAGAAGGAAACGTGGCCGCACCGCAGCTTGGTCGAGCACAACTCGAAGAAAAAGATCGCGACGACCTCATCCAAATCGCCAAAGCACTCGGCCTGAAAGGGGTCAGCGCGGCGAACAAAGCAGATCTCATTGCCAAAATCCTGGAGGAAACCATGGCTCCGCAATCCAACGAAAAATCAGCATCGAACGAGAAGGCTGCGCCCGCAGAGAAGTCGGCGCCTGCAGAGAAGTCGGCCCCAGCTGAGAAGCAACGGTCGAGCGAGCGGCCGCTCGGTGCCGACGGTGAACCGCTTGCCGATTGGGAACTCGAACTCGCTGAGCATGAAGGCACGCCGATTGCTCCAGAGGCGCGAAGTCGTGGCGGTGACCGGGGTGACCGGGGTGACTCGCGTGGCGG
>RFMM01000122.1 GCA_009927665.1 Actinomycetota bacterium
GACGCACACAACAGCGTGCCGGCAATCGGTGCAGTTGGTGCCGACCCCATGTTTGCGATACAGATCACACTCGCCGCCCCCGACACCGAGCGACGAAATGCGACGACACCGCCCACGCACTGCTCGCGCATCCACTCGAAGTCACCGTGTTGAAGCGCGGGCTGCGCCCGACGAAGTGCGATGGCCGTACGCACACGTTGCAATGACGAAGAGGCATCAGCCTCTTGCGACTCGACACTCAGCGTCGCCCAGCCTGCGGGCTGCGAGAGCCACGGTTTCTTGCCGCCGTCTGGACCAAAACCCAGGCTCGCCCCCGACGCGCGCCACGGCATCGGCACTCGGCAACCGTCACGACCCAGGTGCTCTCCCTTCGTGCGGTGGAAGTGCGGGTCTTCGCGTTCGGCATCGTCGAGGTCAATCACTTCCTCAAGACCGAGTTCTTGACCATTGAAGAGATACGTGGTGCCCGGCAAAGCAAGAATCGTGTGCATCGCAGCGAGTGCTCGCACGCGACCGAGTTTGAGGTGCTCGGGCGACGCAACCTCGCGGTGCACGACGCGACCGCCATATCGAGTGGGTGAGCGCCGCACGTCATGGTTCTCGGTCACCCAGGTGGTCGGAGCTCCGACAAGAGCATCAGCGGCCATGGATGAGTCGATGATGTCGCGCCACTTGTCGCCATTCCACTCAGCGGTCAGCAGATCAAAGTTGAAGCCGGTGTGCAGTTCGTCGGCGCGCAGATACCTCGCTCGCTTCTCTGGCGTGTCGAGCCACGCCTCGGCAACAAAGATTCGGGGTGGGCTATACGAATCGGCGATCTTGCGCCAACGTCGATAAATGTCGTGCACTTCAGGCTGATCAAAATATGGTCGCGCATGCGGGTCGAGCAAAGCCGAGTCGGTGCCGTCGAGCACGTCGGGATACCCGCGTTGCTTGATCATGCCCTGTGCCACATCGATGCGAATGCCGTCGACCCCGCGATCGAACCAGAACCGCAGCGTGTCGTCAAATTCACGCACGATGTCGGGGTGATCCCAGTTGACATCAGGTTGATGCGTATCGAAGAGATGCAGATACCACCAGCCGCTCGGCGATCCAGCTGTGGCGCCACTCGGCGTGCCGGCTGCTGCGCTCGCATCGCCAACCAGCGTTGAGCGACCATCAGGGGCAATCCACAGCTGTGTCCATGCCAAACCACCGAAGATCGACTGCCAGTTGTTCGGCGGTAGCTCACCATTGGCACCACGACCGCGCACGCAGTGATACCGCGCCCAGGCTGGCGAGCCGGGCAGCGTGCCGAGCGCTTCAATGAAGAACCGGTGTTTGCTGCTCGAGTGGTTGGGCACGATGTCGAGAATCACCCGAATGCCACGCGCGTGGGCTTCGCGAATGAACGACTCGGCGTCAGCCAAGGTGCCGAACATCGGGTCAATGTCGCGATAGTCAGAGACGTCGTATCCCCCGTCGCACTGCGGACTCGGGAAAAACGGGCTGAACCACACGGCATCGACCGAGTGCGCGCAGATAATCGAGGCGTGCTCGCGCACCCGACAAGTCTCCGATGCCGTCACCGTTGCCGTCGGCAAATGACTTCGGATAAATCTGATACACGACTGCGCGGCGCCACCAGTCGTCACCCTTGAGATGCGCGTTCGACTTGATGTTGTTCATGTTGGGGCTCGTGCTCGTTACTTCGTGTTGGTGAACTCGGCGATGTCGCTACGCATCAGGGTTCCGTCGGCAAAACGCGACACTGCGACGATACGTGATGTTGAGCCTGCAGGCAGTGCATCTGGGTCGACGAATGCACGGTACGGGTACGAATCGTCTACTGCCACGCGTCGCCAACCGGTGCCGTCGTCGATGAGAAACGACACCTCTTGTGGGCTCTCGCTAGTTTCTGCCGAGAGCAACCACAATTCGCTGAAGTCGTCCGGCGCAGCAAAAACCACTGGTGGCTGTTTGACGAGTGGGAATTTTGCCTCAGCCCGCAGAATGGCCGCCGACAGTGGCGGAACCTCGACACTCACGAAACCATCGGCGTCAGAATTCGTCGAAGCGACGTCACCCCAAACCGCAGTAAAGGTGGCAGAAGGTGTGGATGTTGCGAACTCGAGCAGGCGCGACTCGGTCGAATTGTTAAAGATGGTCACATACTCGCGCTGGTCAGCCATGTCGAAGCGACTGATGGCCATTGCGCCGTCGTTGCGGTCACGCGGCAAGGTAGCGCCGCGCCACAGCACCGGCCATTGCTTACGCAACGCCGCCAACTCGCGCAGGTGCTCACCGACAGGATGACCCTTCACCTCAAACGACGAGCCGAGACCAATCGGTGCGCTGCCGACCCGCTCTTGCGTCTGCCACGCCGAGACCTGCGTGGCGAAGACATCGTGCCGCGCCTCTTTGTCACCGCCAATGCCGATCATGCCGAACTCGTCGCCGTAATAGATGACGGGGGCACCACGCAGCAGATACAGCAGGCTGTGCCCGAGATTGACTCGCGCCAGCAGCTCATCACCCTCGGCACCCGACTGCGCTTTAATCATCATCGCGGTGCGACCCGTGTCGTGATTGCCGATAAAGGTGCCTGGTGTTGGCGCGCGCCCGTCGGCCATGCGTGAGTAGTCGTCGTCTTCGAGCCGCAACATCACTCCACCGGCGCCCTGAGTGCCACCGGCATAGCGAGCAATCACGTCAAACAGTGGAAAGTCAAGTTGGTTTGGCAAGCCCCACACACGTTGGTACTTGCTCTGTTCGATGGGTTCGGTGATCCATGTTTCACCGAAGATCTCGAAATCCTCAATGCCAACCGACTTCGCGGCAGCGAGCACTTGCGGAATCCACCGCAGATAAAAGTCTTTATCGACATGACGTGCCGTATCGATGCGAAAACCGTCGAACTTGAAGCGAGTGATCCATGAACCAAACACCTCGGCAAGACCGTCAACCACCTCGGGCTTCTCGGTGTAGAGATCATCGAGCCCCGAGAAGTCACCTTGTTCGATACACGCCGTGCTGCACCCACCCCAGTTGATGTCACCGCGGTTGTGGTAGTTCGCTACGTCGTTCATCCATGCCGGCTTCTTGAGATCTTTCTCGGCTTCCAACACGAACGCCTCATACGGTGGCGCAGGTTCTTCGACGAACCCGCTGCCGACGAGTCGCACCACATCGCCGGTGTGATTGACCACCACATCGAGATACACCTTCATGCCCAGTGAATGCGCACAATCAACGAAGGTCTTGAGCTCGGCTTCAGTGCCGAATCGCGGATCAACGGTGGTGAAGTCGACGCCCCAATACCCGTGATATGCCGCACTGTCGCCCTGCACGGTGCGTTGCACGACGAGTGGGGTGATCCAGATGCCCGTGAACCCGAGGTCGGCGAGTCGTTGCAGGCCGCGTTCAGGGTCGGTGCAGCCACCGGTCAGGCCCTTCAGGTCACCTCCGTGAAAGAACCCAATGTCGGTCGGGTCGAACCCCGTCACCGAACGTGGGCCCGTGAGAAAGCCGCTGTCATTCGCCGGGTCTCCGTTGGCGTAGCGATCAGTCATCACGAAGTAGATGACTCGCGACCCAAAGTCGGAATACACGATTGGCGCCGCGAGTGATTCGATGAGTGCGGTCTCGTCGAGCGTGGTGACAGTCGATGCGGCTTGCGGTTTCTCGGCAGCGTCGTCGGTGGCTTCGTTCGCAGCGCAGGCGGCGACGAGCATCGATGCCGCAACTAACCAACCGACTCGCAGAGAACGATTCACCTAGCGAAGGGCCTCGCCGGTTTGCGCGTCAAAGAAGTGAATATTCGCTGTGTCAATGGTGATGCGCACGTCTGTGCCCAACTTGAGTGGCAGCCGCGGCGGGAAAATCGCCACCAAGTTCGTCACGAAACTGCTCGCTGCCTCGGTGTGTAGATCTTCGGCTCTCGGCGCAGGGGCACCCTTCGCAGGTTTCGCGTTGGCGGTCGCGTCGTCTGGCGCTTTGGGTTGAATTGCAACCGCCACCTTTGTCGCATCAATGTTCAGGTAGCCAATCTGTGACGACCCGAGGGCCTCCATCAACCCGAGGCGACCGACCACCGAAGGCCAGCCGGGCTTCGCCTCAGCAGCGTGCACGTCTTCGGCCCGAATGCCAACCACGATCTTTCGCTCGGCGTACTGCGAGAGGCGTGGGTAGCGCCACTCGCGGTCTTTGGCGAGAGCAAACCGAGCGCCTGCCAGATTCAACGCCAGAGAGTCACCATCTTTTTCGACAGTTGCTTCGAACATGTTCATCGGCGGGGTGCCGATGAAGCCCGCGACAAAGATGTTCGCGGGCGCGTCGTACAACACCTGGGGCTCGGCAACCTGTTGCAGCACGCCCATGCTCATCACTGCGACGCGGTCACCCATCGTCATCGCTTCGACTTGGTCGTGGGTGACGTAGATCGTCGTCGTGCCGAGTTGCTTCTGCAGATTGGCAATCTCGGCGCGCATCTGCACGCGCAGCTTCGCATCGAGATTCGAAAGGGGCTCGTCCATCAAGAACACCTTGGGCTCGCGCACGATGGCTCGGCCCATCGCCACACGCTGTCGCTGACCACCTGAGAGCTCTTTCGGGCGGCGATTCAGATACGGCACGAGGTCGAGCATCGTCGCAGCCCACTCCACCTGTTTGGCGATCTTCTCCTTCGGTTCTTTGCGCAGTCGCAGACCGAAGGCGATGTTGTCGGCCACCGACAAGTGCGGATAGAGCGCATAGTTCTGAAACACCATCGCGATGTCGCGGTCTTTTGAGGTGAGGTTGTTGACCACGGTGTCACCGATCGACACCGTGCCGCTCGAGATGGCTTCGAGGCCCGCCACCATACGCAGCGCGGTGGTCTTGCCGCAGCCCGACGGACCAACCAAGACGAGGAATTCCCCATCGCGCACGTCAAGCGACATGTTCGCCACGGCCTTGACTCCGTTGTCGAACACCTTGTCGACATTTTCGAATTTCACTTGTGCCATGGTTGGGTTCCCTTCTGCTTACGTCAGTTGCTTTGCTTAGACCAGTTTCCAGATGTGAAATGCCGGGCCGCTAGCCGGCAACACCAGACGATCGTCGACGAGTTGGGGCGCGACGCCAAGCAGTGTGTCGACGCGCTCGCACTGCAGCGCATCGACGGGCAACTGCACGGCTGCGTGTGTCGCACGCGACGCACAACAGAGCAACCGGTCGGTTGTTGTTTCACGCAGGTACACCACCACCTCTGACCCGACGTGCAGCCATTGCAGAGAGCCGCGCGCCAGCGCATCACTTCCGCGTCGCAGTCGAATGCACTCGCGGTACCAAGCCAACAGGTCAGTATCCCACTCGGTTTCGCGATCCCATGGCATCGGTCGGCGTGAGTCTTCGCCACACGTGGTGCCGCCAATCCCCAGTTCGTCACCCATCCACACCATCGGCACGCCTGGCAGCGTCATCTGCAAACCGACACCAACTTTCGTGCGATCTCGGCTGCCGGTAAGCACATTAAAACGGGCGTGTCGTGGCTATCGAGAATCAACCACGAACGCAACACTGCATCAAAGGGAACCCCCGCCGTAAACGCTCGCATTGCCGCCACCATCGCAACGCCGTCGCGTTTCGGTATGCCGAACGGTGTGCCGAAGAAGTTGTCGGGGAAACCCGCGGGCAATGTCTCTCCGCGCAGCCAGCCCCACACGGGGCGCGTGAAGGCCGAATACGCCATGATGCCGTGCCAACCACCGCGCACCATGTCGGCGCGCGGGTCAGGAAAATGCTCGCCAACGACATAGGCGTCAGGTTGCTTTTGCTGACACGCGGCCACGAACTCGCTCGAAACTTCGTGTGAAACGTCATGCGCCCCACGGCGCCCGGCCATGTTGGCCACGTCAATACGCCACCCGTCAAGACCGGTCTCGGCATCGAGCCATCGTTTGGCAATCGCATCGTCGGCGGCATACATGCGCTGGCGCAACTTCTGGCTGGCGAAGTTCAGCTTGATGAGCGACGACACGCCGAGCCATGTGGCGGGCTTTTCGCCCTCTGGTGTCGATTCAAAGTAGAAGTACTCACGCTCGGGCGCCACCACATCACCGACCGCGCGCTGATACCACGCATGCGACACCCCACAATGATTGAGCGTCAAGTCGCCGAGCACCCGCATGTTCCAAGCGTGGGCTTGTTTTGACATCGCCGCGAAACCCGCGTCACCGCCGAGCAGCGGGTCGATTTCATCAAATGTCTCAGCGTCATAGCGATGCGCACTTCGCGCTGTGAACATTGGCGTGAAGTACACCACATTGGCGCCAAGTTGCGCGACGTGGTCAAGATGTTCAGCGGCACCGTATAGGTCACCACCGAAAAGTTCGCTGCTCCAGTCGGGCCCTTGCGGCATCATGTTCCACTCACGACGTCGAGCCCATGGAGGCGTTGACACCTCAAGACTCGTCGTGGCGAACCGATCAGGGAAGATCTGATACACCACCGAACTTGTCGGCCACTCTGGATACGCGATGTCACACCGCACCACGAAGTCGTCGGCGTCTGGAGTGTCATGGTCGTGAATGCCGGTGGCGTTCAGCCATCGTGTCTCGCCATTGGCCTTAGCCAGTACGAAACGGTATGACACCACGGGGTTTGTCAGCGGCAGACTGCACGACCACCACGATGATGCCGACGTGCCCCGAGTCGCGCCAGCAGAAGTCTGAGCCTGCTCGCGCTCGAGAGACGAGTAGCCCTGCTCGCCGTCATGGGTGTATCGCATGGCGAGATGACTGAAATCAGCCAGACCGGGCACTCTCACCCGCACACGTGCCACGCCACCAACTCGCCAGTCGCCTCGCTCAATGAAAAGCTCCGAGCCATCGTGGTGTGGCGTAGCAACAAGGTTCACCCTTTCACCGAGCCCTGCGTGAGACCGGCGATGATGTACTTCTGCACGAAGACGAAACCGACGATTGCGGGAATCTGCGCAATCAACACACCAGCCGCGAACGAACCCCAATTTTCCTCAAAGTTGGTGCTGATATAGGCCTGTAAACCGAGCGGCAAGGTGAAGTTGTCGACGGTCTCGAGCAGCACGCTCGCCGTCATGAATTCGTTGAGCGTGCCGACGAAGGCGAACATGCCCACCACTGAGAGAACCGGCACGGCAAGCGGCAAGATCACGCCCCAGAAAATCTGCGCTGGTGTTGCACCGTCGACGCGTGCCGACTCGTCAAGCTCGGTCGGAATCGAATCGAAGAAGCCCTTCATCAGCCAAAGATTGATGCTCATCGCGCCCGAGAGATAGACGAGCAGTAGCGCGGTCAACTTGTTCAGGCCGAGTGCCGGAACCACCTCACCAGTACGCAAGACGATGAGATAGATCGCAACGAGGTTGAGCAGCCCAGGAAACATTTGAATGAGCAGCAAGAACAACATGCCCATGCGCCGACCGCGAAAGCGAAAACGACTAAATGCATACGCCGAAAGAGCGCCGATGAACACGGTGAAGAACGCATTCAGCAGTGCGATGATGATCGACGCACGAAACCACCGCACGAAGAACACTTCGGCGCCGCCCTCCTTCTGCACAAACAGCCCCTTGAAGTTCTCGAGCGTGAACGAACGCGGCAGAAACGAGGTTCCAGAAAGTGTTTGGTCGGCATTGAAGGCAGCGGTGATCACATAGAGCGGTGGAAACACTGCAAGGGCAATCGCCACCCACAGAATGAGGTGGCGCCACCAGTCGTCGCCGCGACGTTTCGTTGGGTCGTTCAAGGTGTCTGCTCCCGGTGGTTCACTTCATGTTCTCCAACGCCTTCGAGCGCAAGAACCCGCTCGCTGACATCGCCGCGACGATAAAGAAGATGTAAATCGAAATGGCACTCGCCAAGCCATAGTCCTGACCCTTGCCTGCTTCAAATGCGAGCTTGTAGGTGTACGAGATGAGAATGTCTGTGGCCCCAGCCACCGATTGATCGCTGCTGGTCGGCCCGCCGCCGGTGAGCAAGAAGACGTTGTTGAAGTTGTTGAAGTTGTAAGCAAACGACGCAATGATCAGTGGTGTAACGACCACGAGCAAGAGCGGCAGCGTCACCTTGCGAAACACCTGCCAACGCCCCGCCCCGTCGACTCGTGCGGCTTCCACAAGTTCACCAGGTATTGCTTGAAGAGCACCCATGCACACGAGCAGGAAATACGGCGTGGTCAGCCATACCGAAACCAAAATCACCGAGACCCTCGCCCACCACGGGTCGAACAGCCACGGAACATCGAAGGGCAGCAATTTGTTGATGAGGCCGTAGTCGTCATTGAGCAATCCCTTGAAAACGAGCAGCGACAAGAAGCCCGGCACTGCGTAGGGCACGATGAGTAGCGAGCGGTAGAGCCGCTTGAAGCGGAACTTTGGCTTGTCGAGCAACTTCGCGAGAAACAGGCCGATGGTAAACGAGAGCAACACGGTCGACGCAGCAAACGCAATGGTCCATGCGAACGCTCTCAGAAACGGGGCACGTACCAAGGGATTGGTGACCACGGCAGTGAAGTTTTCAAAGCCGATGTACTCACGCCACCCAACGACCAACTCTTCACCACTGCTGGTGACAAATGAACCGCGACCGTTATCGGTGTATTCGATGCCCGTGTCGGTGGCAATCATGACATCGCGCGCCAGGTCATACTCAAGCCCTGGCACCGAGTCGTAGGCACCCGAGATGCCTTCGGTCTTGATGGCCCCGCCGCCTTCGAGCGGCACCTCGAACGCGGCAAGTTCTGCATCAGCACCGAACAAGTCGTCACCGACGAGCGCGGTGAGACCTGCAGGCGGCACCACATCACCAAACTCGTCAACTTGAATCGATGCCGGGTCGATCTCTTCAAGGCCGCTTTCGCGACCGAGGTACGTCTGACCGGTCGTGTCGTCAACGAGCACCAACACCAGTGCGCCAGAGGTGTCGCGACTCGGCGTCATGAGGAAGAACTTCTCGCCCTGCACCACGTTCTGCTCGATGTTTGTAGAAATCGCTTCGGCTTTCGTCAATACGTGACTGGTCGAATATCTCTGGAAGGCCGTATTGATCGTGAAGAAAATCGGCACGATAAGGTACGCGATCAACAAGACGCTGCCCGGAAGAATGAACTTGGCGGGCAGCAACTTGTTTGGGCGCAGGTAGACGAAGTCGAAGACGCCGAGCACCGCCAAGGTGCCGAGCGCCCAGACGATTCGGTCTTGGGCAAAGAGCACGATGACGGCCCAACCGACCATCGCGTTCAGCAAACTGAGCAACACGATCTTGACGATGAGGCCGCCTGTGCCCGAGAACAGCGAAAGCAGCCGCGCGAGCCACGACGGGCGATACGTGCTGCTCACGTCACTGCGTGAGATGCGGTCAGAGGTTGCTTGCCCAGTCATTGGAATCGTTTCCTACTCTCGCACAACGAAAACGGGGCGGGGGCCGTTACCAGCCCCCGCCCCGCTCGATGCGAGTGATGAAACTCGTCAGCCGATCTTGGCCTTGATGTTCTTGCCTGCAGTGCGGAACGCGGTCTTGGCCGGCGTTGCGTCTGCACCCTTGAACACGTTGGTCCATGCCGTGCCGAGGTCGCCCCACACGGAGCTCATCTCGGGAATGTTCGGCATCGGCACGCCACCCTTGCCGGCAGCAGCGAACTGCTTCAGCAGAGCGTCGTCGATCTTGGCGGCGGCGTCAGTGTTGGCTGGCGCGCGACCGTTTTCCGACGACAGCTGGGTCTGTGCACCCTCGGACAACATGTAGCTGCCGACGAGGTCACGGGCCTGGCTCTCCACGCCATGGGTCTTGGCGAACTTCGTCACCATGAAACCCTGCACGCCGAGGAACGGCACCGAGTCACACTTGTTCTTCGGCATCTGCACGATCTTCACTTTGAGACCGCTCTTATCGAGCGTGTCCTTTTCCCACGGACCGGTCACCCAAAAGGCGGCCTTGCCGGCGAGAAACGCGTTCTTGCCAATGCCGTAGTCGACTTTCGACGAGAGCAAGCCTGACTTGTTCCACGAGTCAACGTCACCTGCGTTGGCAAGCAGCTTCGGGTTACC
>RFMM01000055.1 GCA_009927665.1 Actinomycetota bacterium
GCGCTTCATCGCCAAGCCGAGCGAGTAACCACCGAGCCCGCCATTGCTGGCCACGACGCGGTGGCACGGCACGATGATCGGCACCGGGTTGGCGCCATTCGCACTGCCCACCGCACGCGCAGCACGTGGTGCCCGCATTGCTGCTGCTTGTTGTGCATACGAGATGGTGCGACCATGACGAATCTTGCGCATCGCAGCCCACGCGCGTTGCTGAAACGGCGTGCCTTCGAGATGCAGCGGCACGGTGAATTTCGTGCGCTTCCCGGCAAAATATTCGCGCAGCTCTCGCACGCCGCGTTCAGCATGGCGTTGCGCCGCAAGTGAACCCCGGCGGGAGATGACACGTGACGCGCGCTCGATGCTCGTCACTCCCTTTTCGTCGGCCGTCACTCGCAACACACCAATCGGCGTGCGCAACGAACGTTGTGCGTGCGGAACGCGCTGGTCTGGCTCCTCGCGTTTCGAATGTCGTTTCGTCACTTTCTTCGCCAACCGCTTCGCCACTTGGTCCACCGCTTTATCGTTCAGCGGCTACTTGGCGTGAGCGTGGCGGCAATCACGGCGCGCACGTCGGGCAGTCTCGGCTGGCCCTGACCAGTGCGGTGCAAATGCACGGCCTCGGCGTGGTACGCCTCGATCGTCGCGCGAACCGACTCCACCCCGTAGACGGTGCCGTCGATGATCGGGCCGCGCGTGCGGTTGATGACGGCTTCAACGTCGGAGCCGTTCAGCGTGCGGTGCCACTCGAGAGCGTGCGCAAGCGAGAGCACCTCGTATCGGTTCTCTTCAAGCAGCGTCTTCGTGCGGTCGTAGATTTCGCGCAGACGTTGCTCAACGCGCTCTCCCAAGACCGGCGACACCTTCGTCGCCGCGTCGTCATCAGGTGTGCCGTTACTGCCGCGGCCGGCGCCGCCTGCCGAACCCGCGACAAGCACTTGGTGTGATGCAAGAGTCTCGCCCATTCCCCAGCGTGACTCCATCACGAGCGCGAGTCGTGTCGCGTTGTCGAGGTCCCCTGTGACACCGTTCGTGCTGTCACCGTCGAAGAACATGCGCTCTCCGACGAGGCTTGCGATCGAAATCTGGATGTCGTTCTCGATCTCCGTCTTCCACTCGAACATGCGCTCCACGACCGGCACGCGCGAGACGAAGCCGCCGACGTCGCCGCGCCGTTCGATGGTCGCGACGTCGATCTGGAAGTCGGCTTTCAGGCGGTACGCGGCGACGGCGTGACACGCTTCGTGCACGGCGACGGCGTGGCGTTCGCGGTCGACGTATTCAAAGCCGTCGGTGACGCCGTACTCCTTCAAGCTCTTGGCTGCAACGATGTCGCGCCACTCAATAACCTCGCGGCCGTCGCGGATTGCCGCCATGAGTCCTTCGTTCACGATGTCTTTGATCACGGCACCGGACGCATACGGGCTCGACGTCGCCAAGCGCTCTACGTCTTCGTTCGTCAGCGTGTGGCGCACCTTGTCGAGGTATCCGCGGTAGGTGCGGATGCGACCCTCGCGTGACGGGTAACCGACGCGGAACTTGCGGTCGATGCGGCCCGGGCGCAGCAACGCTTCATCAAGCGAGTCAGGCAAGTTCGTCGCCATTACGTGCAGGATGCGGTACTTCGGCGGGTTCGACGGTTT
>RFMM01000011.1 GCA_009927665.1 Actinomycetota bacterium
CCACATCGGGGCAACGTTCCTGCCTGACCTCAAGTCAGCAGGCCCGCTTATCGATGCGGCACTGAACGAAACTCGTCGCTAGCACCGTTGTCACCGCTTTAGCTTTGGAGCGGTGGTGGTACCATCAGAGCGCCAATGTTCTGCTATGCAAGGCAGTCGCCCGTGCTTGAACAACCTGTCATGTCGAACGAACGCTTACGCCGACTGAAACACCTTGCCGGGTTGTTCGCTGTCGCAGTCGTGGTGGGAACTCTGCCAAGCAGCCAGGTTGCGGCTCAATCGCCGCAACAGGAAGTGCGTCAACCGACAAACACCGCCGTACGGTGTACGCGACTTGGTCAGACGCGCGAGGTCGCTGGACGTACACAAGACTGCATTCGCAAGGGCGGGCGAAACATTTGGGTAACGAGACCATCGACCAAGTCAGGCACGGGTAATCAGACGACATCATCGTCAACGACAACGACGATCGCATCAACGCAGCAAATTGTGGTGTGGATGAATGATGGCAAGGGTGGATGGATGACGAATGGGAAGCCACCTCCATGCCCGACAATCGACTGGAGACTGCCGATTGACGACCTCGGGCTCGTTACCGCCGTAATGGATCCCGGACAGGTCCGCGGCGGCAACTACAAGGGCCATGGAGGCTTCCACATGACAACCTCAGACGTGGTCGTGCGCTCTCCGCTGGACGGATACATCGTCGGTGCAGCTGCCTATCTCGAAAGGCAGATGAATAATCCGAATTCACCCGCAGAGATTCAATACATCATGGACATTCAACACCCCTGCGGCTTTATGGTTCGCTTCGACCATTTGAAAGAGCTCTCTCCAGAGATTGCCAAGGCTCTGGCGTCATTGAAAGTACGAGAAGACACGCAGGGAGCCATGTTGAATCCCCCGGTGCCAGTGACTCGTGGCCAAGTCATCGCCACGAAGATTGGCCACCTGGAGTACAGCATCAATCGTTCTTTCGACTTCGGCGCCTACGACGTCCGAGCCGTTCAGCCGAATCGGCGGACACGTGATCAGCTTCTCGCATTCGGACCCGATGGCCAACTCGGAATGTACGCGATCTGCTGGTTCGATCTCTTCGGATCTGCGAATGCGTCAGTGCTTCGCAACCTCCCAAGGCCAAGTACCGAGGCAGCACAGGGAAGCGATATCTGCCGCTAACGGCGCTGCGTGGGTGCGCGGTGAACGCAAGACGGCAGCAACTTACCTACAAAGTCAAAAACTACGAGCGCTGGAGTCGCGGCAGATGCAACGCGAATCGCACCGCAAGGGCTCGCACAACGACGATGATGAGTAGCGAAAGCCAGATCTGAAGGCTCGTGCCCGCACCAGCCTCACGCAGACCGAGTTGCACGACCGTGCCGAGCAGACCCGCGACTGCATAAATCTCGCCGACGAGCACGATGGGTGTTCGTCTAGCTAACACGTCGCGCAAGACTCCACCGCCAACGCCGGTAATCACACCCATCACGGCCGCGATGAAATACGAGGTGCCAGCGTCAAGCGCCACCGAAGTACCGACCACGACGAATGCACCGAGCCCAACTGCGTCACTCGCGACTTAAAGAGCGGTGCGGCGAGGGTCGGCCAACGGCTGCACTCGAATTACCACGATGGCAACCACCGCAGTACCGAGTGCCACGATGAGTGGCCATTCATCTTCCACCCAGAAGACCGGGGTCGTACCCAAGAGAAGGTCACGCACGGTACCACCACCTATCGCTGCGACCGCAGCGAGCACTACGCCGCCGAGCCAATCCATCTCGGCCTCGGTTGCCGCCATGACACCCGACAATGCAAATGCAATGGTGCCAACAATCGATACGACGAGCACCATGTCGGAGATGTCGAATCCCATAGCTCAGATGACACTAAAGCAACGTTGCAAGCGAACGAGTCCGTCAGATGCCACACCAGGTGCGATACTGTCGCGAGTATGAAACCCAATTCCATTTTGCGACTCACCACACTCTTGGCTGCTGGCGGCAGT
>RFMM01000010.1 GCA_009927665.1 Actinomycetota bacterium
CCGGCGAACCGGCCTATCTGCGCAGCAATTTCATCAACGGCATCAAGCGCATGCCGTGCCGCGCGGGCTAGGGGCTGTAGGTTCAAATACTCCAAGCCTTGTTCGCTATCGCCGCAGCAACCGACTGTCGTAGAAATTGAATCGGTAGATCAACCGGTGACTGATTGATCAGATATCCAATTGAACCGCCCGACAGAATATCGGTTGGGCCAAGACCGCCTGCGATAAGCGTGTCAGCCCGTGCGGCAAATTCTTCAACCGAGGGATCGTGAAGTGACCATGACCCAGAAATTGGGAACGTAAAGAAGGGATGCTGACCGTAACCGACTGAGAGCGTGGGAAAACCGAGTGCGATTGATTGCCAGATCACGGCACTGTTCTGCGTTCCCGTTACCAGCGCTGAAGTTGCCGCATACGACAGAGCCGAGAATTCTTGCGCACTTGGACCATCAAATTCATACATGGGCTCAAGCCACTTTGGAGACACAGAGGTTAGACGGTCCACCTCAGTAGCAAATCGAATTCTGGACGAAACGCCCAACTCGGTCAGCCATTGAATGTCACCTTCTCGTTCAGAATCATCTCGACGTAAATCTTGGGGAATCACCGCTTCGAGGTTTCGCTGCTCGCAATATTGAAAAACAGTCCGCACAAGTCGCTCAACATTGTTTCTGCGTTCTCTACTCTGTTGATTCTCGCGAGACCCAACAGAACCGAATTTCCGCTTTACCACTAGACAGATTCTCGAAGCCTTGTCTCTCGGCGCCACGGGCTCAAAGCAGCTCGCAAAGAGGGCGGCTTCCAGCGAACCGACGGCATGGCGACCCCTCATGTCTCTTCCCTGCTTGGCGGCGAGATCAATCATGTATTGGCCCCAAGTCAAGACTCGAAGTGACGCGCGTTCGCCTGGCCACCATAGGTGTAGATGAGCAGATTCGAAAAACCAGGCTGACTGCACCGAGATGAAACGAGTGTGCGGTAGCGATCGAAAGAGAGTTGGAAGAATATTGCGGGTGTCATCTCGCTCCATCATTACGACCACACTTGGCTGTTTGGTACGAATGGTCTCAATCAGCGAAGCCACTGACTGGCCGTGTCTCATGACGGCTCGAAGACTTGCTGGCCTAAACGATCTCACCGAATATCTGGGGTCCAAAGTGTTTACATGAGCCAGATCAAATCCGCTGAGGGCCAACTGCAAATGTCGACTCGGGCGCGGTCCGAGAAGTACGACTGTCATGACTTCATCCCACTGTCTTCACTTCTATTCCACACTTCTTTCGCTGTTGCTAGTGATTCATTCTCCAGAAGAGAAGCGACGAGACGCTGGAGACGCATCTCAGGTGGATCTTCCACTTCATAGTGCATGAGGTACCGCGCAGCATCGTTGCTCATTGTGAAATACTGATCATCGCTGAGGTCCGTAATCCACTGAAGCCGTTCGGCAAACTGGTCGATGCTTGGCTGTCGCATTGACCAAGGTCCTGGGATAGGAAAGTCGTATGCGGGGTCATCCGTAAGATTCACGGCTAGGATTCGGTTGCCCCGCCCAAATGCTTCCCAAAGAACCGACCCGGTTGCCCCAATCGTTACGCGGCTCGCATCTGTGAGTGCGTACGATGAGAACCGTTCCTTATGGCTGGTTGGGCTCGTATGGGTGTGCGCAGTTTTGAACACTTCTCCGAACGTTTCTTCAACCTCGGGGAAATGACATCGGTCACCAAAGTGATTTCGAAAGTATTCCCGCTCGAGCTGAGCCTGGTTCTCTCCATCGATCGTGAATCGATCTACTGTTAAGGCAATGGCAAGAGTCGACTGTCCGGTCGATGCTGCAACAAATGACATCAGTTTCTCATAACCACTTCGACGTGTCGTCAATATGGGGCCCCACCACTCCTGCGATTTGACGGTGCTGACTATGCAATACTTCCACTTCTCTTGAATGGAAGCACTCGCCACCAGAGATCGATATCGCGAGTCCTGTAGTGCACCAGTAACCACGAAGTGTGACTCGGTCCTCCCAAAAGTCGGAAACCAATCTGCGGAAAACTGTCCCCACACCGCAAGCACCTCACCGGTCTTAGCGCCGACTGGATTTCTCCTTAGGTCTTGACCGTGCTGAACCTTGACAAAGTGAATTTTCGGCAGATACCTGCGAATCAATGAGGACCATCTCAGGCCGAGTGGCTGCTCAAGGATCTTGTCGTAGTTCTCCATCGTGCAAATCACTCGAGTATCTGCAGCACGAAGAAAGGCGAGAGTTGCGGCCTGCTGTGGGCGGCGGGTCAACTTGAGGAATCTCACAAAGTTCCAGAGGAAACGCCACGACAAAACAAAGAGCACGCGACTCTTAGGATCAAAATTCGTTGGACGGAGCTGAGTCAGCGCCCTCAGAAGATGGGGCGATTTGTGCCCGCGGAGGAGCACTAGTGGGCTCTTGGAAACAGCGCGAAATCCTATTCGCCAACCCGAACTCATCGCGTCGCCGGCGCCGCGCCATGAGCGACTGGGACCTTACGGTCAATGTGCCATTTACTCTGAAACACGACTGGTGCCCTCGCTTAGGCTTTTCCCTCCACGATTCTACGCTAAGGGTTCGTAAGTTGCATTCTGGGCAACACATACTGGGCGACGAGGTCGCATTCAGCGAGATGGGGATAGCCAGAGAGGATGAACGTGTCGACGCCGGCGTCACGA
>RFMM01000009.1 GCA_009927665.1 Actinomycetota bacterium
CGCCTGAGCGAAGAACAACTCATCGCCACTCGCCCACCGAACTGTGTCGGCATCATCGCCGGACTCGAACCACTGTCGGCGCGCGTGCTCGACCATTACGGCGACGTGAAGGTGATCGCCCGACTCGGCACAGGGATGGACACGGTTGATCTTGCGGCAGCCAGCCGCCGCGGCATCAGCGTGCTTGGCACGCCCGATGCCACCACCGATGCCGTCGCCGAACTGACGATCGGGCTCATGATTGCGGCGTTGCGCGGGGTCGTGGTTGCCGACAGAGCGATGCGCAACAAAGACTGGTCGCCCGTCGTCGGTGGCCTGGTCAAGGGTCGCACGGTCGGCATCATCGGCTTTGGTCGCATCGGGCGGCGCGTCGCCGAACTGGTCGAGGTGTTCGGTGCCCGGGTGCGGTTCGTTGACCCGATGGTGCACGGCAGCGACCCCCGCCAAGCCTCGATGCACGACCTGCTCACCACGAGCGATGTAGTCACACTGCACACACCCCTCACCGACGACACACGCGGCCTGCTCGGTGCGCACGAAATCGCTCAATTGAAGACAGGGTGTCTCGTGGTCAACGTGGCGCGCGGTGGTTTGCTCGACGAGAC
Source organism: Actinomycetota bacterium (assembly GCA_009927665.1). Classification (GTDB taxonomy): domain Bacteria; phylum Actinomycetota; class Acidimicrobiia; order Acidimicrobiales; family Ilumatobacteraceae; genus F1-60-MAGs027. The sequence goes on from RFMM01000009.1 coordinate 606, forward strand.
CGCGCTCGCCGACGCGGTGCGGGCCGGTCGCGTGCGGGCCGCACTCGATTGCTTCGTCGACGAGCCGTACGTCGGGGCGTTGAGCGAACTGCCAGGCGTGGTGCTCTCGGCACACATGGGTTCACTGACCGAGGAAACTCGCACACTGATGGAGGTCACCGCGGCACGCCAACTCGTTGGAGAGCTGCAAAAACACGGCGTCTTGTAGCGTTGTATGAGGTGACTACAACCCGATTTGAGCGTCTGAGCAACCTGCGTTCTCGTCTGCGCTCCGACAAGCCGACGGTGGGCACCTGGATGCAGATTCCGAGCCCCGACGTGGCCGAATTGCTCGCCTCGGGCGGCTTTGACTGGGTCACCATCGACCTCGAGCACGGCGCCATCTCGCGTCACCAGCTTCCGGACTTGTTTCGCGCCATCGAGTTTCACGCGGCGGTGCCGCTGGCGCGAGTGGCACTGCCCGATGCGGACCTGTGCCAGCAGGCATTGGACTCCGGGGCTGCGGGTGTGGTCGTGCCGCGAGTCGAATCGGCGGAACAGCTCACCGACATCGTCGCAGGCTGCATGTGGCCGCCAGCGGGCAAGCGCGGCGTCGGTTTTTCGCGGGCGAACCTGTTCGGTCGGCGGTTCGAGGAATACAAGACAGAAGCCCAACAACCGCTCATCGTCGCCCAGATCGAGAGTAAAAACGCCGTCGCCGTCATCGGGTCGTTGCTCGCCGTGCGCGGAGTCGACGCCGTCATGATCGGTCCGTACGACCTCTCGGCATCATTGGGGGTCGCCGGCCAGGTGGATCACCCCGAGGTGCGCGCCCAAATCGGCAAGGTGCTGGCGGCGTGTCGCAAAGCTGGTGTGCCGAGCGGCATCCATGTGGTGCAACCCGATGCGCGACGCCTCGATGAAGAGATTGCCGCTGGTCACCGCTTCATCGCCTACGGCACCGACGCCATCTTTGTTTCGTCGAGCGCCAACAATCCGCGGGGTCGACGCTGAAGATAGTCGCAATCATTCCCGCGCGGATGGCGAGCACGAGGTTTCCCAACAAGCCGCTCGCCCTCATCGACCACCGGTCGATGATTGAGCATGTGTATTCGCGCGTTGCGTCTTCACCGCTCGTGGCAAAGGTCGTCATCGCGACCTGCGATCAGGAGATCATCGATACTGCGGCCAAGTTCGGGGCGGTTGGCATCATTACGGCCAACACCCACGAGCGGGCATCTGACCGATGCCACGAGGCGATGATGAAACTGGCGGCACAGGGTGAG
>RFMM01000212.1 GCA_009927665.1 Actinomycetota bacterium
TTCTTTACGCAGCAACACGGTGGCTCTGGAATGTTTCGCTACCTAAGTTTGGTGATGCGCCAATTCTCTGGATGTTGGTGGCTACACCACTTGCCATCTGGCTCGTCCGTTCACGCCAGGGCTGGATTGGGTTGCTCGCAATGGCCATTAGCGCGGGGGTGTCAACGATCACCGATCTGACCGCCAGATTCAGCTCGATTCCGAACGATGCCTGGTGGGGTCGAATGATCTTCTTCTCGCGCTATGACGACTGGTTCGTCACCCAGGGTTATGCACGTCAGATTCTCGTGGAGGGCTCACTTCGTGGCGGTGAAGGTGTGTTTTATTTTCAGCCGGGGGTCCGCTATCTGGTCTTCCTCGCGAAACTCGTCCTGGGTGAGAACGACGTTCTCATCTCCGTTCTCCTGCTGAGCGCATTGCTCTCTCTCAGCCTCCTACTCGGGAGATTCCTACAGCGAAAACTCGCAACGAGAGTTGGCTACGTGATCCTGGGCGGAACGATTTTTCTGATTTCGGTCATCTGGCTCAGTGGCAATACCTCAGTGTTTGCTCTCGCATTTGCCGGCGAGTATCCGACTTGGATACTGCTCACTGCCTTCGTCCTTCTCATGTCGCATTCACCGCAACGACCATCGAGCTCCACCTATCTGCTTGCGGCCGCGGTAGCAGGTGCGATACCGAACTTGCGGCCAAACCAATTGGGAGGCGCAATCATGCTCTTTCTCATTGTCGCTGTGAGTCTCTTGCAGATGCGCGACCTTGTGTTCTGGTCACGAACCATTGCCTTGGCAAGAGCTACCGCAATCTTTGTGGCCGTGCTTCTCTTAAGCTTGGCCCATAATCTGCATTATGGGGAAACATTCACACTTTTCTCTGTGACTGGTCAGCTCAACGCTGAGAGTTCGTGGACCAGGCTTCTTTCGGAGCACTCCTTCGGAAACGCGATGTCGTTTCTCTGGAACAAGGCGCAACTGGGCTTGTACTGGGGAGGCATTCCAGACGATCTGACATTTGCCCTCACTGCCTGGACCGCTCAGGCATTCTGGGTGGCGACGACAGTTGCGTTGACTGTTCGGCGTCGCGTCACGCTGGTCTCGGGGCTCTGGTTGCTGTTCCCACTAGCAAACCTACTGCCGTTGCTGCCATACCGTTTCGATTCGTACTATCCCCGGCACATTGTCATCATCCAACTCGGTTTCGCCATCAGCTCAATTGTTGCGCTGGCCGAGTCGCGTCAGAGGAAAGAGCCCGTCAATCGCGCAGCACAGGCTCTGCCCCAATGAGTTCTCGTTCTCCTCATCGAGACACATCCCCGAGTTCGCCCGGCGACGATGTAGTTGTCGGAATCAACTATTACGCACCACATGTTTCTGGGCTCTCAATAACGGCTCAGCAAGTTGCGGAGTCACTCGTGACTGCCGGCTATCGCGTGCGGGTGGTGTGCCAGCGCCATAATTCAGACTTGCCAGAACACGAGATCATCAACGGCGTCATCGTCGAGAGAGTTGGTGTCATCGCCAGAATCGAAAACGGCCTCATCAGTCCATCGTTCCCGAGTCGCCTGCGACAACGAGCACGAAGCGCAAAGTTGCTTCACCTCCACCTCCCGATGCTTGAAGCCGGGATCATTTCGCTTCTTGTCGCTGCCACCCCGACCATCGTCACCTACCAGTGCGACTTCGTCGCCACGAATCCGATACTTCGATCATTGGTTCAGCGTCTGGTGGACAAGTCGAGCAAAGTTGCCATACGTCGAGCAGCATCAACGGTTGTCTCGAGTCGTGACTACGCATCACACTCTCGTATCTCTTCTGCGCTTGAGACTTCAATCCCCATCTTCCCCGCTGTGCTTAATCGGCGTGGTGGAACGGCAAAGTTTCGAGTGAGCACTGCACCCCATTTTGGGTTTCTTGGACGAATCGCACCCGAGAAGGGTCTCCTTGAGCTACTAGAGGCATTCCACCTTGCTGCGATTCCAGACTCAGTGCTACTGATTGCTGGTCCAATTGCCGAATCGGCTAACAAGAGTTTCATACAACGTGTTCGTGACGCCGCAGGCAAGAACCCCAAGGTGCGGATTCTCGGCTCACTGCCGGAATCTGACATCCCGAACTTTTATGCATCTATTGATGCTTTTGTTCTACCATCAACAAATCGCCTTGAAGCGTTCGGTATCGCTCAAGCCGAGGCCTTGCTATGTGACATTCCGGTCATTGCGACTGACCTCCCGGGTGTCCGAACGCTCGTGAGACAATTTGGTCACGGTGTTGTGATTCCGCCATCAGACGTGCGTGCACTTTCAGTCGCACTACGAGAAGTGCTTGGCAGGACAGGGACCACTCGATCAAACGCCGCCCTTGGCGACGGCGTCAAAGAGTATGTCGAGTTAATCCGTAGGCTGCTTGCCGACGTTGAGTCACCCCGCTAGAGCTGCGACCAGAAGCAACACAAACCACAGAATTGCAACAAGACGCAACGGTCTGTCTCGTAATACGAGTCTCTCAGGCGACTCGGCCAGAGCTGAAACGGATACTCGGAGATAACGACTCACCGCCGTCAAGACACAGACCAGTGAGCCTGCATTGGCGAGGGTCGTAGCGCGAGAATCAGTCGAGATACCCGCGATGAGCCATCCGAGGTATGTCACAGCCAGAATGCCGGCAGCCAGATACATTGCGCCGCGCAACGACTGGGCTGAGTACTGGTGGAGCACCGGGCGCACACGATCAGCGTTGTGGGTGAGTTCGGCCAGTCGCTTGCCAGTCGCCACCATGATTGCGCCCGCGCCGAATGCCAGCAGAAATGCCATGGACGGGCTGATGTCAGTCGCATACGACCCCGCTAAGGGTCGCAACACGAACCCCGACGCCACTGCGACGATCTCTAGCCAGGGGATGTTCTTGCCACCCAACGAGTAGATGACATTGATAACGGCGTAAGCAAGCAACGTCAACAACGTTCCTGTTGACGACCACGCAGCTAGAACGACCGCGACGATCAGCATCCCACACGCCATGAGGCGAGTAGTCCACACCGTTACCCGACCAGAGGCAAGCGGCCTGTGCATTTTCGTAGGATGCCTTCGATCGACTTCAAGATCGAGCAAGTCATTCAGAAGGTATACCGAGCTAGACATCGCTACGAATGCCAGCGCTGCGAGTACAAGGCGCAGCCACGAGAGATCCTCGATCGGCGAACCGGCAGCGAGTGGTGCGGCAAACACCAACAGGTTCTTCAGCCACTGCATCGGGCGAAGAGACGCCA
>RFMM01000008.1 GCA_009927665.1 Actinomycetota bacterium
TCTCGGGCCTTGGCGATTTGACCGAATTCTCCGACGAATTCAAAGAATCCTTTTATCCTCGCTTGAATCAATCGAGCTGACGGCGACGAAACGTGTGGGCTCTGCGTGAATAAGTCAACAGCCTCTAGTTGTTCTTTGTCGACACGCGCGAGGAAGACTCCGAAGTCGTAGAAGTTTTCTTCTGAGAGTGCATCTGAGTCCAGGAGGTCGTAAATCGCATCCAGTACAGAACGAGGAGGTGGATCAAAGTCATCTTCATCTTCAGATCCTTTTTCATCGCCTTGCGAACGCTTCCAGAGAGCTACGGCAAGTACGGCTGCCTGCAATCTCTGGTCTGAATCAACGGCCCCGGCAATCAGATACGACATGTGATCAACTGCCGTTGCAGGTTCAGACTCAGATGCGACAACGGCAAGATTGGTCTGCAATGCAAGATTCCACTCGCCTTCTACTGCTTTACGCAAAGCATCAAGGGCTTTAGAGGCTTCGCCTCTTGCGAGAAGCGCGGCAGCAAGAACGTTCAGAGCTTCATCTCTGACTTCTTCGACTTTTGAGAGCTTCAAGCACACTCTCGAAAGTTCGGCCGCTTCTTCCCAGTTCCAGCCATAAAGCGCTTTCACTGCAGCGGCAAGTGCGAGACTCGCCAACTCCTCTGGGTCGACATCTTGTGCGACAGCCAGCTCAAAGTCGGATGGCAAATGGTTGACGTCATAACGGGTGCCTCGGATCGCAATCGCCTGCTTAGGGTCGACAACGTCGGGATTTGCAGGAACTTTATACCACAACCTGAGCTGTGGTGTTTTCAGATTCTCTTCGAGATCGGCCAATGCGGTCGTCAACTGCTCAATCGTGAATGGAGCGTTCGCCGACGTTTTCAAACGGCGTGAAGCAAGTGCGAATGCTGTTCCAAGTTCAGCACGGTCCGCATCGCTCGGAACACCGATTACTAGCGATGGCGCAATGGAGGCAAGATCCACATGGGTCATTCTGGCCCTATTTGTACCTCACCGCAATTAGTTCTATTTGACCTACGACTTCACTCGCATTATGCTCAGACCTATGGCTGGTACATGCGAGGCGTGCGGCAGTTCACCAGCCGCACCGATAAAGCTCAAACGCAATGTGGGTCTGGTCGTGGTGCATCGCACCTACACGGTCACAGCGGTTTTGTGTGCCAGCTGTGCGGACTCTGCTACAAGCGAGTTCCAGAAAGAGACCCTGGTCAAGGGGTGGACCAGTCCCCGGTCGGCACTCTTGAATCCCGCCACCATTGCAGCAAATGCATTCCGAAAACACAAGCACCGCAAACAGCTCGGCGGCTGAGAGTGCGCCGTTGAGAGTAGACAGGACCTAGTTACCACTGGACACTGATCACATGTGATCAGTGTCCGAGTCAGTAGACCAGCAGAAACCGTCCTACCCTCTACGGATTCCTCGAACCACGAGGGTCCAATGAATTTGAACTCGCTTAGCTTCAACGACACCTCGAGGTTTTTGTCG
>RFMM01000165.1 GCA_009927665.1 Actinomycetota bacterium
TCACCTGTCGAACGACCGCGCGAAAGAGCACTTCGCGCTCGAACGCGAGATCATCTTCAAGCTGATCGGCTCACCCAACCAAGTGGAAGCGATCACCGCCAACTTCGAGAAGCGCGAGCCGAAGTTTGGGGATATTCAGTAGTAGGTCTTCCCGCTCACGAGGGAAGAGCGAGAACCTTTCGGGCCCTCGAGATGGCGTCGTCGAGGTTCATGACTCTCGACCCGACGAGATCGAAGTTGCTCCCGTCGAAATGTTTCCCGTCGCGAACTTGCTTCTCCGCCTCGTCTTTGATGGCCATCATCATTTGTCGCATTGAGTCAGCGTCACTGCGAAGTTGTGGAAAATACATCTCAAAAACTCGGGTTGAATACCAGGCTCCGTGGAGACACTCTTCGGCAGTCCGCTTTCGTGTCATCACCGTTTCTGCATCGAAGCCCTTGAGAACCGACTCCGCCCAGCCTCGCCAGCGACCACACGCGATTTCCACTTCTTGGCGAACTGAGACCACAGCCTGAAGCCGCTTTTCGTCAAACAGCATTCTTCGGCTGTTTCTCGAAACAAACACCTGCAAAAGCAGAGACCCGAGAGTTGACATGAGTGCTGCGAGCAGCGCAAGAAAGAAGTCAGACATGGTCCAAACATACTTGTAGATCGATCGGTGCAGTCAGTTGTCGCTGCGTGAGGTGAAAGATCTCGTCTTTACTGGGCGCGTCGTGCGCGCCACCGAAGGGGCAACCCTCGGCAGCGAGCCTCGCTTCACCGACGTGGTGTAGATATGAGGTCTTGAACGCCCCGCGCACCTCTCTGCTGAACATCGGCGTCGTGCAGGCACGACGAGCCATGGGGGTCGCGGTGCTCGTGCTGGCCATGGTGGCCGCGCCCGCTTTGGCCGCCCCGTCTACTGCCGGGGGCAAATGCAAAAAAGTTGGGGCCACGATCGTCGTGGGTGGCAAGAAATTTACGTGCATCAGATCTGGCGGAAAACTCGTCTACAACAAGGGCGTTGCGATCGCAACAACATCGTCAACAACAACTGCACCCTCGGCTGCTGGCGTGAAGTGGAGCTACAACGGCAGCGCGTGGGCTTCCACACGTACGCCTGCACCGTGCCCGCAGCCGCTCATTGCACAGGGTGCGTTGTTGGATTTTTCGAAACCGGTATCGAAGGTGCAACCTGGCCAAAGCCGAGGCGGAAGCTACAAGCCACACGGCGGCCTTCGTTGGTCGGAATATGGAAAGTACGTCAACGGCGTGACGATCACCGCACCTTTTGACGGCGAGATTCAAGCGGTTGCGCACTACATCGAATCGGGCAACTACCAATTCACGGTAAACATCATTCACTCTTGCGGCATCATGCTTCGTCTCGGTCACGAAAGGTCAGATCATCGCCACAGAAGTTGGCATGATTGCTCCTGCGGGGCCTGATTCGTTCGGCACCTTCATGGACCTCGGAATCGTAGATTTGCGCTCGAAAAACGCGAAGCTTGCCGCCGGTTTCACCTCGAACGCTGATACGAGATATTCGATGTACTCCGTCTGTTGGTACGAGGGCAACGTGTTCTCAGAGGCCGACCGAACGGCTGCGCAGAAGCTGCCATATTCAAATGGCGAGGCAACCAGCGACTATTGCCAGAAGTAGTGCGGTTGGCTGTCGCTCGGCCCCGAATCAAACTGACCAGCTCACCCAACCAGGTGGAAACCATCACCGCCAACTTCGAAAAGCGCGAGCCGAGGTTTGCGGATGTGGGGTGAGGGTACTAAGTCGCTTAGCCAGCCAAGAACACCTCGTCCATATGCCACGTCAAGAACTCAGTGTTCGGCTTGTCCACCTCGCGCTCGGGCAGGGCAATCACTGACCCTGCGCGTTCATAGAACTCGTCGCCATTGCCGAACTCGTCTCTCAGCCGTCGACTGACGTGCAACTTGTAGCTCGGGTCTACCCCGATGTAGCCCCGATCAAACATCGTGTGAACGTCGGATCGCAGCAGCAAGCCGTTATCAATACGGTGCTCTCCACCTTTGCCAACGGGCAAGATATGCGCGGCCTGCAATGTTGGCCGAATCTTGTGTCCGGTCACGGAGCATCGATCGCGATAGGCGCCGTGCACCAGTGCCTTGAAGGCGCCTTGCCCAAGGCGGGGCTTCACGAGAATTGGATTACCGAACACTGGGCCCGAGACGTGCGCGATGTCGGATGCGCCAGGTCGCCCATCGACTTGGATGACGAGTTGTTGCAGAGCAAGGTCTATCGCTGGATCAATTTCGGCTTTACCAACTTCATAGGTCTTTCCTGAGACGATGTTCTTCGCAAAGTCGGCGGGAGCAACAATCTGTTGATTTTCTGGGAAGAATCTCACCTCATTCAGAAGAATGCATCCAATGGTGGGATCGTCGCCGGGAGCGATTCGGACGTCGCGATACTTGCTGACTAGGGCAGTGAGTTCCTGCAGATTCGATACGCCATTCCCAATCCCGAAAAAATCCCATGCCTGTGAGAGGGGCAGTCGGGCATAGCCCTGAAAGTAGCCACCACCGACGATCTTGTTGTGGTCCCACTTCGTTTTGAAGAGAAATGGTTCGCCAGGCAGCAGAGCCTTGAAGCCGCCCTCACCACCGGGCTTCCAGAAGTTCACCTCGCGAACCTCGGGTTGGGCGGCGAGTGTGCGGTACCAGTCCATGTCGGTAATGCCGACGTAGACCTTCATGGGTACAAGGTAGCTCGTGGGGACGCTCCACCTGCCGAGTAACGGACGAACACAACTACTCTCAGGAAGTGGATTTTGAGCAACTGAGGTATCAAGTCGCAGCGTTCGCTCAAGACCGCGATTGGGATCAGTTTCATTCGGTCAGAAATCTGATCTTGGCATTGGTGGGCGAAGTCGGCGAGCTGGCCGAGATAGTTCAGTGGACGAGCGACGACAAGATTGACGAACTGCTCAAGTCAGGTGGTCGAGAGCGCCTGGCTCAAGAACTCGCTGACGTGCTCATTTATCTCGTTCGGGTCGCCGACAAGTCCCAAGTCGATCTTGCTAAAGCCGTCAGCGACAAACTTGCCGAGAACGATGCAAAGTATCCAAAAGACAAGGCTCGTGGAAACGCCAAAAAATATACCGAGCTTCGCGACGAAGCACCTTAAACAAGGTGCTTGCGAAAATACTCTGCAGTAGCGGCATCCGTGAAGTAGACGTAACAGCCCTTCATTCCACGGGTCATGAGCGTTCGATAGGTGTTCCGAATAATCCGGTCGGCCCTGGCCCGCGCTTCTGCAGGCTGCGATTTGAGGGCCGTCTTATATCCGTGAAGTGACTTATCAGTCGACGCCCTAGCTTCAGGATTCGTTGCGAGTGCACCAGAGCTAAACGACAAGTCTGGCCCGACGATAACTCCTACATAGTCGAGCTCTAGACCTTGGCAAGTGTGAATGCAGCCAACTTCAGATACTGATTCGGGGTCCACCACGAATGTTCCGCCATAGTCCTCAAGATTCCAGCGTGCTTCGTACTTGAATTGTGGCATGCGGATGTCGTAGATCGATGAATCGCGTTTGCTTACCCAGTCCCAGCAGTAGCCAGCCACCATGCGTGACCGATTGTTCTCAAGGTTCTTCTGCTTGATCGCCTCGTGGAGCTCTCGGGGATCGTCAAACACCTGAAAGTCAAACTCCTTTGAGGTCAGCTGGCGCTGATCGTTCTCCCTGACTTGCAGCAGATGGTCAAGCCAGTCGAGATACTCATCAGAGCCGTTGCATCGAAACTGAGCCTGAAGGGTGAACTCCTGAATGTCGGCGCCAAGCTCCCTCGCAACTGTGCGAATCGAATCGGTGGAGCCAGCGTCTTGCCACGTGACCTGTTGCGAGTCGTCCACAAAGAAGACGGTCGTTCGTGACGCCCTCATGATTGCGCGAGTTTGGTTTGTCCCCCCGGGCTCAGTGAATGCTCTCTCCTTCAATCGGTGGGCCTCGTCAACGACTAGAACGTCATATCCATTCTCTTCAGCGGTACCGAAACCAGCGGAGGTGGTAAAGAGCAGCTTCAAAAAGTCGCGATCAAGTGAATCCTTCAGTTTTTCCTTGAATACGTCGCGCGGGGCCTTATTTGCTGTCACATACTGAACATTTTTCTGCTTCGACATCAGTCGCGCCAAGGCATTAATTGCAACAACAGA
>RFMM01000007.1 GCA_009927665.1 Actinomycetota bacterium
GAACCACTCGACTTGTTCGGGGCTGAACGTGTGCAGCGCCTCAAACGCCACCTCAGAGCCGTCGACTTTATGCAGAACACATCGCACCGGCTTATCGGGCACGGGCGGCAAGCCGAGCACGCTGATCGTGTCACCCTCGCCAACGGCGTCGTACACATCGGCCGAAGCAAAAGTCAACGGCACCAACCCCTGCTTCTTCAGGTTCGTTTCGTGAATGCGGGCAAACGACCGCGCGAAAATCACCACGCCACCGCGAAAGCGCGGCTCCATCGCTGCATGCTCGCGCGATGAACCCTCGCCGTAGTTCTGGTCGCCAATCGCACACCAGCGAATGCCGGCCTCGCTGTATCGCTTGGCAATCTCCGGATACTTGCGGCGCTGACCATCGGTGACATCGACACCTTCGCCGACCGCACCGCCGAACGCATTCACCGCACCTTCGAACAGGTTGCCGCTGATGTTCTCTAGGTGTCCGCGATACTTCAGCCACTTGCCGGCGGCAGAAATATGGTCGGTGGTGCACTTGCCTTGCGCCTTCATCAGCACAGGCAAGCGAACGTAATCTTTCCCATCCCACGCGGGAAGGGTTCGAGCAACTGCAATCGGTCGCTCGTCGGCGACACCTCAACCACCACACCCGAGCCATCAGCAGGCGGCGCGGTAAACGTGTTCTGCCCGGCGTCATACCCCTTCGCCGGCAACACTTCACCAACCGGCGCATTCAACCGCACCGACGACCCATCGGGCGCCGTCAACGTGTCAACAAGAGGGTTGAAGTCCAACCTGCCGGCCAACGCGAGCGCGAGCACCGTGTCGGGGCTGGTCACGAACGACAACGTGTTCGCCGACCCGTCGTTGCGCTTGGGGAAGTTGCGGTTGAACGAGTTGACAATCGTGTTCGCCTTGCCGGTCACCGACGCGGGGCGATCCCACTGGCCGATGCACGGGCCGCACGCGTTGGCAAGCACCGTCGCGCCAATCGCTTCCAAGTCGGCCAAGATGCCGTCGCGTTCGATGGTGGCGCGAATCTGCTCAGACCCAGGCGTAATCAACAACTCGGTCTTCGCGCGCAACCCAGCCGCCGCCGCCTGGCGCGCGATCGACGCCACCCGCGTCAAATCTTCATAGCTCGAATTCGTGCACGACCCAATCAGCGCCGCCGAAATCTCGACCGGCCAGCCACCAGAAGCAGCCGCAGCCCCCACTTCGGCCCCCACGCGGTGTGCGCGGTCGGGCGAATGCGGGCCGTTGATCATCGGCGCCAGCGTCGACAAATCAATCTCGACCACGCGGTCATACGTGGCACCCTCGTCGGGCCGCAACTCGGCGCGAACCGAATCAGCCGCCGCCGCAATATCTGCACGACCAGTGGCGCGCAAATATCTAGCCATCATCTCGTCATACCCAAACACGCTGCACGTCGCACCGATCTCGGCACCCATGTTGCAAATCGTCGCCTTGCCGGTGGCAGAAATGGTGTCGGCACCCGGGCCGAAATATTCCACGATCGCGCCGGTGCCGCCTTGCACGGTCAAGATGCGCGCGACTTCGAGAATCACGTCTTTCGGGCTCGACCACCCCGACAGCGAACCGGTCAAGCGCACACCAATCACCTTCGGCCAGCGCACGTTGAAGGGGAAGCCCGTCATCACGTCGACGGCATCCGCACCGCCCACGCCGATGGCCACCATGCCCAAGCCGCCCGCGTTGGGGGTGTGGCTGTCGGTGCCGATCATCATGCCGCCCGGGAAGGCGTAGTGCTCGAGCACCACCTGGTGGATGATGCCGCTGCCTGGCCCCCAGAACCCGATGCCGTACTTCGCGCTCACGCTGCGCAAAAAGTCGTACACCTCTTTATTGGTGTCGATGGCAACACCCATGTCGATGCGCGCGCCAACCTTGGCCATGATCAAGTGGTCGCAGTGCACGGTCGATGGCACGGCGGTGGTGGGCAGGCCAGCGGTCATGAACTGCAGCAGCGCCATTTGCGCGGTGGCGTCTTGCATCGCCACGCGATCGGGGTGGAAGTCGGCGTAGCTGCGGCCACGCTCGACGGCTTGACCGCGCGGGTCGGCCAGGTGGTTGAAGAGAATCTTTTCGGTCAGCGTCAATGGCCGCCCGAGTCGTTCGCGCGCCACGGCCACGTTGCCGGGCAACTTCTTATAGACGTCTTGCACCAACGAAAGGGGAGTATTCGCCGACACCGCCACCATCACCACTTATCCCAGTGCATCACGCGGTCGAGCGGCAGACGACTCGCCGGCTTGAAGTCGGTGCCCTTCGTGTAAGCGATGGGGAAGAGCCCGCCCTGCGACACCTTGTCATACGGTATGCCGAGCAACTCGGCCGCCTTCTTCTCGCCGTCGTTCATGAGGTGGATGGTGGTCCACGCGCTGCCCATGCCACGCTCGCGCAACGCCAACATAAAGCTCCACACCGCCGGCAACAGCGAACCCCAGATCGACGCCGTGGCGAACGACGGCAAGTTATCCAAACGACCTTCAATCGCGGGGATCATCAACATCGGCGAACGGTGAAAGTTCTGCGCCAAATACACCGCCGAGTCGACCACTTTGTCCATGCGCTGGGCGCGCGGGTCGCTCGCCTCACGCTCGGGGCGCGGCATGCCCGCATACAGCTTGAAGTTCTCCATATAGATGTCGGCGAGGGCCTTTTCTTGGCGGCGTCTTCCACGATGATGAAGTGCCAGCCCTGGCTGTTGCTGCCGGTGGGGGCTTGCAGGGCGATCTCCAAGCACTCTTCCACCACCGAT
>RFMM01000093.1 GCA_009927665.1 Actinomycetota bacterium
TAGAGCAGCTCGGGCCCAACCAACTCGGCACCAAACAGTGGGATCATGTTGCGCAGATACTCCACTGATGCTTTGCCACCTCGGTCACCAGGAGCACAACCGAAGACACCCATGCGGCGACCAATCAAACAATGCTTGGCAAACGGTCGCGATGCCCAGTCGATGAAGTTTTTGAGACCACCAGGAATGTTGTAGTTGTATTCCGGAGTTCCGATCAACACGGCATGTGAGTCGCCGAGTTCGGCCCGCATCTCGGCGACAACGGCCGGCGGAGCATCGGTATCGAGATCTCCGTCGTAGATCGGCAGTAGGCGAACGTAGTCACGCAGAACGAACGACACCTCGCCGCTGGCACCGGCGCGGTCGGTGGTGGGCAATGCACACACCGCGCGACACAAAGCGGTCGTGAACGACCCCTTGCGCAGGCTTCCTGAGACAACGATGACCTCTTCGTCATGCGCTTACCGCTGCTGCCATGCCCCAAAGCCTCCCACGATGTCAGAGACGTCGACGAAACCGAGCGATCGCAGCGTGCTGGCAGCGATACTCGAGCGATAACCGCCCGCGCAATACACGACAGTCGGCACCTTGGGGTCAAGTGCCACAGAACCTTCGAGCAACGAGGCGAGCTGCAGATGGTGTGCCCCTTCGATCATGCCGTTGGCGACTTCGGCGGGGCCGCGCACATCGACCACTGTGATGGCATCGATCGTCTGCAGACGCTCACGCAGCTGCGTGGCAGTCAATCGTGAGGCAAGCCTCACGAGCTCAGGGTGCCTCTGCATCTGAATTGTCGGCTCGTTGAGCGCTCCGATGACGCGGTCAAACCCGATGCGCGCCAGTCGCGTGCGCGCTTCTGCCTCGGTGCCTTCGGCGCAGACGAGCACGATGGTGTCGGTCGGGCGCACGACTTCGCCCACATATTCGGCAAAGCGGCCGCTCAGACCGACGTTGCGCGACCCGACGAGATGCCCGCGGGCGAAGTCGTCGGGTTCACGCGAGTCGACAATTACCGCACCGCCGCGCACCTCACGCAAGAACTCATCCCACGAAAGCATGGTTGGTGCTTCGCCCTCGACGTGATGATCGCGTGCCTGGCGGTTGCGCAGTGCCGCGAACGAAAAGTACAGCGGAGCGGCTGCTTGCCCTTCGGTCACGATGCTCACGAATTCGGCTTCACCCATTTGCGCAAGCGCATAGTTCGTGCGCCGCTGGTCGCCGATGGTCGAGACGGTTTCGGTCGAAAGGTTCTTGCCGCAGGCCGAGCCGGCTCCGTGGGCCGGATACACCTTTGTCGCATCTGGAAGTGTCAGCAACTTGTTGCGCAGCGATGAATAGAGGCTGCGAGCCATTTCTTCTTGCGTGCGACCGAACGACGACAGCAAATCGGGGCGACCGACGTCTCCGATGAACAGCGTGTCGCCAGTGAGCACGGCGTGCGGCTCACCGGTCTGTTGCTCATAGACCACGACGCAGATCGACTCGGGTGTGTGGCCGGGTGTTTCGAGCACTTCGAGCCAGACATCACCGAGGTCAATGCGTCGGCCGTCGCGAAGCTCTTCGATGGCGAAGTCGGTCAGACCCTTGGCCGCCGCGCCATATCCGATGCGCGCACCAGTCGCAGCAGCAAGCTCGAGATGGCCACTCACGAAGTCGGCGTGAAAATGAGTCTCAATGATGTACTCAATGGTGAGACCAAGTGCGGCTGCATCAGCGAGATAGTGCGACACGTCTCGCTGCGGGTCGACGACGACGGCACGACCACTGACGGAGTCACCGACAAGATACGACGCGTGTGACAAACACGCGAGGTAATACTGCTTGAGCACTAGCGCCATATCGAGGTTCCGATCACGCTCACGATGATCAAGAATGCGAGTGCGAGTGCAGCAGCCGCGTAGGTGTAGTCGCGTTGACGCACCCAGCTCACCATCAACACCACCAGACGCACGCCAGGCGCTGCTGCCAGCGCGACGAGCGCTGCGATGTCGAGCGTGCGACCAAAGTTACCCCCGACAACCACACCGAGCAGCGCCGCCGCACCTGCAGCAATCACCAGCACACCGATGACGCGCGCGAGCGCAAAGCGACCATCGCTCATGCGCGAATCACCAACACGATGGCAATCGCCACCAAGGCGACTGCGGTGGTGCGACGAACCACTGGTGGCGACAACATGGTCTGTACCCGCGCGCCGATGGTTCCACCCACAAGGGATCCGAGCACGACGAGTGCGGCATCGGCGGCAACGATGCGCCCGTCAATTGCCATCAACACGAGAGCGACCGAGGCGGTGAGGCCGATCGTAAACGTGCTCGTGCCCGCGGCGACTTTCGCCGGCAGCCGCATCACCTCACTCGACAGCGGTGTCTTCAAGAAGCCGCCGCCGACTCCGGCGAGGCCGGTGACCACGCCTGCCAACGCCATGAGGCACACACCCAGCGGCATTCGTGACGGTGTGTAGGGCACCACCGAGTGATCGAGAAGATACGCACCCGACAGTGATCCGGGTCGCTCGCCCACGTCGGCGACGGTGAGGTTCGTGTCGGGCTGCCAGCGCATTCCCTTGCGACGGGCGCCGAGCAACGCCGCCGCTATGGCGAACACCGCCAAACACCACAACAACACTCGCTCAGAAAGCACGCCCGAGAGCAAGACTCCGACCACGGCCCCCGAGGTGGCACCAAGTTCGGTTACCACCGCGAATCGATGATTCACCGTGCCGTCGCTCGCCTGCCGTCGACCAGCTGCAACTGAACCCGCGATCACGCTGACGAGGCCGAGCGGTGCCGCACTCGTGATGCTCATGCCACCAAAGGTCAGCAACGGCACGAGGATGATCGCCCCGCCGAGCCCACCAATGGCGCCCAGCGTGCTGGTCACAACCGCCAGCGCGATGATGAGAAGGTCACCGCCAACTTCCACCCGCGCGAGCCTACGAAGTTCGTGGGGCCGACCTGCGGTGCGTTGGGTGAGCCGAGTCGGTCACGCCAGCCTCAACACGTCGCTAAACCCGACCAACTTGCTCAACATTCTGCTAGCGTTTCAACTCATGTCGAAGCGATTTCCCTTCCCACACCCCGTGAACGAAACATCGGCACGTCTCGTTGCCGCCGGCGTCGTGGTGATGGGCACCGCCTATTCCCTGAGCGGTGCGGCGTGGGTGCTGCTTCCTCTCATCTACGGCTTTCTCGCCAGAGTCACCACCGGCCCGGCATTCAGCCCGCTGGCACAGCTCGCCACCAAGGTGATTACGCCACGCATCGCCATACAGCACCGCATGGTTGCCGGCCCGCCGAAGCGATTCGCGCAGTTTGTCGGGCTGCTCTTCTCGAGTACGGCAGGGGTGTTGTTTCTGCTTGACCTCGGCGCCGCCTCGCGCATCGTGGCTGGCGCACTTGTTGCCGCCGCGCTGCTTGAGTCGGTGTTCGCTGTCTGTCTGGGCTGCATCATGTTTGGCTGGTTGATGCGACTTGGCGTGATCCCCCAGCGCGTGTGTGAAGAGTGCAACAATCTGCAGTTGCGCTCGACCGCCGGCGTCTGAGATTGCGGTTCAGTAGACCCGTCGAGTGACCTAGCGTCGCGGTTGCATGTCGCGGCGCATTGTCATCGTTGGCGGTGGTGCATCAGGCACGCTCGTTGCCACACATCTCGCTCAACAGGCAACGCAAGCCCTTGATGTGCTCATCGTTGAACCCCGACCACGTCTCGGTGAAGGCGTCGCCTATTCAACGACCGATGACCAACATCTGCTGAACGTGCCGGCGAGTGGCATGTCGGCGTTGCTCGACGACTCACAACACTTTGCACGCTGGGCGAGCGTTGACGGTGACGCATTCGTGCCGCGGCGAAAGTACGCCGACTATCTTCGCCAGACCCTCGCTTCAAGCGTGGGCGGCAATTCACGAGTGGCACTGCGGCATGTTCAACTGCCGGCTCAACACGTCAGCGTGTCTCCGCTCGTGGTGACTGCAGGCGACACTGACCTGCAAGCTGATGCAATTGTGATCGCCCTCGGCAACGCTGCGCCGACTTGCCCTGACTGGGTGAACAGGCTCGATGCGTCACGGGTGGTGCGCGACCCATGGCAACTGGGGGCTCTCGACCAAATTGCCGATGGTGCGCGTGTGCTGTGCATCGGCACTGGTCTCACCTTTGTGGATGTCGCTGTCACTCTCGCGGGGCGAGGATGCCGCGTCACCGCCACCTCGCGCCACAGATTGCTGCCCACGGTGCACGCACCTGCCAGCGCGGCGAACAGCACTGCCGGCGCGTCGAACAGCACTGCCGGCGCGCTACCCCACTCATTTTCCACACCAGGCGACGTGGCATGCTGGGTGCGCAATCAGCCCGACTGGCGAGCCGCGTTTGCCGCGCTTCGACCAGAGACGCAGCGAATCTGGCGCGGCTTCGGCGACGGTGGTCAACGTCAGTTCTTGCGCCATGCACGTCGGTATTGGGATGTGCATCGACACCGCATGGCGCCCGAAGTTGCTCGACTGCTTGACGATCACATCGCGCGCGGCAATGTGCGCATTCAACCCGAATCGGCACACGACCTGGCCCAGTCGCCCGAATTCGATGTCGTTGTGCTGTGCACCGGCCCAGACGACACCCTCGCGCTCACCTGCCCGCCGCTCTCATCATTGCTCGCCGTCGGCCAAGCACGGTCGGGCCCACACGCAATGGGCATCGACACCGATGCCGACACCGGACAATTGTTGTCAGCGAATGGAGAACCTGTGCCGGGTGTTTACGCCATCGGGCCGATGCGTCGCGGCACACTCTGGGAGTCGACGGCGATCCCCGAGATTCGCTCCGAGGCTCGCCGGCTGGCGGCACTGCTTCTAGTGTGACGACGTGAATTCGGGTGTGACGACGTGAGCACTGCGCTAGCCAACGAACGCCGTCACACACCCGGCATTGAACGTTTCGATGTCGTCGTCGTCGGCGCTGGCATCTCGGGCATCGGTGCAGGGGTGCACCTCAAAGACAAATCACCTGACCGCTCGTTCGTGATTCTCGAAGGTCGCCCCGACATCGGGGGCACGTGGGACTTGTTCAAGTATCCAGGTATTCGCTCTGACAGCGACATGCACACCCTCGGCTTCGAGTTCAAACCCTGGAAGGCGGAGAAATCAATCGCCGACGGGCCGTCAATCATGGAATACCTGCGTGAGACCGTTGCCGAGCACGATCTTCGTCGCCACATGCGATTCGGCGAGAGAGTCGTTCGTGCCGAATGGTCGACGCCAACCGCAACATGGACGGTGCGAACGCAACGAGCCGACGGCACGAGCGGATCGTTCGAGTGCAACTACCTGTTCATGTGTGCTGGCTACTACTCGTACAAGGCGGGCTATCTGCCCGAGTTCCCCGGGCGCGAGAAGTTCCGCGGCACCATCGTGCACCCGCAGGAATGGCCCGAAGATCTTGACTTCGCCAACAAACGCGTGGTGGTGATCGGCTCGGGCGCAACGGCGGTCACCATCGTGCCCGCGATGGCCGAGTCGGCCGCACACGTGACGATGCTGCAGCGCTCTCCCACCTACATGGTGTCGCGACCCGATCGCGATGCGGTGGCAAACTTCTTGCGCAAGATCCTCCCCGACAAGGTGGCATACAACATCACGCGTGCCAAGAACACGTGGCGACAGCAACTCGTCTACAAGCGCACCCGTAGCAACCCCGATCAGATCAAGATGCTGCTCCTGGGTGGAATTCAGCTCGAGCTCGGCGGCAAGTACCCAATCAAGAAGCACTTCCTGCCCCGCTACAACCCGTGGGATCAACGCTTGTGCCTCGTGCCGAACTCAGACTTTTTTGCTGCGATGCGCGCGGGTCGCGCCTCGGTCGTGACCGACACCATCGAAACGTTTACCGAAAATGGCATTTTGCTTTCGTCTGGCGAGCATCTCGCCGCTGACGTGATCGTCACCGCCACCGGCTTGCAGCTGGTGTCGCTCGGCGAAGCGGAGATCTTCGTCGACGGCGACCAAGTCGACTTCGCACAAACCCGCACCTACAAGGGTTTGGCCTACAGCGACGTGCCGAACTTGGCAACGAGCTTTGGGTATATCAACGCGTCGTGGACCCTTCGAGCCGACCTCACCTGCACGTACGTTTGTCGCCTGCTCAACCACATGCGCGACACCGGCACTCGCCAATGCACACCGCGCCTGCGACCCGGTGAAGAGCACATGCCGCGTCGCCCGTGGATTGACGGTTTCTCGTCGGGCTACATGCAGCGAGTGATGCATTTGATGCCGACACAAGGCGACCGCGAACCGTGGATCAACCCGCAGAACTACGACAAAGATAAGAAGATGTTTCGTACCGGCCGCCTCGACGACGGCGTCATGCAGTTCACCTAGCCAACCGACACCTCGCCGCCAAGCGCCCGATGCCCGCCAGTCGCCCGCCGAAACTCGTCGCTAGTCACTACGCACGAACGCCGGAACCACACCGCTCGACCATGCTGGTGATGCGCGAGCGAATCTTGAAGATTGTTCCCGAAGCCGTCGAGGTGGTGAGCTACGGCATGCCGGCGTTCAAGATCGACGAAGCCATCGTCGCCGGCATGCTCGCTGCGAAGAACCACGTCACCTACTGCCCATTCAGCGGCACCACGCTTGGCACGCTGAAGCGCGACCTGAGCGCATTCTCCGCCACCAAGAGCGCGCTTCATGTGCCCTTCGACAAACCTCTCTCGATGGCACTGCTGCGAAAACTGATTACCGCCCGCCGCGCCGAGTTGAGAGTTGACGACTGGGTTGCGCTCGGTCTGGCTGCGCCCGCTCGCCGAGCACTTCAATCAGCTGGGGTGCACCATCTGCGGGACCTCGCCACGTGGCACTGGGCCGAGGTGGCTGCACTGCACGGAATGGGGCCGAACGCCCTCAAAGCATTGCGCGCTGCGATGAAGGCAAAGGGTCTCTCGTTCAAGCCGTAGTGGGTGCTGAGGGCCTTCATCCCCCAATCCTCGCCTAGCCGCAGATGTATCCTTGGTGCCGTGAAAAGGACATCAGCATTTCTCACAATTTTGTCCATTGTTGCCTTGCTACCGACTTCTCTGGCGTCGGCGACCGGCCCGGGCGAACCGTGTTCGAAGTTCGGTCAAGTCATCAAGGTGAAGTCTGGTTCAAAGACCATCGAGCTCATCTGTGATCAAGTGGGGCCAAAGATACTTTGGCAAGTGCGTAGCGGCAAAGGTTCGGGTTCGGCGGGCACGGGCGGAAGTAACCAAACATCGAAGCCGGGTGTACCCACTTTTTCGATCGATTCTCTTCCGATCAGTCTCAGTACCGACGTATGGGA
>RFMM01000168.1 GCA_009927665.1 Actinomycetota bacterium
GTTGGGTACACCAGCGAAGTTGACGGGTTCAGCGAACCAGTCGCGCGGGATGATGACGAGCGAGCGACGCTTGAATGCGGTTTCGACAACGATCAGCTCACGTTTCGGGGTGATCCACACCCACGCCCATCGTCCATCACGGGTGCTGCGCGTGAACCAGCCCATCAGCCACCAACCAGGCACTGCCGTGCCACCGACGCGAAATCGCAGCAGGCGACTCGCTTCTTTCGACACGGTGAGCCGCATCGAGATGATGTCAGCCCGCGGAATGACGAACTCGCGCCGCGACAGCCCAAACACCATGCCCCGCCAATCGAGCCGCACGCGCAAACCCTGATCGTCGAGTATGGCTGAAGAGGTCACAACGCGCTTCGTGAGCCTGATGGCGTATCGCGTGAAGCTAATGGCGTTTCGCGTGAAGCTAATGGCGTCTCGCGTGAGCCCAATGTCGTGTCACGTTCGTAACGTGCAAAGAGAAACCCCGCGTCGTCAACACACAACTGCGTGAGCAGCCAGGGTTCGCGAGATGCCGGTGGGCCAAGAGCGATGCGGGTCGCATCTGACGACACGAAACGCGGCGCGTAGGTAAGAAACACCTCGTCTACCAGACCAGCCGCAAGCATCTGACCATTGAGCACTGCCCCGCCTTCTAACAAGCAGGTGTCACCGGGAATGCGACGCACGATGTCGCCGACATCACCTGACACCACGTGGGTGGTTGATGCTGCGCGCAAGTGACTGCCGTGCGCGCCCAAGTCGCCCGAGCGTGACACGATGAACAATTGGCGCGGCTGTGCAAGTGGTGTGTAGACGTCACCCGACCGAACCGTTGCAGCACCCACCAACACGGCGTCAGTCGAGCGATGCAGATGCAAGAACGCAGCACGGTCTGTCGCATTGCCGAGCCCTTCAGCGCGACCATCGAGGGTGAGGGCACCGTCGGCACTGGCGATCATGCACATGACCACCCACGGGCGATCGCCTACACGACGGCGATGACCAATGGAATATGCCTCGTGCACCGCGAGCTTGCCGGGCTCGGGCAACAAACGTTGCATCGTGACCGGCTCTGTGTCGGTCACGATGCAACCTCAGGTAATCGAAGCCGCGTAGATGCCGGCAATCGTGGCATCGAGCATCGTGTCGAAATCGGCGTCACTCTGCTTGGCCGACAACCCTTCGGTGAGTGCGCGCGAGAAACTGGCGATCATTCCATGGTTCTCACTGAGCTTCTTGTTGGCATCGTCGCGCGAGTAGCCACCCGATAGCGCCACGACCCGCAACACACTGGGGTGCCTGATGAGCTCGGCGTAGAAATTGGCAGTGCTCGGCAGCGTGAGCTTGAGCATCACC
>RFMM01000239.1 GCA_009927665.1 Actinomycetota bacterium
ACCCGTGCTCAACGCAACGGCGCGACTCGTGACCGGCGCAGACGCCGTTCGTGTACGCAAAGCCGTGGGCAAGAAGTATGGCCCGGTGTATGTGGGTTTCAGCGTGTATTGGACGCTTTCGAACCTGATCGACAAGCTTCGCGGTCGCTACAAACACGAACCTGAGACTGCAATTCTGTTTCGCCTCGTCGAATAGTCGGATACAGCCGCCGACCGATCGAGACCACTATCGGTCGTACGTTCGTTTCTCTGCACCCAAGGTTGCTCCGAATTGCAAGGAGAGAGATCCGTCGCCGTTCACTTGCAAGGCCACCGAGTCGATTCTTTGACCTGCCGAAATCGTGTACCCCACGGGATGCGGCTCAGTTGATCCTGCGGCTCGCCCAAATTCACTAGAGCGCGAGAATGCAGCAATGTCGTACACCACGACTCCTGCAGCAGCAGTCAGTCTGTTGGGCTCTGGCTGGCCTGCACCCACTAGCAACAGAAACTGCCGGGGATCCCCAACCTGATTCGTATACCAACCGATAGAGAGGACCCACTTCGATGTGTCAACCTCGTGTGGCACGATTGCCAAGTGACTCCAGGAATAGAAGTTCTTCCCAGCGACTGCACCAAAGTCGACGGGCCTTGCTGCACCGCTATAGGTGGCCAGTGACTGGCCGCTGTATCCGAAGGTTCCTCGCAAAAACCAATTGCCCGCTGCGGAACCCGCGACATCATGATCAATCTTCCCAACTCGTGGGCTAGCAGTGCGCTGCAAAACTGCTTCCATGCGATCACGAGTTTCACCAGAGAAGAATGGAAGATAATCGGCGGTGTACGGCTTCCACGTCTCACCGGTCAAATAGGAAGCTGGCGAAGCAAAGCCACGAAGCCAGGAAGTTCCATCGAATACGTTGTAGTCCAACGGGTTGTCACGCTGTTGACCGATTACCTGACCGGCCTTGACGGAGATGTTGAGGCTGAGAGATCCCCCATTCAATTTGCTATATGCGTCAGCAAGTACACCCGACGGACGATTCAGCACCATGAACACGCTGATGAGATTGCAACCGTGGTCGATGACCACGCGATTGCTGGATGAAGACCCCAGGCTGCTCAATTCTGTAATCGTTCCGTCACCAGGAGCCATGACATTGACGTAGTCGGCTTCTGTTCGGTTCGCCGCCGGAATCCCGAGTGCCGTGATGCCGAGATAGGCATGGTCGATCGGCGTGACGTGATCGCTCACCGCCATTCCGTAGGGAATAGACGGCGCGAGTTTGTCATTTGGAACGATCGGACTTGTGAAGCGAATCGACGTTGGTGCGCAAGTCGGTTCAGATTTTCCAGCGAGCATTATTTGCGAGAGGGTTGGGTACCACGACGGGCGCGTGGTGTAGCCACCCGTCGGCGCAGCAGGGAGATCGGTCGGCAGTGCGTAGGCAGCTTTCCCTGACTTGCAGGTAAGGAGCCCGCCACTTGACCAGGAGTAGGTGCCCGAACCGGAACATGACGTGCCCAGCTGAAGACTGCTGCTACCGCCTGAGGCTCCACTGCTGCCCGCACTGCCACTACCCGTGCTGCCACTGCTCGTGCGCTTGACCCATTTGAGAGTGTTGCCGACGCGCGTGCACACCGTGGAATATTTCTTGTTTACTTGACCAACTTTGGTGCATTTAGTTCCGACATTCGCGCTAGCTGGCGCCGCACCAACGATGACCGCAAAGACGAGCGGAACGATGATGAAAACCGAAAATCGCCTCACGCTTCACCGTAACAGATGCGCCAGGTGCGCCAACTAGTAGGTGGCTGGGCGGGCGCCTTCGCCGCTCAGCCCGCTATGAGCACGGTGTCGACGCGCGAGGTGATCGAGTCGAGATAGGCGAGGTCGGGGTCGCAACCGATACCGGGACCGGTGGGTACGTCGAGATGGCCGTCGCGCAAAACGAACGGCGTGGTGACATCTCGGTGAAAATATCGTGCTGAAGCTGAGGTGTCACCCGGCAAGGTGAAGCCTGGCATGGCTGCCAGGGCAAGATTTGCGGCTCGGCCAATGCCGGTTTCCAACATTCCCCCGCACCACACTGCGACACCCCGTTCGTAACACAGGTCATGAATCTTCTTGGCCTCGAGATAGCCACCCACTCGGCCGGGTTTGATGTTGATGATGCTGCACGCCCCAATGTCGAGTGCCTCGCGTGCAACCTCGACCGAGAGAATCGACTCGTCGAGACATATCGGTGTGCGCACAACCCTGGCCAGATCGGCGTGTGATGCCACCTGCTCTTCGGGTAGCGGTTGTTCGATGAGCAGCAGATTGAACTGGTCAAGTTGCGCCAGATGCTCAGCGTCACTTATTGCGTAGGCAGAGTTGGCATCAACCTGCAAGAGCAACTCGTCGCCGAAGGCGCGCCGCACGGCTCGCACCGGTTCGACATCGAAACCGGGTTCAATCTTCAACTTGATGCGCAGATAGCCGTCATCGAGGTACCCCTGCACCACGCGCAGCAAGTCGTCGATGGTGGGCTGAATGCCCACCGATACACCTGATGGCACACGTGCTTTGGTTGCACCCAGGAACGTGCCAAGGCTCACGCCCTGTGCGCGCAGTTGGTGGTCAAGCAACGCAGTCTCGAGCACAGCCTTGGCCATGTAATGACCACGAAACTGCCGGGCAACTTCGGTGAACTGCTCGGCAGTGGTAGTCGGTGTAACGAGCGGTAGCAAGAATCGCCGCAACATCGCCTCGCACCCGTCGACGAACTCGCTCGAGTACATCGGCTCGCTCATCGCGACACACTCTCCCCAACCCGTGATGCCATCACCGTGCACCTCGAGGTACAACAGTTCGCGCGCCGTCTCGACACCGAAACTCGTACGAAACGGCGACACCAACTCGATGTGCGCGCGACGCAGACGAATCTCGCGAATCATCGGCGCGCCACCGCATACGAACCATCAGCCATAAAGCCAGCGATGCACCAAGACCCGTCGAACACCTTGCGCAAGTCTGCCCGCTGGCGATCACGCCACGTTTGCGCGGCATCTGGGTCGGTGCGACGTAGCGCTTCGATGTCGGGCGGCGTTGCGATCGACCAGTCGGCACTCGGCACCACGCATCCGCTTGGTGGCGACTGCCTATCGCCCACCGGCCACATCACGAACACGCGGTCGGTGCGTTCGCCGCGATTGAGGCCATCGTTGATGACGCCGTAAAACTCTTCGTGGTACTCGGTGACGACGGCGCCGAGCTTCACCAAGTTGAAATAGGCA
>RFMM01000065.1 GCA_009927665.1 Actinomycetota bacterium
AAAGTCGAGACCATGTTCACTCGCCCACTGCCACTGGTGGTGTTTCAGGGCGAGACCGACCCCGCCGTTGGCGTGTGAAGCGAGCACTCCGGTGACATGAGAATGCAGACCCAGCCGACCTTCGTGGGTGGCGAGAAACCCCCACGTCGCACCCACGACCGTTCCGCCGACCTCGGCAAGCGAGGCATGCCCGCCGCCGTGCAGGGTGGCGATGATGGTCTCGGTGGGCACCATCGCGGTCATCCCCCACACGCGGTCAAAGAGGGCGCCGGCCGCCTCGCAGTCGGCGCGGCTCGCGACGGTGGTGACGCGCACGATCACGACGCTAGTTCTGCGAAGCATTCGCCCAACCGCCTCACGCTGCGCAAGGATGGAGCCATGCCAGTTCAGGTCACCGTCGTCGATCACCCAGTTGCCCAAGAGGCTCTCACCAACCTGCGCGACCAAGACACGTCGAACCAGATGTTTCGCGCAGAGATGCGACGACTCTCACTCGTAGTTGTCGCTGAGGCGACGCGGCAGATTCCTACCCGTGCGCGCAAAGTGACCACGCCGTTGGCCACCACCGATGGCGTCTCGCTCGCCAGTCGACCCGTGCTCGTGCCGATTCTGCGCGCAGGGCTCGGCATGCTGCCTGCCGCGATGGAACTGTTGCCCGATGCCGACATCGCCGTAGTTGGCGTTCAACGCGACGAAGAAACACACGCGCCAAGTGAATACGTTGCAAAGTTGCCGCACAATCTGAGCGGTCGCACCTGCGTGGTGCTCGACCCGATGCTTGCAACCGGCGGCTCACTCGCGCACGGTTGCAAGATTCTCGTCGACCGTGGTGCGAGTGGCCCGATCTATGTCGCGTGCGTTCTCGCCGCACCCGAGGGCATCAAGCATCTTGAGTCAACCGGCATGCACCTGCATGTCGTGACGGCCTCGATCGATAGTCACTTGAACGAGCGCGCCTTCATCGTGCCTGGTCTTGGCGATGCCGGCGACCGTCAATTCGGCCC
>RFMM01000082.1 GCA_009927665.1 Actinomycetota bacterium
GGGGCCTTCGGGTCGCCAGCTGGCATCACGTTGCCGCTGTAGTCGCACACCTGCACCGTGACACGTGGTTGTTGCGTATGCGCTTCACCTTGCCGACGTTCGTCTCGGTGATCACGCCGAACTCTTCACCCACGGCAGCGAACCACACGGGCGTGGCGACCGCGCGGCCGTCACGACGAAAGGTGACGAGTGAGACGTATTTTTCTTTATCGCTGAGTGGCGACGCCATCGTCGATGCTCCTCGTCGTAGTGATCGCGCACTGCCGTGCGCATCTGTCGGGATGGCAGGATTTGAACCTGCGACCTCCTGGTCCCAAACCAGGCGCACTAGCCAAGCTGTGCTACATCCCGCTTGAACCTCAGGCTAACGAGCGAATCACACTTAAGAGTCGTGCCACGTCGTCGTGCGATACATAGCGCACCACACCTGCGCGCACGACTCCGCCGGTGTCGGCGAGACCGAGTCGTGAAACAACTTCAACTGCATATGAGCTGCCATCCCACACGGCGATCTTCTCTGCAGCCAAGGCGTGCGCAACTTGCGCGGGAGTCGTGCCGCGCACGGTAAACGCCACGGTGGGCGTGCGCGCTTCAAGCGTGGGCGGGCCCCACACCTGCACGTGCGGCATGGCGAGCAGACCCTCAAGTAGTGGAGCAAACACTTCGCGTTCGTGGGTTGCAATGTTTTCCATGCCTTCTTCCAACAAGAATCGGGCAGCGGCTTCGGTTGCGGCGATGTTTCGAGATTCGGTGTGCCGGTCTCGAAGCGACGCGGGCCAACGTCGTCGGCCGGGCGAACTTTGGCAACGGGCAGAGCGTTGAGCAGGTTCGGCTCGATGCACATCACGCCGGCGTGAGGGCCATACCACTTATATGGGCTCGTGGCGAGCACGTCGCAGCCGAGTTGGCGCACGCTCACGGGCATGTGTGGCACGAGATGCACGGCGTCGACAAACACACGCGCACCGACGTGACGCGCGAGTGCGATTACTGCCCGAAGATCTGGCATGGTGCCAATCAGATTCGATGCGCCGGTCACCGCAACCCATTTGGTGTTCGGTGTGATGAGGTCGGCCAACGCCTTCATGTCAAGACGCCCATCTGGAATCGAAAACGGGGCTAACACGTGCTCGGCCCCCGACTCTTCGCACGCGATGCGCCACGGCGACACATTGGCATCGTGGTCAAGTTGGGTTCCGACCACTCGGTCTCCGGGTTGCAGCGTTCTCGCGATGGCACGAGTCAACGCAAAGGTCATCGTCGTCATGTTCGCTCCGAAACACACGCCGCGCGGGTCGGCATCGAGCAGTTGACCGACCACCACACGAGCACGCTCGAGCAACGCATCAGTTGCGTGCGCCTGGGCAAATGCGCCATGGGTATTGGCATTGTTGCCACCGGCCGACCACTCACTCGCTGCGCGTATCGCAACATCAACCATCTGGGTGCCGGCGGGGCCGTCAAAGCGTGCCCATTCACCGTTGGCGCCGGGGAAGCGCGTGGGGGAGAGTTGTGCGCGCGGGTCAGTCATGGGTGTCGAACTCACCCTGAAATGCGTCTTACTTGGCGCGCTTGGCGGCTTTTGCGAGTCGCTTCTTGGTGCGACCGATGGGCGCCAAATGGCGATGATCGAGATCGCTCACCTCGACGCCATTGCTGAAGCGCACCCAGTAGCGCTGCCACTGAAAACCGTTGGCGAGAATCACGCGACCCTCGCTGCCGAGCGGCACCTCGGGCAATTCCACCGTGGTAACGACGGTGTCGCCGATGCGCAGATTGATCTGGTCTTCGTGGGGTTTGGCGAGGGAGTGCGGCTTCCAAAACGGCATGCACTCAGTATGTCACTTGTAGCCTTCTCCCTTCATGCAGTGCACCGTCGAACCCCGTGAAGGCAACAAAGTCCACGTCAACGTCTCGGTAGACGTGACCGAATTCGAGCGCGATGTCGAGACCGCGTATCGCAAGTTGGCGCGTGAGGTGCGCATCGCGGGCTTCCGACCCGGCAAGGCCCCGCGCAAGGTCATTGACGCCCATCTTGGTGAAGCAGGCATGAAGGCAGCCCGCGCACAGGCGATTGAAGATGCCGTGCCGAAGTATCTCGCCGAGGCAGTGAAGCAGCACGACATCGACATCATCGCCACGCCGAAGGTCGACCATGTGCACGGCGCAGAAGAACTTGGCGCCCCAATCTCTTTCCACTGCGAAATGGAGGTTCGTCCGGTCATCACCGTGGCGGGCTACGCGGGTCTGCGAGTCGAACTGCCGGCAACAAAGGCCAGCGAGAGCGAAATCGACGACGTCATCAACAATGAACGCAAGCGACATGGCACGCTCGTCGATGCGACTCGACCGATTGCAACGGGCGATCAGGTCACACTTGATCTTTCAGCGGCGCGTGACGGCACGCCGGTGCCCGGGCTCAATGTCGAGGCATGGCTCTATGAAGTTGGTCGCGGATGGGTGGCAGAGGGTTTCGATGCGCAACTCGTCGGTATGTCGGCAGGCGACGAAGCGAAGTTCACCGCGGTGCCCAACGGCAACACCGACGAAGCCGAATTCTCACTCAAGGTGATCAAGGTGCAAGAACTGCAATTGCCCGAACTCACTGATGCATGGGTCGCTGATACCTTCGGCGAGTTCGACACGGTCGAAGCGTGGCGCGATGCGTTAAGTGAACGCATGAGCGAGTCGCGACTCAATCAGGCGCGCAACAGCGTGGTCGATCGTGTCACCGACGAATTGGCCAAGCTTGTCGATATCGATTTGCCAGAGCCGATGGTTGAGGGCGATCTGCAGTCGCGCGTGCGCAACACCGTCGAGACCTTCCAGCGACAGGGCATCGCCATCGCGCAGTTCTTGCAGATCACCGGTCAGACCGAAGAGCAATTCATCGAACAATTGCGTGAACAGTCGCGCAAGGCAGTGCGAGTCGACCTGGCATTGCGGGCCATTGCAAAAGAACGCAACATTGAAGCCGACGATGAGGCTGTCGAAAACGAGTTCGAACGCATTGCTGAGCGCGCTGGTGTGAAGCCCGCGCGAGTTAGGAAGTTGTACGAAAAGAATGACGCCGTCGGCGACCTACGTGCCCAACTACGCAAGTCGGCGGCGCTCGAATGGCTCGTGCGCGAAGTCACGTACGTCGACGAGACCGGCGCGACCATCGCCACCGACGTGCTGTTGCGTGATGGCGTGACTATCGACCCAACCCTTGATACGGGGGCCGGCGTTGCAGGTGACGATGAATCCAACACAGACGAAGAAGCCACCAGTACGGTGGCAGCAGAGCCGAAAGGCAACTAACCCCCATGCAGTTCTCGAACTATTACGTCCCCAACGTCACCGAGGTGACGAGCCGTGGTGAGCGCGTGTACGACCTGTACAGCCGCTTACTGAAAGAAAACATCATCTTCCTCGGCACCCCCATCGACGACACGATTGCAAACCTGATTTGTGCTCAGCTCATTCATCTCGAGAGCGAGAACCCCGACAAAGACATCAACATTTACATCAACAGCCCAGGTGGCGACATCACGGCTCTCTTTGCGATCTACGACACGATGCAGTTCATCAAGAACGACATCGCGACGATTTGCCTCGGCCAGGCTGCGTCTGCGGCGGCCGTGCTGCTGGCTGCCGGCACGAAGGGTAAGCGCCTCGCGCTACCTCACGCGCGCGTGTTGCTCCATCAGCCTTATGGTCAAGTTGGCTACGGTCAGGTCACCGACCTCGAGATTGCGGCGCGTGAAATTCTGCGCATGCGCGATCTGCTCGAACAAATTCTCGCAAAGCACACTGGCCAGACGATCGAGCGCGTGCATGCCGACACTGATCGCGACTTCGTGATGGAAGCCGACGAGGCCAAGAACTATGGAGTCATCGACGAAGTCATCAACTCGAGACAGTTAGCCGACCGCAGCGGACCCATTCGGTAGGTCGACCATGGCAAAGTTCGGCGACACCGCAGAACTGGTGAAGTGCTCCTTCTGCTCTAAGACGCAGAAGCAGGTGAAAAAGATCATCGCTGGGCCGTCGGTATACATCTGCAACGACTGCATTGATCTGTGCAATGAGATCATTGACGAAGAGGTTTCTGACGCGACCAGTGCCGGTCTCGACAACGTGCCGACGCCGCGCGAGATTCGAGCATTTCTCGACGACTTCGTCGTCGGCCAAGATGCCGCCAAGAAGGTGCTTGCGGTAGCGGTATTCAACCACTACCGCCGCATCAAGTATGCGCAAACCAAGAAGTCGCGCCGTGACGAGGTCGAACTGCAAAAGAGCAACATCTTGCTGCTTGGGCCGACCGGCTGTGGCAAGACCCACATGGCGCAAACGTTGGCACGCATGCTCAATGTGCCGTTTGCGATTGCCGACGCGACGGCTCTCACCGAGGCGGGTTACGTCGGAGAAGACGTCGAAAACATCTTGCTCAAGTTGCTGCAAGCCGCTGACTTCGACGTGAAGCGCGCCGAGATGGGCATCGTCTATATCGACGAGATCGACAAGATTGCCCGCAAGAGCGAGAACCCTTCGATTACGCGCGATGTTTCAGGTGAAGGTGTGCAGCAGGCGTTGCTCAAGATTCTTGAGGGCACGGTTGCGTCGGTTCCCCCACAAGGCGGGCGCAAGCACCCACACCAAGAGTTCATTCAAATTGACACCGCCAACGTGCTCTTCATCGTGGGTGGCGCGTTTGCCGGTCTTGATCAAAT
Source organism: Actinomycetota bacterium (assembly GCA_009927665.1). GTDB lineage: Bacteria > Actinomycetota > Acidimicrobiia > Acidimicrobiales > Ilumatobacteraceae > F1-60-MAGs027. Next base: position 4,716 of record RFMM01000082.1, read on the forward strand.
TATCGGCTCGCGACTCGGCGACAAGGGGGTTGGCTTCCACGCCACCGTCAAGTCGAAACGTGATCGTGACCCGGGTGACATGTTCGCAAAGGTGCTGCCCGAAGACTTGATGAAGTTCGGGTTGATCCCTGAGTTCATTGGGCGACTGCCGATGATCGGCGCCGTTCATTCGTTGAAGAAAGATGCATTGATGCAGATTCTCACCGAACCGAAGAACGCACTCGTGAAGCAGTATCAGAAGTTCTTCGAATTCGAAGACATGGAACTTGAAATCACCCCAGCGGGTCTCGAGGCGATCGCTGAACTTGCGCTCGCGCGAGGCACCGGTGCCCGTGGTCTGCGGGCCATTCTCGAAGACGTGTTGCTCGACACGATGTACGACCTGCCTGGCCGCACCGATGTCGCCAAAGTCACCATCGATGCGAACTGCGTTACCGAACGGGCAGCGCCGAAGATGGTCACTCGTTCGCCGCGCGTGACAAAGCCGAAGCGCGCAGCATCCTGACCGCGGCGGAAACTACCGTCGTGCCGTGAGTTTGACCCCGCTCGAACGCGCCCGCGAGTTTCTCGACGCTCACTCGGTCTACGAAAAGACGGGACGCATCGAGTCGCCGAGTCTCGACAACATTGAGCGTCTCATGCAGTTGCTGGGCGAGCCCCAGCGCGCCTACCGCACGATTCACATCACGGGCACCAACGGCAAAGGCTCGACCAGCCAGATGGTGACCAAGCTGCTCATGGCCCACGGCTTGACCGTGGGAACCTACACGAGCCCGCACCTCGAACGGGTGAATGAACGAGTGATGCGTAATGGCGAAGCAATCTCTGACGACGATCTCGCCGACAACGTGCTGGCGATTGCCGAGTTAGAGCCCCTTGTAGGTCGACGCATCAGCTATTTCGAAATCATGACTGCTGTCGCGTTTCGTTGGTTTGCCGATAGCGCCGTTGATGTTGGCGTCATTGAGGTCGGAATGCTTGGTCGTTGGGACGCAACGAATGTCGTCGAGAGTGACGTCGCAATACTTACCAATGTTTCACTCGATCACACCGAATTTGCCGGGCCGACCCACGTCGACATTGCTCGCGAAAAAGTCGGCATCGTGAAACCGAACACCGTCTTCGTGCAGGGTGAAACTCGACCAGACGTTCAGGAGATTCTGGCCTCAGCGCCATGCGCCAGGCGGGTGGTGAGAGACGAGCAGTTTGAAGTACTCGAAAATGAACTCGCCGTGGGTGGTCGACTCGTGAGCGTGCGCACGCCGCGCGGCGAGCACCGCGATCTTTTCGTGCCGCTACACGGCAGGCATCAGGGCGATAACGCACTTGCGGCGATCGTCGCTGTCGAAGAATTCTTTGACCATGTCGTAAGCCGAGATGTGCTTGAGGAAGCCATGGCGACGGTTTCGATGCCGGGTCGCTTTGAGGTGATGGGCCACCAACCTCTCGTCATCGTCGACGGAGCCCACAATGTGGGTGGCGCCGAGGTGTGTGCTGAGGTGTTCTTTGAAGACTTTCAGATCGAGGGCAGGCGAGTGTTGGTTGTTGGCATGCTGAAGAGTCGAGACCCTGAAGAGTTGTTCGGCGCACTGCGGGTTGACGACTTCGACCTGGTGGTGTGTTGCACGGCACCAACCCCACGTGGCACTGCAGCGAGCGAATTGGCCAAAGTGGCTCGTGCGATGGGTTGTGACGAAGTGCAGTCGTTCGACCGTGTCGATGCCGCACTCTCGTTTGCGTATCGCGGGCTGCGAGCGGAAGATGCTCTGCTCGTCGCAGGCTCGTTGTACGTTGTCGGCGAAGCGCGGCCGGTGCTGCGCACCATCATCGCCTAGCGGTAGCCTGAGAGCGTGGCTTCGTCGTCTTCGCGCCGCACCTTGGTGCTGCTCAAACCCGATGCGGTTGAACGCCGACTCGTCGGTGACATCGTTTCGCGTTTCGAACGCAAAGGTCTATCGATAGCCGCGATGCAGTTGCGCACCCTTGACACCGCAACTCTCGCCGAACACTACGCAGAACACCAAGGCAAGGGGTTTTACGCCGATCTTGTCGCATTCATGTCGCGTGGTCCGGTGGTCGCAATGGTGATTGAGGGCCCAGAAGACACGTGGGAGATCGTGCGCGCCATGATGGGCGCCACCAACCCACGCGCTGCGGCACCCGGAACAATTCGCGGTGATCTCGGCACCATCTTCACTGAAAACTTGATTCACGGCAGCGACTCGGCAGCGTCGGCCGAGAGGGAAATTCAGATCTTCTTCCCGGGGCTCTGAGGCGCGCTCAGCATGGCTGGCACGAATCCGCTCTCGCTCTCACGCGATATCGCCATCGATCTCGGCACTGCCAACACGCTTATCTACATCAAGGGCGAAGGCATCGTTTTAAACGAGCCAAGCACAGTGGCGCTTGACGTGAACACGGGTCAGGTTGTCGCGGTGGGTCTTGAGGCGAAACGAATGTGGGGTCGGGCGCCGCGCAATATTCGTGTGGTTCGACCATTGAAAGACGGGGTGATCGCCGATTTTGACCTGTGCGAGCAGATGCTGCGAGAGTTCATTCGCCAGGTGCACACCAGTCGCTTCAGTAAGCCGCGCATGATCGTGTGCGTGCCGTCAGAGGTGACCGGCGTTGAGCGCCGCGCGGTGCAAGACGCTGCTGAATTTGCCGGAGCCCGCCGACCGGTGTACGTCATCGAAGAACCCATGGCGGCCGCAATCGGGGCGGGGTTGCCGGTGAGTGAGCCGAGTGCGAATCTGATCGTTGACATCGGGGGTGGCACGACCGAGGTGGCAGTTATCTCGTTGGGCGGCATCGTGACCGCCAGTTCGTGCCGAGTCGCCGGCGACGAGATCAATGATGCAATTGTCGCCATGTTCAAGAAAGAGTTCAACCTCGACGTCGGCGACAACACTGCTGAAGACGTCAAGATTCAACTGGGTTCGGCCTGGCCATTGGCAGAAGAGCTGACCGCTGACGTCGGTGGCAGAGACGTGACCACAGGGTTGCCGCGCACACAAGAAGTGACGACGGTCGAAATTCGCGCGGCGATTGACGGCCCGGTCTCTGCGATCGTTGACATCGTGAAGAGCACCCTCGAACGCACGCCGCCAGAACTCGCGGCAGACGTCATTAGCAATGGCATCACGCTGTCGGGTGGTGGCGCATTGCTGACCGGTCTCACCGAGCGCATGATTCACGAAACGGGAATTCAGACGGTGGTCGCCGATGATCCACTGATGTCGGTCGTAATCGGAGGCGGGCTGACGCTCGAGAATCTTGACGCGATGAAGGGTCTCACGGCGCAATCGGACGACGAGTAGTCAAGGTTCGTCAAGCGTGGCACGCAATCGAACTTCGCTGACCCGAGCGATCATCGTGCTTGCCTTGGCAGCCGTATTCTTCATCACACTCGACTTGAGCGGATCAAGCGCAACAGGTGGTGTTCGTCGAGCGTTCGACACCGTGTTTGCTCCGATCGAAGGGGTCACTCGTGTGGTCACGCGCCCGATCTCAACAGCATGGAAGTCATTTCGCAACTATGACGATGTCGTGGCAGAAAATGATCGACTCAATGAACAGGTGGCACTGCAAGAAGGTGCTGCGGTCGCAGCAGCGGCTTCTGTACGACTGGCCCAAGAACTGCTGGCACTCAATGGGTTGCCAACTCTTGCCGGAATCAACTCGGTAACCGCTCAGGTAATCGGCGAGACGCCGACGAATTTCTCTCAGACGGTCGAAATCAATCAGGGTGCCGATGCAGGTATCAAAGTTGGCATGCCGGTGCTGAATGCTGCAGGTCTGATTGGCAAAGTGACAGAAGTGTTTTCAGATCGATCACTCGTGATGCTGATCTCAGACCCCGACTATGCGCTATCGGTCAAAGTGGTCACGAAATCGAGCCGCACGCCAGTGACGTTGCCTCCGCTGCCAACCGAAGACGCACCGACGGTCGACTCGGTGCTTGAGACCACCGATACCAGCTCAACTTCGAGCACATCTACAACGACGACCACGATTCTTGGGTTCACCCCATCGGCTACCACGGTGCCTGACGTCGTCGTAGCCGGAGCAGGCACCAGCATCACCGTGCCGATCGCCAGCCAACTAGCGGTTCGCGAAACCGGAATCTTGGAAGGCCGTGGCCCCGGCAATAAGCCGGTGGTGCGATTTCTCGATGTGTCAACTCGAGCCGATGCCATCGAGGTCGGCGCCCCGATCGTGTCGGCGGGTGGCTCGCGCAGCCTTGCTCCACCTGACGTAGTGATTGGCATCGTCTCGCGCGTCGTCGAACGACTCGGCACCGCCGGCCCGGTGCTCGAGGTCGAGTTGGTTGCCGACCTTTCAAACCTGTCGTTCTTGCGAGTTCTGCTGTATCAACCCATCACAGAAGCTGGGCGGTAGTCGATGTTCGAACGGCTATTGCGTGCGGTGGCGAGTCGGTGGTTTCGATTGATTCTGGTGTTGCTCGTCGTCTTGGCGTTGCAGACCACGCTGTTCGGTGATCTTCGTCCGTTTGGCTATGCCGTGCAAGTGCTCGCCATCTTCGTGGCATGTGCGGGGGCGAGCCACGATGTGCGCATCGGGCTGCTTGTCGGCCTCATTGCGGGGTTTATGTATGACGCAGTGTTGGCAACGCCACTCGGTGTGTCAGCCATGGTGTTTGCCATGGTGGGTGCGTTGAGCGCGATTCTCGTGCAGCCGTTTCGTGATCCGCCGTGGTGGTTGCGGGTGATGGCGGTTTCGGTTGCGGCGGCGGGCGGCGAAGTGCTCATGCCGCTGATGAAGTCGGTGGTCGGTCTTGATGGCTGGTTGGAGGCCCGCATCGCTGCGATTGCGGCAGTGACATTGATTGGTGGTCTGGTGTTGGCGTGGCCGCTTTTGGCGGTGTCACGTTGGACGTTGCAGGAGAAGTTGACGCTTGGCCGCTGACGCTGCGCAACGCCGATGGTCGTGGGTTGGGTCAATTGCGCTCGCCCTGTTGGCCTTGTTGTTGGCTCGTGTCTGGTTCTTGCAGGCGGTAACGAAAGACGAGACCGATCGCATCATTGCGAAAGTGCAGTCGCGAACCGTCAAACTCGTGCCCGAGCGCGGTCGCATCTTCGATGTAAATGGGCGGGTGGTCGCCGATAACAAGCGTGTGCTCGTTGCCGCGATCGATCGACGGATCATTGAAGACCCGCAAGATCGCCTTGAGCTGTTTCTGCGACTTTCGGGGCCTCTCAACACACCACTCGAGCGTCTCTATGAACGTGCCGACGACAAGCGTTATGACGAGTTCACCGAGATGCCGCTGGCGTTCGACATATCCGAAGAACAAGCGGCGTTCATCATGGAGCGCATCGAGGATTATCCCGGCGTGGTGATTAAAGAAGAGTGGCGCCGCATCTATCCCTATGGGGCGATCGGCGCACATGTGCTGGGTTACCTCGGTGCCATTCAGAAAGACTCAGCGGCCTACTACAAGTCACTCGGTTATGACCCCAACGAACGAGTTGGGCTCTATGGAGTAGAGCTCACCTATGAGGTGAAGCTGCGGGGCATCCCGGGATTCGTGCGATATGAAGTCGATGCGGTGGGCCGCATTAAGCGTGTGCTCGAGCGGGTCGAGCCACAACCTGGCAATGACGTGCAGTTGAGTATCGATTTTCGAATGCAGCAGTTTGCTGAACAGGCGTTGGAAACCCAGTTGCTGGTGCGACAGCGCAACGAAGCACCTCAGGTGATGCTGCCAGAGGGAATTCCCGACCCTCAGTATGACGAAGTGAACTATTACAAGGCTCCCGCAGGATCGGTGGTGGTGATGAACCACAACACCGGAGAAGTCGTCGCGATGGCGTCGTATCCGCGCTTTGATGCGCGATGGTTTACAGCCAACGTGAACGCCGAGAAGTTTGCGCAAGTGTTTCCACGCACTGATGACCCCGACCGATCGATTCTCGTCAATCGCGCCGTGTCTGGTCGCTACAACCTGGGCTCGTCATTCAAACCATTCGTCGCGTACGCAGCACTCAACTCTGGTCAGTTGCCGAACGGCGACGCGTATGAATTTGACGACCGAGGCACTTACAAGTTGGTGAGCATTCCGAAAGATCGCTGCGACCAAGGTGTGAAGTGCGTGTTTCGAAATGCCGTCTGTCGTGCAACTGGGGCACCATGTCGTTACGGCGAAGTTGATGTCGAGGCGGCACTCGCAGTCTCGAGTGATGTGTTCTTCTACAAGATTGGCGAAGAGATCTTGACCGAGCGCGGCTATCAGCCTGTGCTCGAGAGCGAGATTCGTCGATTCGGTTTCGGTTCGCTCACGAACGTTGATCTGCCATACGAGTTTGCGGGCACGGTTCCGAACGCGGCATACAAGAAGTATCTCGCCAACCTCGGTGTCATCGCCGAAGATGCAGGACGCGCCTACTACGTCGGTGACAACGTTTTGTTCGCAATCGGCCAAGGTCTACTGTCTGCGTCACCTCTCCAGGTTGCGAACGCCTATTCAGCGCTCGCCAATGGGGGTACCGTCTTTCAGCCGCGTGTCGTTCGTGCGATTCTCACGCCGGGAACCAAGAACAAGAGCGCTGGGCTCGCAGATCTGCAGGCGGCTTCGGTGGTCGAGCGAGTGTCGGCTTCTGCGCCGCGCAGCGAGATTCCGATGCGTGATGATGTGCGTGAGCCGATCGTGAAGGGGCTGCGGCGAGTTATTACGGGGCCAGGAGTAAATTTCGACTACTACCACAAGACGACGGGGGAGAATCTCTTCCGCAACTACACCGGTATGCCAATCGCTGGCAAGACGGGCACGGCACAGGGTTTCAACAACCTGCCATGGAACGACTCTTCTGCATTCGGTGCATTCAGTGTCGATGCCACACAGCCGTACAGCGCGTTCGCGTATCTCGAGAAATCTGGATACGGTGCCGTTGCGGCAGCCCCCGTGGTGAAGTGCGTTTTTCTAGCCCTCAGCAAGCAGTGGCGTGTCGACGATCTTGTGCCCGCAGATCCTCTCGACACTTCGTCGAACATCGCGGCAGCGTCAACTCGTTTGCGAAACCCACTCTGCCTCGTGAGCACGGCGCTCGACGCACGAGATTGACATGACCGCCACCTTTCGTTTTCGCCAACGCCCGAATGATCCTCGCGGGTCGGCCAGCACACTCGACCCCTGGCGCAATGTCGATTGGGTGATGCTCGGTTCAGCCCTCGCCTTGACGGTGATCGGCGTGTTCAACATCTTTTCGGCCACGAGCCCACGACTCGTGCTGCGAGGTGTTGACCCGTACTACTTCACACAGCGCCAGGTGCTCTTCATCATTGCTGCCGCGGGCGCACTTTTTGCGGCGATGTTTCTCGGCCACGATTGGCTGCGCAGCAAAGCGATGCCGTTCTATGGCGCGACAGTCTTCTCGCTGGCGGTGCTGCTTTTGTGGAGCTACACCAGTGGCGAAACGAAGCTGTCGTTCGATCTCGGGCTCTTCTCGGTGCAGCCTGCAGAGATTGCAAAACCGGTGCTGATGCTCGTGCTCGCGGCGTGGTTCGCCGAGGTGGGTTCACGCACCGTGCCGTACGACGAGTTCGTTCGCGCGATCGTGCTCGCTGGTGTGCCATTCCTCTTGATTGCCGGTCAACCTGACTTAGGTTCAGCGATGACACTTGGGGCTGGTGTGCTCGGCGTGTTCTTTGTCGCTGGCACACGTCAGAAGCACTTCGTCGGTGTCGCAGCGTTGGCCATCTTGAGCTTCGTGGTCTCCATCTGGGCTGGGGTCGTGCGCAGTTATCAGCTTGACCGCTTCACGGCGCTCTGGAACCAAAACAACACCACCGATGAGAGTTTGCAGAATCTCGTGCTGCAGGTTCGTTTCGCCAAACGTGCCGTTGCTTCCGGGGGCTACTTCGGCAAGGGCTATCTGCAAGGAGAATTGACGAACGGTCGGTACATCCCCGTGCAGTCAACCGATTTCCCCTTCTCGGCGATCGGCGAACAGTTTGGTCTCGTCGGCTGTTTCATCGTGATTGCACTCTTCGGCGTGATTCTGTTCAGGGTGTGGGTGATTGGCCGCAATGCGAACTCGCCAATGGGCAAGTATCTCGTGGCGGGGGTCTTCGCCACCCTGGCCTGGCAGGTCTTCCAGAACATCGGCATGACCATCGGCATCATGCCGGTATCAGGCTTGCCGCTGCCGTTCGTGTCGTATGGCGGCTCGCATCTTGTGGCCTGGGCAATCATGCTCGGATACGTGCAGAGCGTGCATATGCGCCGGTCGAGCTGATTGAGTCGGTAGGCTATGAGGGCTGCGGGTTTACCCCCGCGACAGATTTCGATATACGCACGAGGGTGCGAGCGCGAGGGGAGTAGCGCGCACCGCTCTCGAGTACGGCACGGTCAGTGTCGGGTGGCCACGTAGGCGGCCGCCGCGCTGACGAAGCCGCAGCAGGAAAGGTTTTTGAGATGACGAACGAATCCGGCGACACCACGTCGCCGCAAGTAGAACTGCCCGACCCTCCACGAGAGGGCAAGGCGACCATTCCACCGCCGCCCGGGCGAGCGTTTCGCGCGCCAGGTGCCGAGCGCGATGGGTCTGACGATGGCGAGGGTGACGGGGGTGGCGAAGGTCAGCCCAAACGCTCACGCAACCGTCGTCGCCGACGGGGCGGCAAGGGTCGCAACCGCAGCCAGGGTCGCGAAGGCGGCGAGCAGGGTGGCCGCAACGGCGACCGCGCCGCTGGTCGTGGTGACCGCTCACGCGGCGGGCGTCGCGGGGGTCGCAGCGAAGAAGAGATCGAGGCTGAGCTGGTCGCACGCCGGCGAGGCAAAGAGCGTGATGGCAGACCGTTGGGTCGGTACCTCATGTGTGTGCACGTGCGCAACGACCTGACGCAAGTGTCGGTGCTCGAAGGGCGCAACCTCATTGAGCACTATGTCAGCCGTCCGGCCGACGACGTTTACCAGATTCACGGCAACATCTATCTCGGGCGTGTGCAGAACGTGCTACCCGGCATGGAGGCTGCTTTCGTCGACATCGCAACGCCCAAGAACGCGGTGCTCTACCGCGGTGACGTGCAGTTCGACAAAGACGATGTCGTCGAGCAGGGCCCAGAGCCACGCATCGAACACGTGCTGAAGCGTGGACAGTTGATTCTCTGCCAAGTGACCAAGAACCCGATCGGCGAAAAGGGTGCCCGACTCACCCAAGAGGTGTCGTTGCCGGGTCGATTCGTCGTGTTGATTCCTGATTCGCGAACCTATGGCATCTCTAAGCGTTTGCCAGATGACGAACGCAAGCGCCTACGCAATGTGCTCGACCGAATGAAGCCGAAAGAGCACGGCTTGATCGTGCGTACCGCGGCAGAGAACGCCACCGAACACGAACTGACCACCGACATGAAGCAATTGCTCGAAAGGTGGGAAAAGATCAAAGAGGCGGCGACGAAGGCCAGTAGCCCGACCCTGCTGTATCGCGAACCTTCGCTTGCAGTGCGGGTTATTCGCGAAGAATTCAGCAGCGACTATCGCGGCATCGTGATTGATGACCGCACGCTCTATAACGAAGTGCACGACTATGTCGGAGCCTTCAACCCCGACTTCGTTGACCGCGTCGAGTTCTGGGATGCCGACAAAGAAGGCCTGCCACTCTTCGAGCAGCATCGGGTGGTCGAACAGTTGCGCAAGGCGCTCGATCGCAAGGTGTGGCTGCCTTCGGGTGGCTCGCTGGTGATCGAACACACTGAGGCCCTCACCGTGATCGACGTGAACACGGGTCGTAACGTCGGCAAGACCAACCTTGAAGAAACCGTGCTTGGCAACAATCTCGAGGCTGCCGAAGAAATTGCACACCAGTTGCGTCTACGAGACATCGGCGGCATCATCGTGATCGACTTCATCGACATGGAGGTCAAGGAGAACCGTCGCAAGGTGGTCGATGCTTTCCGCAGGGCACTCGCGCGAGACAAGACTCGAACCCAGGTGTTCGACATCTCGGAACTCGGTCTCGTTCAAATGACCCGCAAACGCATCGGTGAAGGGCTGCTCACTGCATTTGCCGACACTTGTCAGGCGTGCCATGGTCGCGGAGTCATCGTCGACAGCGACCTGTTGGAAGATGATGCAGCCGTCAGGCCGGGTCTGACCTGCCTGCCGGTAGCCGATAGAGTGCAAAGTCGCTTATGTACGCAGTAATCAAAGCCGGTGGCAAGCAAGAGAAAGTCACGAGCGGTCAGACGCTGCGCGTCGAGTTGCTCGAGGCCAGCGCAGGCTCGGAGGTGTCGTTCTCGCCGGTGCTCGTCGTTGACGGCGACACCGTGTTGTCGACGCCGAAAGAATTGGCGAAGGCCACCGTCAAGGCAACGGTCGTTGGTGAACAGCTCGGCGACAAAATTGATGGCTTCACCTACAAGCGCCGCACCAACCAGCGCCGTCGTTTCGGGCACCGCCAGCGTTACAGCGTCGTCAAGATCACCAGCATCGCGAAAGGCTGAATCATGTCAAAGACCAAGGGTGGCGGCTCAACCAAGAACGGCCGCGATTCAAATGCGCAGCGACTCGGAGTCAAAGTCTTCGACGGCACCAAGATCACTGCCGGCACGATCATCATTCGTCAGCGTGGCACCAAGGTGCACCCCGGCAAGAACGTGCGCCGCGCCAGCGACGACTCGTTGTTCTCGCTTGTTGATGGCAGCGTGAAGTTCGGCCAGCGCCGTGGGCGCAAAGTGGTCGACGTTCTGCCCGTCGCCTAACG
>RFMM01000062.1 GCA_009927665.1 Actinomycetota bacterium
CTGTCGTTCGTGCCGGGGGCGCCGACTGAGTCGTCGGTGTTGTTCGACCTTGTCGTTGCTGCCAGCAACGTGTATGCCGGTTCGTGGCTCGAAGGTGCCGGCGCGGTCTACGCCGAGAACCAGGCGTTGGCGTGGCTCGCAAACCTCGCTGAGCTTCCGGCCACTGCGGGCGGCGTCTTTGTCAGTGGCGGAACCGCCGGCAATCTCTCGGCGCTCATCGCTGCACGGTGGCAATGGCGGCAGCGCGGCAGGGGAGCCCATGATCGAGTGCGTCCCATCATTTTGGCTTCGGGTGGTGCTCATTCCTCGGTCGCACTCGCCGCAAACGCGATGGACGCCGACCTCATCGCTGTGCCAACCGACGCTGCCAATCGATTGACGGCGCCGGCGGTGCGTGGTGTCTTCGCCGCAATGTCGCATGAAGACCGCGCGCGAGTGTGCGCCGTGGTGGCGACGGCTGGCACTACCAACCTTGGCGTCATCGACGACCTGCATGGCATAGGTCTCTTTGCTCAAGAGAACGCGGTGTGGTTTCACGTCGATGGCGCCTACGGGGCTGCGGCTCTGTGCGCGCGAAGTGTGCGACATCAGTTCACTGGCATCGAGCTGGTCGACAGCTTCATCGTCGACCCGCACAAGTGGCTGTTTGGTCCGTATGACTGCTGTGCGCTGCTGTATCGCGACGTACGCATCGGCAAGGCCGCCCACACACAGAAGGCCGAGTATCTCGACGTGCTCATTCAAGATTCGTCAGCGCAACTCGACGAGGCCTATAACCCGGCCGACCTGGCGCACCATCTCACGCGACGTGCCCGTGGTTTGCCGTTCTGGTTTTCTCTCGCCACGCACGGCACCGAGGCCTACGAGGAAGCGATGGAGATCACCTTGCAAGTTGCTCGTGATGCAGCCGACATGGTGCGTGCGTCAGAACACCTCGAGTTCGTGGTGCCACCGTCGTTGTCGATTCTCGTCGTGCGCCGCAAGGGCTGGTCACCTGACGATTATCGACGATGGAGCGACCGCATGTTGCACGATGGCATCGCGTTCGTGGTGCCGACCACTCATCAGGGCGAAACCGTGCTGCGCATGTGCTTGGTGAACCCGCGCACCGACCCGGCACAGATGCAGATGCTGTTCGACTCGCTGCGCGACTAGGCACTCGCTGCACGACACGGTCGTCGATGCGAGACTAAGACGATGGGCATCTTCACAACGCTTCGCTCGGTCGTGGCTCTGCGCCGGTTTGACTTCAACGGGCGGCGTCGTCGGCTCGCGAAGTGCGGCGACATCGACGATGTGCGACGACTTGCCAAA
>RFMM01000220.1 GCA_009927665.1 Actinomycetota bacterium
CCCAGTACTCGGCCCACTTGAAGTGATTGGTGAGCGAACATTCAAAGAGGCAGACGAAGCCACCCGTAAAGCCATGTTGCAGCGAGCGCGAAGTACGGTAGAGCCGTGAGCTTCGACCCGCAAGAGATGTTGGCGAGATTTCGTGAGCGAGCCTCTGCAGTTCGACGTCGGCCGCTACCACCGGTGGCGGGCGAAGAACGACAGCACTTCATCGCCCAGGCAAACATTGACTTTCAAGATTTCGCGATGGTCGGCGACGCGCAGGCGACGCTTGAAGATGGCGTGCTGACACTGCGTGTCGATCTGCGCCCTGCGCAGAAGTCGTCGTAAGAATCTTCGATGTCAACCGCGGCGAATCAGACCGGCGCCATGCAACGCCCTCGCCGGGCCCCTGAGGCTGCGGTGATCATGGCCGTGCTGGCGTGGGCGGTCGGTCCGATCTTTGTTTCAAGCTTGTCGGTGTCGCTGCCAACGATCGTGTTCTGGCGACAGCTGATCTGGCTGCCGGTGTTGTTCGTGCTTGCCCACACCTTGGGCGATGGCTTCACTCGACACCATCTAGCAATCTCATGGAAGCCCGGGGTGTTCTTTGCGTTGTCAACTGCGCTCGGCTTTGGCTCATTTCAGCAGACCACGATTGCCAATGCGACGTTGATCGGCAGTCTCACGCCTGCGGTGCTGCTTTTTGTCGCCCCGCGCATACTCGGTGAGAAGATCACCGCACAGCGCGTCGTGTATTCGCTGGTGTCGTTCGTCGGCGTCGTGGCGGTGGTGGTCGGTGCCGAGTCGGCAGGGGGTTCGAGCGAACACGGGCTACTCGGCGATGCGATGGCGTTGGGCAACATGCTGATCTGGACGGTGTATTTCATCGTCGCCAAGCAGGCACGCGACGAAGGCACGAACACGTGGTCGTTTCTCACCGGTATTTGTCTCACCAACGTGGTGCTCGCGACTCCGTGGGCACTGATTGCCAGCGACGATCTGCTCGCACCAACGCCACGCGACTGGTTGCTCTTGGTATTGATGATGTTGATTCCGGGCACCACGGGCCATTACCTCATGACGTGGGCGCAGCGTTATCTCGACACGACGGTGTCGTCGCTGATCACGTTGTTGGGGCCCGTGTTGTCGACGGCACTCGCGTTCTTCTTTCTCGAACAGGGCATCTCGGTGGTGCAGGTGCTCGGTGGCGCGGTCGTCTTGCTGGGTCTGGGTGGGGTGATTCTCAGCACGTCGGCGGCGCGCACCACCAAGAGCGACACGGTGGGCACGGCCGACCCGTTGCTAAACTCAAACCCTTACGCGGACGTGGCTCAGTTGGTAGAGCATCACCTTGCCAAGGTGAGGGTCGCGGGTTCGAATCCCGTCGTCCGCTCCAAACGAATCTCTTTTGTGCACATCGCCTCGATGTCTGCATCATCGTGGGTCACGATCAAGCAAGGGATAGCAAGGCTGCAGAATTCGTCCCTCAGCAGTGTTCGAAAGTCCGCTCGTGTACGCCGATCAAGCGAGGTGAGCGGCTCGTCGAGCAGCATCACGCGAGGTGCGAGCACCAAGGCTCGAGCCAACGCCACTCGCTGAGACTCACCGCCAGAGAGCGACCCGACCTCGCGATCAGCGAGACGGAGGGCGTCAAGGCGATTCAATGCGGCGATGGCTGCGGCATCTGCAGCTTCACGGCTGGTGCCAGATCGGCGTAGTGAAAACGCGACGTTCTCACGAACGCTGAGAAACGGGAACAGCAAAGCCTGCTGAAACAAGAGTGCAGTTCGGCGACGTTGGGGCGCCATGAAGTTGCGCTGTTCGGGTGAGTCAAAGACAACATCGTCGAGCGTGATGTGACCACGATTCAGGCGATGCAGCCCAGCGATGAGTTGGAGCAGTGTGCTCTTGCCGGTGCCGTTGTCGCCCACGACTGCAACGGTCTCTTTTCCTACGGCAATGTCGATATCAAGGGCGAAGTTCGGGTGTGTGGCGACTCCGGTGACGCGCAGCATTAGCGGTTGCCTCGTAGGTATCTGCCGCGCAATGCAACGAGAACTGCGACAGCAACCGAGACCATCACCATGCTGAGTGCGTAAGCCGTTGATGGATCACTTTCCAGCAGGAGATACACCGCGAGCGGCAGGGTCTGCGTTCGACCCTCGATGTTTCCGGCGAAGGTGATGGTTGCACCAAACTCTCCAAGCGCACGGGCCCATGCCAGCACCACACCAGCAAGGAGAGCAGGGGCGGCGAGTCGTAAGGTCACTCCGGCGAAGATGTATTTCTCACTAGCGCCGAGAGTTGTAGCCAACTGCTCGAATCGGCGGTCGATGGTGGTGAAACCAGCTTCTGCGGCAAGCACGTAGAACGGCATGGCGACAAACGTTTGGGACACGATGACGCCGAGCGGGCTAAACGTGAGTTGTGTCCCGAAGGTATCAAAGAGCATTCGTCCGACGAGACCATTGCTTCTGCCAAAGACCGCGAGCAATGCGACTCCTGACACCACTGGTGGCAGCACCACTGGCACGGTGATGATTGCCCGCAGCAGCCTGCGCCCGACAAATTCGTAGCGAGCAATCAGCCACGCTAAGGGCGTCCCGAGCACGATCGTGCAGAGAGCAGTCACGGCAGAGGTGAGAACGGAGAGTCGCAACGCGGCACGTGCAGCGGGTGATGAGAGCTGTTCGAGAACACTGCTCCACGGGGTTCGCCACGCAATGCCAAGCAAGGGCAGTGCAACGAACGCCACAGCCACGGCAGCCACGACGCTGAGTCCGAGTGAGACTGGAGAGATGTGTCGCCGACCGCGCCCTACTGGTGGAAGTGAAGCGGGTGAACGGTCGGCAGTTTGATCGGTGTTCATATCGGTGAATGGTGAAGGCGCCTGACGCTCGGCCATTCGCACCTCATGGTGCGAGAAAGCCGAAGCTTTTCAGAGTGGCTTGTCCTTCCTGGCCAAGCAGATAGTTGATAAAGGCCTGCGCTGCGGCACGATTAGCGGAGCCACGCACCACGGAGACGCCGTAGATAGCACGAACGTTCTGTCTTGCCGGTATCGCGACACCCGACACCGCCTTGCCGGCTGCGCGCACATCCGTGACGTACACGATGGCTGCATTCGCATCGCCGACGGCAACACTGGCGAGGGTTGCTTTGGCGTCGGTGCCGCGAGTGATCTGGCTCTCGGGCACGTTCGTCTTGTTCAACGCCAATACGGATGCCGCATACACCCCGCATGGAACTGTGCGACCACACAGCCCGATGACGCCGACTCGGGTCAAGTCACCGACGCCCTTTATTGCGAGTGGGTTGCCTGGCTTCACCGCAATCTGCATCGTGTTGCGGGCAAACACTCGTGGCGCTGAAGTGATGTTTCCGGAAGCAGCCAGACGATCCTGTGAAGAGAGATCCGCAGAAGCGAACACATCAACTGGTGCACCAGCTTGAATCTGTGAGACCAGAGACGATGTGGAAGCAAAATTGAAGCGCAAACGTATACCGGGGTGCTCCCGTCGGAACTGACGACCGATCCTGGTGAAAGATTCCGTCAGCGACGCAGCAGCAGAAACGGTGAGTTCACCTCGAAGTGGCGGTGTGGCAGCAGTTGAGGGGCCACCGATAGTCACCGCCATGATGAGGCCGCAAATCACTGCAACGCGGGCGATGGGTATCCTCATAGTCACAATGAGACTAAATCGCCTGTCATTGCTTGACCAAATTGTGCTAGCGCTGGTTGCCGAATCACCTCGGCACGGATTCGATGTCGCAGAGAATTTGGCGACCGACGAAGCGTTGTCATTGGCGGTAACGGTGCGCCGTCCACTCGTGTATCGCGCACTCGATGATCTTGCCGCTGCAGGGCTCATCACGGTGGCTCGCAGAGAGCCTGGGTCTCGCGGTGCCAATCGAGTGGTTTATCGTGCGACACCGAAAGGTCGTCGTGTGAATACGACGTGGTTGAACTCCGTCGTATCCCACCCTCGAGATGCACGCATTGAGTTGCTTGCGAAGTTCGCGCTTCGTTCTCGAAGAGGACTACCTCACCAACGCTTGGCTGCTGCTCAGCGTCGTGTATTTGAGCCGATTGCTGCTGCGCTCAGTCGGAGTCCGAGTGGCGAGTCGCCGGCCGCTGCACTCGTGCGTCGCTGGCGTCGCGAGTCGGTGACTGCGATGGTCGCTCTGCTTGCCGACCTGGAGAAGAACGGCGCGGGCGGGCGCCGCGGCGCATCCCGCTCGCGGCGGACCGCTTCGGCAAAGGGATGAATCCGCTCGTGCGAGCCATGTACTCGGCGTAGCCGGGCTTGCGCTTGGCGAGCAAGCGATCGAGCATCGCCACGCCAGACACACGCACGAGCAGGGTGGTCATCACCGCCGCCCCGAGAAACGCCCACATGCCGGCGCCCTGTGCCGAGCCGACGATCGCCAAGCCCCACCACACCAGGCAGTCTCCGAAATAGTTGGGGTGACGGGTGAGTGCCCACAGGCCTTGGTCCATGATTTGGTCGGCGTTGCGTGGGTCGCGTTTGAATCGCGCGAGCTGAGCGTCGCCGACCGCTTCGAAGTACAAACCGATTGCCCAGACGACGAAACCGAGCAGTGCCACGAACCCTGCACCGGCATCGGTCTCGCGTTGACCGAGGCTGACCGGAAGCGACACAAAGAACATCAGCGCACCCTGCAACCCGAACACGCTGTAGAGACTCACGAGGGCGAAACGCTCGCCGTGTTTGCGTCGCATCTTGCGGTAGCGAAAGTCTTCACCCTTGCCGAGGTTGCGTTTGGCGAGGTAACCGGCAAGGCGCAGACCCCAGATGGTCACCATCGCCAAGAGCAACCAATTGCCGCCGCCCGAGGCACCCGATACGAACTTGGCAGCCCATGCCACCAGCACAAAGCCCAGACCCCACACGATGTCGACGATTGACGCGTCACGTTTGACGAGTGAAATCGACCAGGTGGCGAGCATCAAACAGGCGATGGTGACGATTGCCGCGGTCAGCACGGTCGAGACATCGGCCACTCAACGAGCGTAGGTCTCGGTGCCGACGTGTCGGGGGATATTCGTCGGCGCGTTGTGGTCGGCGTCATCTGATGCGAGCCTTGAACGGTGCTTCAGGTCAAGAATCTCTGCGTCGAGGTCGGCGCACGACTCGTGGTGAACGATGCGTCGTTCACCGTGATGCCCCGTGACAAGGTTGGCCTGGTTGGTCGCAACGGTGCGGGCAAGACGAGCCTGTTCAAGGTGCTCGGTGGAGCCAGTGAGCCGAAGTCGGGCACGATCACCCGCGGTGGGGCGTTCGGCTATTTGCCGCAAGACCCGCGCATCGCCGGTTCATTCGACGGTCGTTCGGCGGTGTCGCACATCTTGTCATCACGTGGCATCGATGAAGACCTCGTACGGCTCGAGAAGCTGCGCATCGCGATGGAAGAGCGCGCCGACGAACAGAACATCGCCCGCTTCACCAAGGCCCAAGAGGCATTCGAACTTAAGGGCGGCTACGCGGCCAACAGTGAAGCCCGCGCGATTGCAGCAGGTCTTGGCTTGAAACCTGACCGACTCGATTTGCAGCTCGGCGTCTTGTCGGGCGGAGAGCGTCGTCGCGTTGAACTGGGCCGCATTCTTTATGGCGGCAGTGACACGTTGCTGCTCGACGAGCCGACCAACCACCTCGACCTCGACGCCAAAATGTGGATGCTCGACTTCTTGCGCACCTACAAGGGCGCTTTGCTCGTGATCAGTCACGACCTCGAATTGCTCGACGAAGCCATCACGCGAGTGCTGCATCTCGACCGACCCGACGAGGGCGACACGGGTCAGATCATTGAATACCGTGGCACCTACTCGCAATACCTGCGTTCACGTGAAGCCGATGAAGTTCGCGCTGCAAAGATGGCGGCGCAGCAGACCAAAGAGATCGACCGACTACAACGAGTTGTCGACCGATTCGGTGCCAAAGCGTCAAAGGCGGCCATGGCTCGCAGCATCGAAAAGCGCATCAATCGTCTCGACGCCGATCGCACTCATGCCCCGCGCGCCAAACGCACGCTGCAGGTGAAGTTTCCGCCGGCTCCGAGCTGTGGCGAGACCGTGCTCGTTGCCAACGGTTTGCGCAAGAGCTACGGCGGCCCCGACGTGTTTCACGACGTGAGCTTTGATCTCGGTCGTGGCGAACGTTTGTTGGTTTTGGGTCTCAACGGTGCAGGCAAGACCTCGCTCTTGCGAATCTTGGCGGGTGAATCAAAAGCCGATGACGGAGACTTCTCATTTGGCTATCAGGTGCAGTCGGGCTACTACGCCCAAGAGCACGACAACCTCGTCGGCGACAAGTCATTGGTCGACCACATGCGTGAGATGGCCCCTGCGCGACTCGGTCTTACCGAAACTCAGCTGCGCGGCATGCTGGGGTCGTTCGGGCTCTCGGGCGACAAGGTGTTTCAAGAATCATCGACACTCTCTGGGGGCGAAAAGACCAAACTTGCGCTCGCCATGCTGATGGTCGGTCGCAACAACTTGTTGTTGCTTGATGAGCCAACCAACAACCTTGATCCGTCGAGTCGCGAAGCCGTGGCGGCAGCGCTCGCCGACTGGAATGGTGCCATCGTGCTCGTTAGTCACGACACCGAGTTCGTCGAGCAACTCGCCCCAACCAAGGTGCTGGTGATGCCCGATGGTCAAGTCGACTACTACAACGAGTCGTGGCTTGAGATCGTCAGCCTCGCCTAGGGCGATGCGTATGCGCAATCGCCGCGGGGCGAAGCGTGCGCGCAATTGACACGGGGCGTTCTAGTGTTCTCGGCGATGTCAAACACACCGTCGGTCACGCCTTCGCCCTACCCGGATGAATCCGACGGCTATTGGATGCACTATCACGACGAGAACAGCCAGAAGCTCGCTGATGCGATCATCAGCTACGCCGTCGATCGCGTGCGAATGGATCCACCGCCACTTGATGCTCCGAAGTCGCTCAGTCAACTGCAACGCGAGGTCGGCGAGACGATCACCGCCGAAGGTCTTGGTGCGGCCAAAGCGCTGAGCATTTTCACCAATC
>RFMM01000137.1 GCA_009927665.1 Actinomycetota bacterium
GGGAGTGCTGTCGCGGCTCGCTGCAGTCGTGATGGTCTGTGCGACGTTTGCGCTAACGGCCTGCAGTAGAGACTCGAAAGCTGACGTCTATGTTGCAGCGGCAAGTGACACGCGCGAAGCATTTGGTGAACTCGCACAGATCATGGCCAACGATGGCGTGCGGGTGGAGTTTGTTTTCGGGTCGTCAGGCCTCTTGCGCGAGCAACTCTTGGCCGGGGCACCCTATGACGTCTATGTCTCGGCGAATGTCGACTATGTTCGCGAGATTGTCGATGCGGGTATCGCGGCGCCCGACGATGTGCGTGAATACGCCGAAGGTGTGCTCGCGATCATTGCACGCAACGGCGTGGTGCTGCCGAGAACTGTCGCCGAAATCGCCGATGCGGTGGGCGAGGGGCGACGTCTGGTGATTGCGAACCCGGCCCATGCGCCATACGGAGTCGCCGCGCGCCAAGCTCTGCAAACCGCTGGCATTCTTTCGGCGGTGAATGATCACCTGATTTTGGCGGAGAACGTTGCTGACGCCGTGCGCATCGTCGACGCTGGTGAGGCCGAGGTGGGTCTGGTTGCCCTCGCCCTAGTACAAAGTCGCCCGTCAGTCGTCGTCGATTCTGCATTACACCAGCCGATTCGCCAAACCGCCGTGCTCACGGCTCGCGGCAGCGAAAACCCTGCGGCGCGAGCCTTCATTGACCTGCTCACCTCACCCGCTGGGGTTGCCGTTTTGCGTGAATACGGTTTTGTAGTGAACGAAGGATGATGATGCGATCGAAGGCGCAAATTTGATGACCGATTGGTTTCCGCTCTGGCTTCGTTGCGAGTGTCGGTAGTCGCCACGCTGCTCGCTGCAACGCTTGGGGTGCTCGTTGCCTATGGGTTGGCAAAGTGGCGCTCACGATGGTCGGGTCTCGTCGAAGCAGTAGTGACGCTGCCGATTGTGTTGCCACCACCGTGCTCGGTTACTACCTGCTCACATTGTTGGGCACACAATCTTCGGTTGGTCAGGCGTGGCAGTCACTCTTCGGTGCGCCGCTGGTCTTCACTGAGGCTGGGGCGGTCGTCGCAGCTACGGTTTCGGCGCTGCCCTTCGTGGTGCGTGCCGCACGTGCCGCGATCAGCAACGTCGACCCGCGAATCGAAGAAACTGCTCGTGTGATGGGCCTGCGCGAAACTCGGGTGGCACTTTGGGTCACCTTGCCGCTGGCATCTCGCGGCATCGGAGCGGGCATAGCGCTCGGTTTTGCGCGAGCACTGGGTGATTTCGGAGCAACGGTGATGGTCGCGGGCAACATTCCCGGCCAAACCCAAACTCTCCCGATAGCGGTGTATGACGCAGTGCAAGCCGGTGACGATGCAACTGCGCAAACTGGCTCGTTGATATTGGGGGCAATCGCGGTCGTCGTGCTGCTGTTGATTACGCAAGTGTTTGCGAGACGGCCATGAATCGCGTTGCAACTGCGGGTGAGATGCGCTCGCCTGAGACGCTGTCGATCGACGTGCGGGTCGAAGTTCGCGACTTCGGCGTCAATGCCTGTTTTGCTGCACGTGCGGGTTGCACGGCACTCATCGGGCCCTCTGGGTCAGGGAAGAGCCTCACTCTTGCGGCGGTGGCAGGCACGATCAGGCCAATTCGTGGCACCATTCGCTGTGGCGACGTCGTGTTCGCCGATGCGCGTGGTGGCGAGTCGGCTCACGTGCATCTGCCATCGCAAGACCGTGGCATCGGCATGGTGTTTCAGCACGCCGCGTTGCTCGAACACCTCTCGCCACTCGACAACGTGGCGCTCGCAGTGCGCTCGGGCGATCGAGCCACTCGCCAACGCGAAGCTGCGACGTTGCTCGAACGCGTCGGTGCAGCCACACGATCGTCGGCACGCACGCGCACGTTGTCGGGTGGAGAGCGTCAGCGAGTGGCTCTCGCGCGCGCATTGGCGGGGAACCCGCGCATCTTGCTGCTCGATGAGCCCTTCAGTTCACTTGATGCACCAACACGACAGCAACTGCGAAGTTTGGTGCGTGAGGTGGTGAACGAGCGAAAGATTATTGCTCTGCTGGTGACTCACGATGCTGGCGACGTTGCGGTGCTCGGCGATCGGGTCGTGACCTATGAACCTGGGCAGACCGTTTCGGCAGAGGAATAAAGCTGCT
>RFMM01000257.1 GCA_009927665.1 Actinomycetota bacterium
GTGCCAGGTGTTGGCGATATTCCGCACTGGCGTTGAGGTCGCTCTGTGGTTCGGCTTCATCAGCCGCGAGTGCAGCGGCATCGGCAATCGATGCGCCACCTGACAACGCCTTGCTCACCGACGAGGCGAGCACCGGCGTTGAACCCATGTTCACGAGAGCGACACCGCTCGTGCCGTTGTTGCGCCACGCGGCGACTCCGACTATCGCCCAGTCTTGGGCGCGACGATTGAACTTCTGGAAACCCCAGCCGCCCTTCATCTTTGGCACCTTGATTTCCACCAGCATCTCGTCGGCGGCGAGTGCGCTCTCCAAGAATCCCTTGAAGAAATCTTTCGCGGCGATCTCGCGCTTGCCCTTCGGACCTTGCACTACGTAGGTGGCACCGAGAGCGAGCGTGGTGGCGGGCAGGTCGCTCGCCGGGTCGGCGTGTGCGATCGAGCCGCCGATGGTGCCACGATGTCGCACCTGCGAATCACCCACATGGCTGGCCGCGTGCGCCAAGAGCGGCACATGCTGCTTGAGCACAGGTGACTTCTCGACATCCATGTGGCGGGTGAGTGCGCCGATGGCCACGTGGTCGCCGGCATCCTTCACGTACGACAGGTCTTTCACGCGACCAATGTCAACGAGCACCGTGGGCTGAGCGAGACGCAACTTCATGAGCGGGATGAGGCTGTGACCGCCCGCCAAGAACTTGGCGTCGTCGCCGTACTGCCCGATGAGCGAGATCGCCTCTTCGGCCGAACCAGCGCGCTTGTACTCGAATGGTGCGGGAATCATTGCTTGCCTCCTCGGGCCTTGTTGATTGCGTTCCAGACGTTGTTCGGTGATGCCGGCATGTCGAGTTGGGTGATGCCCAAACCTGACAGCGCGTCGATGACTGCGTTCATCACCGTCGGTGCTGCACCGATGGTGCCGGCCTCGCCGATGCCCTTCACGCCAAGCTGGTTGGTCGTTGAGGGCGTCACCGTGAAGTCGGTGGTGATCGGCGGCACGTCGCACGCAGCGGGCACGAGGTATTCAGCCAGGTTGCTCGTCTTCAGGTTGCCGTCACTGTCATAGACGGCTTCTTCAAACAGCGCCTGGGCGAGCCCCTGCACCACGCCGCCGTGCACTTGGCCTTCGACGATGAGCGGGTTGATCTGATTGCCACAGTCGTCGACCGCGACGTACTTCAGCACGTCGACTTTGCCGGTTTCGGTGTCGACTTCAACCACGCACATGTGCGTGCCGAATGGCCACGAAAAGTTCTTCGGGTCATGCGTGTACTGCGCTTCGAGGTTCGGCTCGACGCCATCGGGCAGGTTGTGCGCGGTGAATGCTGCGAAGGCGATCGCGCGAGCGGCACCGCTTTGTCGGGCGAGCCTTTGACGCTGAACACGCCCTTGGCGAACTCGAGGTCTTCTGCAGCGCATTCGAGTTGATGCGCGGCAATTGAACGTGCCTTGTCGATCACTTTGTCGCATGCACCGGCGATGGCGACTCCACCCACCGCGAGCGAACGCGAACCGTAGGTGTCGAGACCAAGAGGTGCAATCGCCGTGTCGCTGTGCAACACGTCGACGTCTTCAGGTGCGACACCGAGTTTCTCGGCGGCAATCATCGCCCACGAGGTCTCGTGACCCTGGCCGTGCGGCGAGGTGCCCGTCACGACTTGCACCTTCGAGGTCGGCAGCACGCGAACTGTCGCTGACTCCCATCCACCCGCGCCGTAGTTCAGCGAGGCGAGCACTCGTGACGGTGCGAGACCGCACATCTCGAAATACGACGTCATGCCAATGCCGATGCGCTTGGTTGCACCTGCCACGTTTTGTTTGGCCTGTTGCTTGCGCACGCCGGCGTAGTCGGCGATCTTCGCGGCTTTTTCCGCAGCCATGAGGTGGTCGCCCGAGTCGTAGTTCAACCCGTGGAAGGCGGTGTAGCCGACCTGCACGCCTTTGGCGTCGAAGAACTGCTCTTTCTTGATGTAGTTGCGCTTGCGCAGCTCAAAGGGGTCGATGTTCATCTTGCGCGCCAGGGCATCCATCGCCACTTCGATGGCGTAGGTGGCCTCGGGGCGACCCGCACCGCGGTAGGCGTCAGTCGGCGTCATGTTGGTGAACACCGACGTGCAGGCGAAGTCGTAGGCCTGCGGCAGGTCGTAGACGCCTGCATAGAGGAATGCACCGAGAATCGGCACGCCGGGCGTGACCAACTGCAGGTAGGCGCCCATGTCGCCGATGAGGCGCACGCGAATGGCCGTGAGTTTGCCGTTCTTGTCGGCTGCCAACTCGATGTGTTGAATCTGCCCACGACCGTGAATGGTCGCCTGCGTGTTCTCGGTGCGCTCTTCGACCCAGCGCACGGGTGCACCGTGCTTGCGGGCGAGCGCGACGCAGAGCAGTTCTTCGGCATACACGTTGAGTTTCGAGCCGAAGCCACCACCGACCGCCGGCGCGACCACGCGCACCTGATGTTCGGGGATTCCGAGCGTGATCGCCGTCATCACCTTCAAGATGTGCGGCACCTGCGTGGCGGAATACAGCGTGATGTCGCCACCGAACGGCTGCGGCACGGCGGCAACGGCGCGCGGCTCCATCGCCATCGGCAACAAACGCTGTTGCACGTAGCGCTCGCTCACCGTGAACGCGGCGTTCTTGAACGCCTCATCAATCGCGCCTTCTTTGGCTTCGACCTTGAGCGGCCAGGTGTACGACTTGTTGGTGCCGATTGACTCGTG
This sequence comes from Actinomycetota bacterium, assembly GCA_009927665.1. Lineage (GTDB taxonomy): Bacteria > Actinomycetota > Acidimicrobiia > Acidimicrobiales > Ilumatobacteraceae > F1-60-MAGs027. The sequence continues at coordinate 2,721 of RFMM01000257.1, forward strand.
AATGATCGTCTTGTCGGTGAGTGCGTCTTCGAGATCAACGACTGCGCGCAGTGGTTCGTACACCACGTCGATGGCATCGAGTGCATCGCGCGACGCCGCCTCGCTCGTGGCGAGCACCGCAGCGACACCGTCACCGACGTAGCACGCCTTGTCGATCGCCAGCGGATAGTGCGCCGGGTTCTTCATGTCTGCAGTCACCGGCCAAGCGCACGGCATCGGTGCAGCCCACACGGCGTGCAGGTCGCGACCGGTGTACACCGCCACCACGCCGGGCATCGATGCTGCGTCAGACACGTCGATGCTCTTGATGCGCGCGTGCGCATACGGCGAGCGCAACACCGCCAAGTGCAGCGCACCGGGGATGACGAGGTCGTTGGTGTACTTCGCTTCGCCCGTCAAGAGGGCGGGGTCTTCACGGCGCAGCAGTCGCTGGCCGATGACCGTGGTCTCGCGTTCTTGGGTGATGCTCATGGTGGATGCTCCTACTTCTTCGCCGCAGCGAGCACTGACTTCACGATGTTGTGATAACCGGTGCAGCGGCAGAGGTTGCCCTCGAGGCCGTGGCGCACGTCGTCTTCGGTCGGATTCGGGTTCTCGTTCAGCAGGCCGATAGCCGCCATCACCATGCCTGGTGTGCAGTATCCGCACTGCAGACCGTGGTTTTCCATGAACGCCTGCTGCATCGGGTGCATTTCGCCGTTCTTGGCCAGACCCTCGATGGTCGTCACTGATCCGCCATCGGCTTGCGCAGCGAGAATCGTGCAGCTCTTCACTGCTTCGCCGTCGAGGTGCACCGTGCAGGCACCGCAACTTGAGGTGTCGCATCCGATGTTGGTGCCCGTCAACTTGGCATGATCGCGAATGAGGTGAACAAGCAGCGTGCGCGGCTCGACCTCGTGCGATTGTTTCGTGCCGTTGACCGTGATGGTGACGTGCATATGGCCTCCCTTGTTCGGGTCAGGCCGCCACCCGACCACTGTGCCCAGGTTCACACGAACCCAGTAAGGGGAGTATTGCCCGAGCGGGGGTGGTTTGTCTAATCGCCCCCCCCGCCGTGACCCGGCAAGGCGGCCGGGGTGCG
>RFMM01000267.1 GCA_009927665.1 Actinomycetota bacterium
GGGAATAATCCCAGTCGTACACCGCTTGACTTGCATCAATGCCCTCGTAGCACTGCAGACGAATGAGTTCGCAACCACGCACGGCTGCCAGCACCTTGGCGAGTTCGGTTTTGCCCACACCTGCTTCACCTTCGAGCAAGAGTGGTCGCTTCAACGACAATGAGAGGAACACTGCCGTCGCAAGACCCTCGTCGGCGAGATAGCCCGCCTGGGCAAGTGCGTCATGCACCTGCTGCACCGATGCCAACGATGCTCGCGCTGCCGCCACGGCCTCAGCCTACGAAGGTGTGCACTACCGTCAGTTGCCGTGGACCTCGCAATCTCTGGGCGCACTGCGGCCGTCGCCGCCGGCACCGCTGGCCTCGGTTTTGCCTCTGCCCAAGCGCTCGTTGAAGCAGGTGTGCGAGTGGTGATCTGCGGTCGGGGGCGTGAGCGTCTCGATGCTGCGGTCGCCCGACTTGGTGGTGGGGCGGTAGGTGTCGAGTGTGACGTGTCGACCGCCGATGGTGCAGCGATGTTCGTCGATCTTGCACGCGAGCGACTCGGGCACGTTGACATTCTCGTCGCCAACGGTGGCGGCCCGAAGCCCGGCAACTTCGCCGCGCTCGAGACTGCCGACTATCTGCCCGCCTTGCAACAGAGCCTGTTGTCGGTGGTGGCAATGTGCGAAGCGACCGTGCCAGCGATGCGCGAGCGCAAGTGGGGCAGGGTGGTGGCGATCACCTCAATCTCCGTGCGCCAGCCGATCGCGAATCTCATTTTGTCGAACACCGCGCGCGCCGGCGTAACTGGGTTCTTGAAGACCCTCGCGCGCGAAGTTGCCGCCGACGGTGTCACCGTCAACTCTGCTCAGCCCGGCATTCACGCCACCGATCGCATCACGCAGCTCTACGGGTCGTCACCCGATGCCGCACAACTCGGAATTCCTGCTGGTGTCGTCGGTGACCCCGCCGACTTCGGCAAGGTGGTGGCGTTTTTGTGCAGCGAACCAGCGCGCTTCATCACCGGTGCACACGTGCCGGTTGACGGCGGCAGTTACGCCGGCCTCTTGTAGCGC
>RFMM01000079.1 GCA_009927665.1 Actinomycetota bacterium
ACGCGCAAACTGTTGTTGTTGCGCGGAATGATGCAAATCTCGAGTCGGTGCAGCCGCAGTTCTTCGAATGCGAATCGCGTGATGACTGCCACCGATTCGGGCACATAACCCTGCCCGGCTTTTGCCTTGTCGATCCAATAACCGATGGTCGCTGACTGCATTGAACCGCGCGTCACGCCGTTGAGGTTTACTTCTCCGACGAAGATCGAGTCAACGAAGATGCCAAACGAGTATGCGTTGCCCGACGAGCGTTCGCGTTCGCGCACCTCGCAGCGGCGTGCGAACGCATCTGGGTTCTCGGCCGGGTCGGCTGATGCGGTGGGGCGTAGCGGCTCCCAATCGGTGAGCCAGCGGCCGTTGCGCCGCCGCACCTCGCTGAATGCCGTGAAGTCAGTGGTGATGAGCGGCCGCAACATCACGCGACGGCCGTAGAGACGCAAGGCGGCCCCTGCTGGTGTCGCCGGGTGCGCGGCGCGGGTGCGTGGTGTTGCGGTGGGCCTCATGCGCCGGCACCTCGCGTTGCTGATGCTTCGGCACCTCTCGCCTCGGCCACCACGCCGTCGAGCAGGTTGTGCGTGCTCACGATGATGTGGTCGAGGTGAAGTCGTCGCATGATGGCAACCAGCAGGCAACATCCTCCCACGATGACGCCCGCACGTTCCACTGGAAGCCCAGGGTTGTGCACCCGATCGGCGAGTCGTTCGGTGGCCAGCGTGCGAAAAACGTCTTCGGCCGCGCTCTTGGTGAGAACCATGCCGTGCAGTCGTGCGGCGTCGAAGTGCTGCAAACCAAGTTCAACGGCGGCGATCGTCACGATGCTGCCGGCGACGCCCACCACACGTTGTGCTTCGACCAACGCCGGGAACTCAATCGCCGCGTTGTCGACGGCGTCACCCACCATCGAAACGGCATTCGAGAGTTCTTCGGCGCGTGGCGGGTCGCCATGCAGCTCGGCCTCGGTAAGGGTCACCACGCCGAAGGGAAGGCTCACGCTGGTGAGCGCCGATGACTGCATCGACGCGGCGGCAAGCGAGCCGACCGTGAGTTCCGTCGATGCCCCGCCGATGTCGACCACCATCGTCGAGCCGTCGATTGTCGGCAGGCTCGCCACAGCGCCGTGCCACGCCAGCCGTGCCTCGTCGGCGGCAGACAGTAGTCGTGGAACCACGCCCGTGGCGGCCTGCACCTGGGCAAAAAACTCACTCGTGTTGCTCGCCATACGGCAGGCCGCCGTGCCCGTGATGTGCAGCTCGGCGTTGTGGTGCGAAACGGTGGCGGCGTAACGATTAATAACGGCGAGTGTGCGCTCGATGGCGGCTGGCGACAATGCATTCGTACGCGCCACGCCCTCGCCGAGTGCTGTCACATTCACTTCGCGCACGAGTTGTGCGCCGTGTTCGTCGGTGACGAGCAGATTCGTCGAGTTCGACCCGATGTCGATGGCGGCAATGTTGCGTGTCACGGCGTAACACTCGCGGCGATGCGATCAGCGACCCACTGGCCGACTGGGTCGATGTTGCCGACCAACCAGTTGGCATAGTGCGCGTGCAGACACTTGACGCCGCACCGAGTGCCGGCGACGCCGCCATAGGGTCGCGGGCCGGTGTGTTCAGGTGTGATGTGTGCATCGCGCTCGGCGGCGTATGCCGCGTGTGCCGCATCGAGTGCGACAATGTCGACTTCTCGTTCAGCGGTGTTGACACCGCCGGCAGCTTCAAGTCGCGACACGTGCGTCACATCGTGCGGGTCGACCAGCCAGTAGCGCGTGGGCATCGGCGTGCCATCATGCAGCAGCGGAGCATTGCGCACCACACGCGGGGTTCCGTCGTTGCGTCGCACGACCACGGTGAAGTCACCCTGCGGGCGACGACCGAGTAGTGCAGTTACCTGCTCGATGTCGGCAGATGATGCGTGTTCAGCGGAAGATGACAAACGCGGCCACCGCCACTGCAATCACGACGAGCACGGGCACCAAGCGCTTGGCAATCGTGCCGCCGGCGGCATCGAGCAAGTCGAGTGGCGCGACGTCGTCGGTGTGTTCGATTTGGCGCACGGCGGGTGCGGCGGGTGTCGCTGGGGCAGCGGCTGGTGCGGCGGCCGGTGCGGCTGGTGCGGCCGATGGTGCAGCGGCACCCGATGCGATCAACGCATTCAGGTTGTCAACGAACTGCAGCAGCAGTTTGTCGCTCACGTCAGCGAGTGCACCACGACCAAATTGTGCAACCTTGCCAGTGATGTTCAAGTCGGTGTCGACCGTGCACTTGGCGCTGGTGGCGCTCGTCGGTTCGAGTTTTGCGGTGATCGTGGCGGCAGCGTTGCCTTTGCCGCCCGTGTCGCGCCCTTCGGCCTTGAGTGAAGCGGTGTAGCCCGTATCGTCGCGTGTTACGAACGATGCCTGGCCCTTGAACTGGGCGACGATCGGCCCAACTTTGACCTTCACCTGACCGCGGTAGATCTCACCTTCCACCTCGGTGAGTTGCGCACCAGGCAGACAGGGGGCCAGCTGTTCGAGATTGGTGAGAATTCGCCAGGCATCGGCGGCTGGCACCGGCACGGTGAACTCGTGGTGGAGTTCCATCAGGCTTCCTCTCGTTGTGTGGCAAGCTGCGCCTGCCATCGCGCCACATCATCGATGGTGTCGATGTCGTCAGCGCTGCCTTCGCAGGCTACTTCGGTGACGAGTTCTGGTCTCGTGCGCAGCAGTGTGCGCGCACCTTCATCACCTTCGTGAGGCAGGTGCGACCACAACTCGGTGTGAATGCGCACCGGGTTGCGTCGCTTGCCGTTGTAGGTGGCAACCGCGAGTGGTGACGGCGTGTCGGCGACCGCTCGCCACGCAGCCGACGTGATGCCAGGTTGATCGCCCAAACCAACCACGACGGCGGCCAGGCACAATCGTCGCGCTTCGTCGAACCCCACGTGCAGACTGCTCGCCATGCCGCGTTGCCACTGCGGGTGATGCACCTGCACGAGCCGCGGATGCCCAGGGAGCTCACGCGTGAGTTCGTCACCCAGGTCGACCGCACCCGTCACGACGATGATCGGGGAGAGCCCGCTGCGTGCCACCGCCTCGAGCACATGGCGCACAACAGGCTGGCCGCCCAGCGGGGCGAGCAGTTTGTGGGTGGCGCCGACGAAGCGTGAACCCCCGCCAGCGGCAAGGAGGAGGGCTCCAATGGGCTCTGGGGTCGCCATATCGCCAGCCTCGCAGGTCGGTT
>RFMM01000136.1 GCA_009927665.1 Actinomycetota bacterium
GTTGCCATCGTGGTCTGCAGGCCGGCGATGCGCAGTTGCATCCACGTGTTGCCGCCGCCGGGGTGCAAGCCGAGTTGCAAGAATCGCGTGTCAAACTTGGCGCTCTCGGCCGCGATGCGCAGGTCGCAACCGAGCGCCAGGTTCATGCCTGCGCCGACTGCTGCCCCGTTGACCGCCGCAATCGTGGGCAACGGGCTGCGAGCGATGCGCAAGAAACCCTCGTAGATATCGAGCAGTGATTCACGTGTTGCCTCGGCGAGGTTGCCGAGGTTCGCGCCAGCACAAAACGCAGGTGGGGTTCCGGTCACGATCACGACTCCACATCGGGGTCGGCCTCGGCGGCATCCATCGACGCCACGATGTCGCGCACCATCTCGGCGGTCATCGAGTTGCGTTCGCTCGGGTTGTTCAACGTGAGCGTGGCGATGCCATCTCGCACGTCGTAGATCACCATCTGGCACATCTGCGATTCTCGCACACTTGTAGCGTGAAACCGTGCTCGACCATGTGTTCACCGATGCAATCGGCGCGTTGCGCGATGCGTTCGGCAACGCGTTTCTCGAGCGTCAGGCCTTCGAAGAACACCTGCATTCAGACGTGTTGCTCGGCGACTTGGTTTGGGCAACCAGTTATGGCTTGCCCGGCGAAGGTCAACCGCCCCGCGTCGTTGCCCACATCACCTTCACCTGGCCGTCATGGAGCCAAGCGACCTATCGCGCGTGGTACGTAGAGGAGATCTACCACGAAGCGCCGGTCATCGAAATGGAAATCGTCTTTCGCGTGCAGCGACTCGCTACACCGCCCGACACGGCTCAGATTGCCGGCATCGCGCCGTTGACCAGCCCACGGCTCGGCAACCAGCAACTTTCGCGCGAGAGCATCAGCAGCGAAGCAATCTCGGCGACCGACACGAGTCGACCACTCGATCATGCCGCCGAGATTGTGTACCTCGGCGCATACGAACTCGCAGAAGCAACCCTCGCCGACGGCACCAACGCCCAGCTTGATGACCACTTTGGCTCGCTGGGTGGTTGGGTTGCATCGACGCTCGTCAAGCTCGGCGACTTGCAGTTCAGCTATCACCCCGCCGACGACGAGAAGTAGTCAGCGCCGAGGGTTAGCCGCCAAGCGGGCGGTGCCGCACCAGCCCGCGCTCAGCGCAGATCTTCGGGCAACAACGACGCAAGCGTCACCTGCGGACGCGGCCCCATGTGCATGATCACTTCGGCGGCACAGATGGTGCCGATCTCTGCAGACTGCTCGAGCGACTTGCCGTGCGTGATGCCGTAGAGAAACCCGGCTGCGTACATGTCGCCGGCGCCAGTGGCGTCGACAATCGGGTCGACGGGCAGCGATGGCACCTCGATGAACTCGTCGGCGGTAACCACGGCCGAGCCGCGCTTGCTGCGCGTCACGACGGCGAGCGGGCAACAGTCGCGCAGTTTGCCGACAGCCTCTGAAAAATCTTCGGTGCCGTACAGCGTCGTCAGTTCGTGCTCGTTGGCAAACAGCAGGTCGACTTCATCGTCGACCAACGCGAGAAAGTCATCGTGATGTCGCTGCACACAAAACGAGTCAGACAGAGTCAGGGCGACCTTGCGACCGGCTTCGTGGGCATAGCGAGCGGCCACGCGAAACGCTGCTTTGGCGTCGTCTTTGTCGAAGAGATAACCCTCGAGAAACACCCATTCGGCGCTCTGCACGGCTGCTCGATCGATGTCTGAGGGGTGCAGCACGGCACCAGCGCCAAGGTAGGTATTCATCGTGCGCTGACCGTCGGGTGTCACCACGATCACGCATCGCCCCGTTGGCAGGCCGTGGTCTTTCGGGGCCGGAAAGAACGACACGCCCGCCTCATGCAGATCACGGGTGAAGACGGCACCGAGCTCGTCGTCGGCAATCTTGCCAATGAAACCAGCACGCGCTCCGAGACTGGCGAGACCATGACTGGTGTTCGCCACCGACCCACCACTGGCCATGAAGCTTTCGCCGATGTGTGACATGAGGTACCTCGATCGTTCGTCATCGACCAGCATCATTGAGGCCTTCGTCAAATCGTGTGCGACGAGGAATCGTTCGTCGACAGCGGCAATGACGTCAACCATCGCATTACCGATTGTGACGGCATGCAATGTGGCGGCAGTCACGACTTTCTTACTCTACGAGACGTGCCCGCTCGTATCCCAGAGGTTGCACCGATTAGTGTGGAATAGCGCATCACAGCGCGAGGGGTAACAACATGACTGGCAAATCACTGAACGCACAACTCAAGAAAGCTTCGTCGCAGTCTGCCGAGACGGTGTCGAACCGGCTGGTGACCTTGCGTAACGAGCGTGGGTTCTCACAAGCCCGCTTGGCCGAACTGGCCGGCGTTGACCGCAAGACGATCAATCGCATCGAGAACGGTCACTTCTCACCCTCGCTCGACACTCTCACGCGCCTCAGTGTGGTGTTGAAGTGCAGACTGTCTGACCTCGTCGAGTCGCGCCGAGCCCGCAAGTAAGTCGCTCGGTCGACATCGCCCGACACCTATCGGGCTAGGGCTGCAACCACCCGCTGACAGCAGTCGGCAAGCTCGTGAAGGTCGACCTTGTCTTTAGCCGCAGCACGGCGGTGTTCGACCGATGCGCGGCGCGCTGGGTCATCAGTGGCGGTGAGGTGAACGGGTTCGCGTGAGACCGAGGCGAACAGCTCAAGCACCTCTTGTTTCGTCAGCCCTCGAGCACTCGTGGCTTCAAGTGCTGTCACCAATTCGTGCGCCCGAATCACTGGCGCGCCCCGTGCTTCGAGCGGTGCGCCACCGGCGTCAACTTCGTCGTCACTCGTCACCGTGAGCAGATAGTCGAATCGTTCGGATGTCGCCACTTTCGGACAGCGCGCGCAGATAAGACCAAGGCCCGTGATCACCCGTGAAAACACCGGTGTGCGTCGCCCGTTCGCCACACCAATTGCGACAGGGATCTCGTCGTCGATACGACCGAGGTTGGCAGCATGCACCCCCTCGTGCAACAGATGTGCTGCGGCGAACGAGGCGAATCGCACCGCGTCGGCACACCACAAGACGATGGTGTACTGGTCAGTCATCAAGTCTTCAACGCACCCTGAGCCATAACTGTGACATGTCTAGACGAGGGCTGTTGCGAGGCTTCACCCCTGGGCTGTTGCACGACGCGGCGTCGGGGCTCGACGCGGCGTGGCGTGACGCCGCAGCGCGGGTCGGCCTAGCGACTGGTGGCTGTTAACTCTCCGTTCACCACTCGATCGCGCAGTTCGCGCTTCAAGAATTTGCCGGCCGCGTTGCGTGGCAGCGGTTCGCTGAGAATCACGACGTGTGATGGCACCTTGAATGCGGCCATCTTGCCGTCGAGGAACTTCCACAGCTCTGCTGCGGTGATGGTGTGGCCGGCCTTGGGGTAGATGGCCACCGCCACCTCTTCACCGAGGCGCTCGTGCGGCACGCCAAAGACGGCAGCCTCGTGAATGGCCGGGTGCTCGTAGATGACGTGCTCGACTTCGGCGCCGTAGACGTTTTCGCCCGCACGCAGAATCATGTCTTTGGCGCGGTCTTCGATATAGAGGAAGCCTTCTTCGTCCATTCGACCGATATCACCCGACAGCAGCCAACCGTCAACGATGGTGGCTGCCGTGGCGTCGGGCTTGTTCCAATAGCCGCGAATGAGCATCGGGCCTGACATCCAGATGTCACCGGTCTGCCCAACGGGCAACGGGCGGCGCTCGGCGTCGCGAATCTCGACCCGCATCGGCAACACGGCACGACCGGTACTGGTAGGCCGCGCGACGTAGTCGGCGCCGCGGTTTCCGGGGCCGAACGCATTCGTCTCGGTCATGCCATAGCCGAGTTGCGGGCCACCCTTTTTGAAACTGTTGGCAACTTTGTGCACGAGAGCAGCCGGTGCAGGTGCACCACCGCCACCGACGGCACGCAACGACGAGAGGTCATAGTTCGAAAACGCCGGATGGTTGACCAAGTCCCAACTTTGCGTGGGCACGCCGACGAAGTTGGTGATCTTCTCGCGCTCGATCAATTGCATTGCCTTCTCGGGGTCCCACTTGTACATGATGACGAGTTTCAACCCAGCAACAAAGCAACTCATCATCACCGGCACACAACCGGTGACGTGAAAGAGCGGCACGATGAGAATAAACGAAGGCGGAAACGGATCTGGCTCTGGCTTCACCGTTGCCCGCATGCCGTCGACCGTCTGGCGCAGCGAGAACCCCATCAGCGCACTGACGATCGCCCGATGTGTCGACACCGCACCCTTCGGAAACCCGGTGGTGCCAGATGTATAGAGAATGGTCGCGTCGTCGTCGGGCGAGATGTCAACGGGCGCCGGCTTGTTGCCGAGCTGCACGACGTCTTCCCACTTGTCGGCACTGCCACCCGATTGCTGCGAACGAACGAGCAAGACCTTCACCCCAAGTGCTGCACATGTTGCTTTGGCGGTGACATAGCGCTCGTCGTCACAGATGAGCACCTTGGGCGAAGAGTCACGCAAGGCGTAATCCATCTCTTCTTCTTTCCACCACGAGTTCATCGACACCGAGATGCCACCGACCGACAGGATCGCCGCAAACGACAGACACCACTCGGGGTAGTTACGCATGGCGACTGCAACTCGGTCGCCCTTCTGCACGCCGTAGTGTGTCGCGAGCGCATGGGCGAGGGCGTCAACGCGATCCATCGCCTGCGTGAACGTGAGCGTCTCGTCTTCATAGACGAGGAATGGCTTGTCGCCATGGTTACGGGCCATGGCGAACACCTGCGCCAGGTTGGCTGGCGCGTGCTTGAACACTTGGGTCTTCACCCCGCGTATGTCGGCGTCGACCAACTCGAAGATCTGCCCCGCACCGGTGGCGGCGTCAATCGCCTCAAACCACCCAAGACCTGCTGCCGGCGTCGCCATGTTCCCCCTTGTTTCGTGGAGCTGAGGGGAATTGAACCCCTGGCCTGTACATTGCGAACGTACCGCTCTACCAACTGAGCTACAGCCCCGCGGGCGAACACGCTACCGCGCGACGCCTATGGCCGCCCTGGCTGGGGCGGCTCAGAAGCCAGCGCGGTTCGTCGCTGGTCTCGTCACCCGAACGCCCGAATCATCCGCACTTTGAATTCAGAATTCTTGCCGTAGACCAACTTTGTACCGTCGCCGAAGTACTGATATTTGGAGTTATCTCTGTCTGCCTCCGATGAACTCCAGTAATCGTCCAGAGAGAAGCCCGACCGCAGACTTCCCGATGAGTTGCAATTCACCGAGGTATTTCCGGTGGTCTGATTTCGCGCGTACTTGCACAGCTCGTTGAGTTCGCTCTTCGATGGCAAATGCCAGTCAGACTTTCCGTTGTAAGAGTAGGCCCACGCCAAGCCAGCCGCATAGGAATTCGTACTTGCTCCGCCATCCGTCGTGATTTGTGCGTAGATGCGGTTGGTGTTTGCCATGCCCATTCCAAAATTGTCGGAACTGCTTCTAGAAGTGGACTGCGACGACGTGCTTCCCGAATATACCGAGTAGTACCGACAGTCCTGATTGGCGCTGCTACTGCCGTCTGCATAGCACCCGTTACCTGAATTGCCCCAGTCCTTGGTGTACTCGGTTGATGCAACCTCTAGGTAGCGACACGTTGCATTGCAGTCAGAACCCGCAGAAGTGAACATGTCGTCAGCGTCATTGTGAACATAGAACACCGTGCCGCCACCTGGTCCGGTGTCACCCACCACGCAGACGCCCCCGCCTGCGCAGGTGAGCGTCCACTGGGCATACAGCGTGAAGTTCGCGGTCTGACCGTGCGCATAAGGGAAGCTGATCGCCGACCCACCCGACGACGCGGTGAACCAGCCGTTGAACGTGTAACCAGAACGCGTCGGGGTACCCGGCGAACTCATCGACGCACCCGTCGTCGTCGAACCATTCGAAACAGCACTACCACCCTGCTCATCAGTCGTCACCGTCAAGGTGTTCGCC
>RFMM01000234.1 GCA_009927665.1 Actinomycetota bacterium
CCCAGCCTGCACCGCGCACTCAATGTCAGCAGCGGCCTCGAGATCGGCGCACAACGGAGTCTCTCTGATGAGATCCACCCGTGACTGCAGATCGGCTACCAAGGCGACTGCATCGGCTGTCTCGAGCGACGTCGTGGTCTCTTCGCCCGACGACTGATCGGCGACCGCGGTAGTAGTGGTCTCTTCCACCGCAGCGCTTGCGATAGTTGCTGACGCCACATTTGACCAACCTGAATACACGCGATATGTGTCGTTGTCAGCTCGCACTTGGAACTGCACGGTGGTACCAGGTGCAAACGACGGCGAAGTTACCGAGGTCCCGCTCACTCGCCAGCTGAACAGACTTCGGAAACCATCCGTCGTCCATAGGAACGCATAGTCCTCGACGGGTGTGTTCGATGCTTCAGGAGCCGACCACGACACACGCACAGTGGAGCCGTCGACTACGGCTTGCACGTTGCTAGGTGCGTTGAGATAGCGATTGGCTGGTTCGGTCGTCGTCGTCGATTCGGCGACCGTTGTCGTAGGCGCCGCGGTTGTCGATGCGGCGAGTGTCGTCGTTGTCTCAGCCACGGTGGTCGTTACTGCCACCGTTGTCGTTGGCGCGACCGTTGTCGTGATACGAACTGTCGTCGTTGGTGCAGCAGTCGTTGTTGGTGCAACCGTCGTGCTGGCCGGAATCGTTGTGTCGGTTGCGCGCGGCACTCGCTTCCACCACTGCACCGGGCCAATGAAGGCAAGTTGCCCGGCATCTGCTGGCGAGGCGTCGCTGAGCGTGGGTGTCGTATCTTGTGTGATCAGGGGCGGCCGGGCTGCGGCGAGGGCTTCTTCAGCGGCGGCGAGAGCCTCGTCTTTTTCGGCCTGCGTCTGATAACACGTCACTGAGTTCAAGGTGCGATTGCGGGTGCGGGCTTCAGGCTCGCCGCCGCATGAGGCGACGAGGAACATGGCGGCGATCGCCAGCGAGCCGGCTCGGAGGATGGCTGGCCGTGAAAGCGAAGTTATAGTCATATTTCTAAACATAATGACCATTATGTTTGGATGCAAATGAACTCTCGTTGACCCGTTCCCCAGGAGTTCACGAGAACCTGGGTGAGTTGCCCACTAACGAGCCGGCAGGCCCAGCTGGATACGCTCGCCGACACGAGCGAGGGGGCACCATGGCCGACACACCACGGCTGAAGCACAAGTACGGCACCATCGACAAGGACTACGGCATCTTTCTCGCCACCCGACCGCCCGCCGAAGACGGCCCGATCTACATGGTCAACCTGATGAAGTACCACGAGGTGGCGCAGTACACCGACGACGCCGGTGTCGACAAACCAATCAGCGGACGCGAAGCTGACGACCGCTACAACCCATCGTCAATTCTCGCGAAGATTGGTGCGACGATCGTGTTCGTCGGCGACGTGGTCAGCAACCGGGCGGGCGACGAAGATTGGGATCGCATCGCCATCGTTCGATATGCGACACGCAAGTCGTTTATCGACATGCAGTCGCGACGCGACTTTTCTGACAAGCACGTGCACAAGGCCGCAGGTATGCAACGCACCATCATCGTGTGTTGCCGGCCTGAGAACCCCGCGCTCGACAACCGTGGTCGCCCGAAGACCGACGATGACCGACACGTGTTGATGGTCGTGCGTCGCACATCTGACCGAACAAGTGCATTCAACGAAGTGCCGAATGCGGTGAATCTCGCAGCAGAAGGCACGATCATCGGCGATGGCCGCACGTGGGACACCGTGCAGTTCGTCGCCGCTGCTTCACCTGAAGACTTGTCGTCGTTGCACGCCAAGGTTTCGCAGCACATCGCAGGTGATGCTTACGTGATGGCGGTGCGCGCGTCGATGGATTCGATCACCCAAGGCTGACGTGCACTTCGAAATTGAACGGCGCGATATTCGCCATTCACGCTGGGCGCCGACGATAGCTGCCGAAACACTTGCCGCTGGAGAAGTGTTGCTCACGCTCGAGCGTGCGGCGCTTACGTCGAACAATGTGAGCTACGCGCTCAGTGGCGACATGCTCGACTATTGGAGCTTCTTCCCCACCGAGCCTGCGTGGGGTCGCTTGCCGGTGATGGGTTTCGGTGTCGTCACTGCATCAGCCAACTCTGAGATTGCAGTTGGTGGGCGCTACTTCGGCTTCTTTCCGCTCGCCGACCATCACGTGGTCTCGGCGCGGCCCAGTGCTGGCGGCTTCAGCGATGTTGCCCCGTGGCGCGAAAAACACGCCGCTGCCTACCGCAACTTTGATCTCGCCCCACCGACTCTGCACGATGATGCGCTACTGATCTTTCGTGGCCTCTTCATTACCTCGTTCTTGTTGGAAGATTTCTTGCGCGAGCACAATCACTTCGGCGCCGAACAAGTTGTCGTTCTCAGCGCATCGAGCAAGACGGCGATCGCACTCGCCCATTGTTTACGCAAGTCGAGCAAAGTGAACGTGGTCGGGCTCACCTCGACTCGCAATACGTCATTTACCGACTCACTCGACGAATACCACCAAGTGTTGTCGTACGACCAGATGGCAGCGCTCGATGCGCAGCCCACGGTCGTGGTTGACATGTCGGGCAACATGCCGATGCTGGCGCAGGTCTACGCGGCGCTCGGCACGAACATAAAGCATTGTGCGAGCGTCGGTGCCACGCACTGGGATGCTCCGCGTCATGGGGTCACGCTGCCCGACCCACAACCGCAGTTCTTCTTCGCGCCGTCACAGCTCTCAAAACGAGGCAAGGAATTGGGTCGCGAGGTGCTCAACCGCAGCATTGCTGAGGGCCTTGACTCGTTTCTCGCTTCGAACTGATGCGTGGCTGCAGATTCGACGTTCAGTCGGCAGCGCGGCCATCGGCGAGTTGTACGCCGCACTCGTACGCGGCGACACTCAGCCCAACGAAGGCAATATCGTCTCGTTCACTTAGGCGAGGCTGTCGCGACGCCCGCACAGCCGCGCCGGCGTCGCCCTGGGCGCCAAGTCACTCACCGCCGCTCAGTACGGCAATGTATACGAGTTTTCAAACTCGTCTTGCAACACCGTCGCAAGCGACGCGGTCGTGTCAACGACGAGCTCTTCGTGCAGCACCCGCGTGCGATACGACCAACCTTCGGGCATCTTGAGTCGTTCGCCGAGTGACGGCAACGACTCTTCACTCATTGAAGCGTCAACACCCATGCACAACGCCTGCATCACGTACACCTTGCCCTCGGGGTTGACGAGTTCATACACCGGTTTGCCCGCATCGAAAAAGAACACCGCACCGCGATTGATCTTGTTCTCGTTGTATGGCCCGGCACCTGGTTTGTCGCCGAGATGAATCGTGGCAATACGGCGGAACATGATTCCCCCAAACTCGCGCAACACCGGCTCGACCGGCGCGACTTTGGCCCCGAGCCCGTCGAGCACCCACTTGCGTGGGCCGTTGAGTTTGACGAACACGGCACCCATCTCGGTTGCGATGGCTGCGGCGTCGAGCTTTTCCCACAAGTGTTGCGGGCAGTCGTTCAGCATCTGCGTGCCATACACCTCAGCGTGAAGGCCGTCTTCGCGCAGGTAGATCGGCAGCACCTCGCCGTAGCGCACGCCGCGCATGTGGTCGATAAGTCGTGGAGTTGCGATGGCCTCACCGTAGCCGTCGTCGGCAACAATGGACGCATGGGACGCGCCCCCGACCGCATCGACGTGGCCATCGTCGGCGCGGGTTTTGCCGGTATGTACATGTTGCACAAGGCGCGCTCGGCGGGGTTCAGCGCACACGTGTTCGAACGCGGCGACGGAGTCGGCGGCACCTGGTATTGGAACCGCTACCCCGGTGCCCGATGCGATGTGCCGAGCCTCGAATACTCGTACCAATTCTCTGAAGAATTGCAGCAAGAGTGGGAATGGTCAGAAAAATACGCCACCCAACCCGAGATCTTGCGCTACGCCGAACACGTCGCTGATCGATTCGACCTGCGGCGTGACATGTCGTTTGGCACCACGGTCACTGCGCTCATCTGGCAGGGTGAGTCGTGGCAAGTGGCGACGACCACCGGCGCGCCATCCGCGAGCGGCACCCCGGGGGTCGACGGCGACGCAGCCACCACTGTCACCACGGCGCGCTTCGTCGTGCTCGCCACGGGCTGTCTTTCGGCCGCCAATATTCCGCGCTTCACCGATGATCATGTGTTCTCAGGTCGCACGTACCACACGGGCAATTGGCCCCACGAAGGCGTCGACTTCACCGGGCAACGCGTCGCCGTGATCGGCACGGGTTCGTCAGGAATTCAGTCGGTGCCCATCATCGCCTCGCAGGCTGCACATCTCACCGTTTTTCAGCGCACGCCCGCATATTCGGTGCCGGCGCGCAATCAACGACTCTCGCCCGATTACGTGGCGTCGATTAAGGCGAACTACGGCGAATTCCGCCGCAAGAACAGCCTCACTCGCGCGGCGCTCGGCGGCGACACACCAACCGGGCCACATGGTGCCTGCGAAGTGAGCGACGACGAACGACGCACCGCTCTCGAGGCCCGCTGGCAAAAAGGTGGTCTGCTTTTCTTGGGTGCCTTCAATGACGCACTCACGAACCCAGAGTCAAATCGCTTGATGGCCGACTTCGTGCGCGACAAAATTCGCCAGACGGTGAGCGACCCCGAGACCGCTCGACGACTCTCGCCTGATTCAGTCATCGGCTGCAAGCGACTCTGCGTTGACACCGACTATTACGAAACGTTCAACCGACCGAATGTCGCACTCGTCGATTTGCGCGAAACACCGATTACACGCTTCACCTCACGCGGCATCGTCGTTGGTGGCGCGACCGAACTTCAATTTGACTCCATCGTCTTCGCCACGGGCTTCGACGCGATGACCGGAGCCATCAACAACATCGACATTCGTGGTCGCGACAATCGTCCACTGCGCGACGAATGGTCAGAGGGCCCCGTCAACTATCTCGGGTTGGCGGTGCACGGGTTTCCGAACCTCTTCATGATTACCGGCCCAGGCAGCCCCTCGGTGCTCACGAACATGATCGTGTCGATTCAACACCATGTTGAGTGGATTACCGACTGCCTCACACACCTGCGCCAGGTCGGCTCGTCAACCATTGAAGCCGACACGTCAGCGCAAGCCGAGTGGGTGCACCATGTGAACACGATCGCCGGCATGACGCTGTACACGTCGTGTAGTTCGTGGTATCTCGGCGCCAACATGTATGGCAAGCCGCGAGTCTTCATGCCGCTGCCCGGGTTTCCGGCATATGTGCAGCAGTGCACCGAGGTGGCACAACACGACTACCGCGGCTTCGACGTGCGATGACGAGCGGAGTTCGCCGCGTGCCCTGGCCGCAGCGTTGCTGGCGAAGCCATAACTCTGCGGGCGCATCGCGGGTAGCGGCATCAACATGCCACTTGATGCGACTTGACATCGTCTAGTACATTCAGAGCACTCACCAGCGGAGGCATCTGTGACCACCATCGAGCGAAACTCAGCGAATCCATTTCTTGCCGGAAACCTCGCGCCGGTGCACGAAGAGGTGACTGTCACCGACCTGCGTGTGACGGGGAGCATTCCCACCGAACTCACTGGTCGCTATCTGCGCAACGGCCCGAATCCTGTCGGTCGCATCAACGAAGAGAAGTACCACTGGTTCACGGGCCACGGCATGGTGCACGGCATCCGGCTGCGCGACGGTAAAGCAGAGTGGTATCGCAACCGCTGGGTGCGCACGAAGCAAGTGTGTGATGTGCTCGGCGGAACTCCGCCGCCATCTGACTGGCCCGCTGATCACCCATCGTTTCCTGCCAACACGAGCGTGATTGGTCACGCGGGTCGCACCTACGCAATCGTCGAGGGTGGCTCACCACCGATCGAGCTGTCGTACGACCTCGATACCGTGCGAATCTCCAGTCTTGACGGCACCTTGCCGATGGCATTTTCTGCCCACCCGAAACGTGACCCTCGCACCGGCGAGTTGCACGTAATGACCTATTGGTGGGGCTGGGGCAACAAAGTGCAGTATCTCGTGGTTGGTGTCGATGGTCGTGTGCGTCGCACGGTTGACATCGAAACACAGGGTGGGCCGATGTTGCACGATCTTGCCATCACAGAGAAGTACGCACTGGTGTTTGACTTGCCATGCGTCTTCAATCTTGATGCGGCGATGAAGGGAGCAAGCCTGCCCTACTACTGGGATCACGATTATGAAGCACGAATCGGTTTCTTGCCGCGCACCAACGAGAAGGCCACGAGTGCCGACGTGAAGTGGGTGTCAATTGACCCGTGCTACATCTTCCACCCGATGAATGCCTATGACGAAGGTGACGAGGTCGTGCTTGACGCCGCTCGGCATCCGAAGATGTTCGATCGTGAGCGTCGCGGCCCGATTGAGGGCGACCCCCTGCTCACGCGATGGCGCTTGAACGTGTCGACTGGCGCGGTGCGCGAGACCACGATTGATGATCGGCCGC
This sequence comes from Actinomycetota bacterium, assembly GCA_009927665.1. Lineage (GTDB taxonomy): Bacteria > Actinomycetota > Acidimicrobiia > Acidimicrobiales > Ilumatobacteraceae > F1-60-MAGs027. The sequence goes on from RFMM01000234.1 coordinate 6,459, forward strand.
AGGAATTCCCCCGCATTCGTGAAGATCTACTCGGCCTGCCGTATCGCTTTGGCTATGCCGCCGGTGTTGGTGCGGGTTTCGCACAAGACACGCTGACGAAGACCGACCACCAGACGGGTCGAGTGGTCGCGCGCACTGATCAACCGCGCTTCGGTTATGGCGAGCCAGTGTTCGTCGCGCGCGCCGGTGGTGCGGCTGAAGATGACGGTTGGGTTTTGGCGTTGCGTCACGACACGGTGAGCGACACCTCCGATCTTGCAATCTTTGACGCCGCCGCGCTCGAGGCCGAACCGGTTGCGGTGGTGCACCTGCCAGTGCGAGTGCCGAATGGCTTCCACGGCAACTGGATTCCCGACGGGCAATAGAGGACCTGCCACGCTGGGTCGCGCCCGCTGGTCTCGGCTCGGCTCGGCTCGCCGAGCCTGGCCGTACGGGCCGCCCCACCTACGAACGGCGTGACCACTTTCGGCGCATCCCGCACACACCTTGGTGAACCCGCCATCGCGGGCGACTTGACAACCCACATAGGAGTGCTACACCCATGACCATGACCGATGCCCCACCAATGAGCCCGACCGCTCCGGGCAACCGCCTCGTCACTGTCGACGACCTGCGCTACGAGTTGCAGCGCGAGCGCGCCATCACCGACGCCCATTTCATACGCATCACTAGCCACGTCGAGTCACTCGATCGTCGATTCGCCTC
>RFMM01000232.1 GCA_009927665.1 Actinomycetota bacterium
CGAAGCAGTCATTGCTGACAAGCCCGAGGAGCCAGCCGCAGGTGGTCATGACCATGACCACGGCATGGATGACTACTAATTAGCTGAGGTCTTTGTACTCTTCTGGAACTAGATCGGCTCGAATCAGCTCGCTTCGCAAGTAGTGACGCACCAATACCTTGGCGGATTCACTTCCGGTTATAAGCCCATTTACGTTGCATGTATTGCACGGTGCAAAATCTCTTAGTCCCTGAAGAAGCCGAGTCCTAATATCAAGGAACTTCTCGTTCATCCAAATCTCTTCAAGAGACGAACGCAAGATGTTGTCGATGACTATTTTTCGACTCCAATCGTTTGAACAGAACAGTACGTCGCCGTTCCAGTCGACCAACATCTTGTAGAAGGGGTAGTGGCAGCGACGCTCAAGCTGCTTCTTGAGAGGTAAGAGGTTTATAGTCGGGGAATTCACAGTTCCAGAACGATTGTTCAGTGTGAGGCCGTAATCGCCCTCAGCACCAATCCAATGCGGGCGAAGCTCATATCTGGAACGTTCCACTCCAGAATCACTCATGAGCGTGTGGAATCCATCTGCTTGCTCGGGGCCATCATAGAGATTGATGTAGAGGTACGTGAGTCCGGCCGAAAAGTATGACTTTACCTTTTCTACATTCAGTCGGTCGCCATTGGTATTGATTTCTATAGTGTGATGCGGCAAGGCGCTCCGAATAATTGTGATTAGGTCCGCAAGCTGCTTGTGCAGAACTGGCTCACCAAACCCAGAAAAGGAGAATCGCGGGAAGATTCCCAGTTTCAACACATTTGAAACAACAGCTTCGACCACCGATCGGTCCATGTTGAGGTTCTGGTTTGGATAAATCTCAGGATCTACTCGAGGGCAAAACACACACTTGCGATTGCAGAGTTCTGTGATGTTGAGTTCAATCGTCAGGATACTTCTCAATGGAGTTTCGAGAGCCTTAGACCGCTCTATTCCCAGCGCTTCCTGGTCCTTGCGATGGTTGAGATGCGGGTCGCTGACCGCGGACACACCTCGAATGTCATAACTGTCTTCACTCATCGAAAGAACTCTACACTAAGGAGTCATCTCAACAATCGCTTTGTATCTGCGCGACGCGTATCTCGCGTCGTTCGAAGCAACGGTCGTCGCTCGTCGCGACAACGCGGTC
>RFMM01000006.1 GCA_009927665.1 Actinomycetota bacterium
TACCCCTCGAAGGTGAACGGCACGGTGCACCAGCACTCGGTTGCGCCTGAGCGCCCTGTGGTGCCCCCCTCGGATTCGAACCGAGGACCTGCGGACTACCGCTTGATAATGACCCCTTGAGCGCTACCCGTCGTAAGAATCTCGACTCCGAACTGCTTCGCTATGCGAGTGTGAGTTTCGTTCTGCGAATCGGTCTGACCGTAGTCGTCGAGAAGCACGATTCCACCCTCGACCACGAGCGGCCAGAGTTTCGAAAGAACCGTTTCCTCTGCTGCGGCAAAATTCAGGTCTAGGTGCAAGAGTGCGATGCTCTTAATGTCGACAGTATTGAGCGAATCGGGCAGCATTCCCGGCACGAGATTGACGCGGGGCCACTCTTGAAAATTCCTGCGAGTGGATTCTAGGTTGACCGCATAGTTCCCCGAGACACCGGTACTCGGATCGTTCTGACCCGACTGCTGATTGAGGTGGTAAGGCGAGAAGGTATCGAAGAGCCAAGCCGTCTTACCTAGAGAATTCCAGTCCTTCAGGTAGTCGAGAATTGCCGAAAAAATCAAACCACGTCCCGTTCCACACTCGACAAAGTCGCCGGGCAGCTTCCTGCAAACCGAAGCGACCCAAAGTGCTTGGTGCACTCGCAGATGAATCCCTAGGTCGTTCGCCTCACCGCGCGCAAGAAGCATTCGCTCATAAGCATGCACGAAGGTTGGATCTGTCATGAATGCCAGACGTGACTTGGTGGCGAACCCATCCGATGCGTATCGATATTCAATGCGGCGGGGTTTGCGATACAACAGCCAGTTACGAAGCACCATCGCCAGATGGCGGATTCCCCACGGCAACCTGCCAACTCGTGACCCTTCGTACCAGGTGTGAAACGGTCGCCACCAAAGGCCACGGATGGCGAACGGGTTTCCATGCGACTGCTTTAGGTACTGCTCTCGCTGGGGCAGCCGATCGACTGAGTTTGAATCGGATGTACTCATGTGGTGCCCCCCCTCGGATTCGAACCGAGGACCTGCGGATTAAGAGTCCGTTGCTCTAACCAACTGAG
>RFMM01000263.1 GCA_009927665.1 Actinomycetota bacterium
CCATCTCGTCAACGATGAGCCCCGGTGTTCGCATCGACCCGAGCGTGGTGGAAGCCAGCGCCTAGCCCGGTCGCACATGTTGGCGGTCGACAGAGTATTGACAATTCTTGGCGAATAGTGGCTCGTACCGCTTGAAGGTCGTGACGACTCCATGGTCAATCATCTTGAGGATCACCAGTAGCTGCGGTATCAAGAAACCACTGGGTAGGAGACAGGTCAGTCACAGGCCGACCGCAGCCTGCCTGAATATCGCGTAACGTTGCGCACTTGACGGAACCGATTGCGACAATGAAGCGATGGGGTATCTGCCCCAGATAATCCATTGACAGAGAAATTCGAGTCGGGGGTGGTTTCGGACTCTCTCGACAGATTGCGACATTGGTTCCGACTGAAACGACGTTTAGGTTGGGGAAGAGACTTGCCACATGGCCGTCATCGCCCATCGAGAGCAGCGCAACGACAGGCGGCGAATAACCCTCGAGTGCGCGGGACCATTCAATGGCAGATGAGTCGATGTCACCCTGCATTGTGGGCGCGAGAATCGGCGCCGACGAGAAAACTGATCCTGCCAGATGGTTAGCAAGTTCGTGCGCATTGCTGAGGCTTCGATCTGGGCTCCATCGTTCGTCGCTCACGATGAATGAAGGTGTTACTGACCCTCTCCACCCGTCGGCGAGCTGTCTCGCCAACGCCGGCGTGTTGGCACCGCCCGACACCACGATGGAAACTCTTTTGTTCTTCAATTCAGCATCGTGCACGGCTGGAAGTCGCATGACCGCCGCCGCAGCGGCTTGCAGCACCGCTTCACGAGAGGCGCCGACGTACACCGGCGCACCTGCAAGGAGCAGTGTCACTTCGACCCAGATAAGAGGGCAAGCCACCGAATCGGAGGCTGTGATCGGGTCATGAGGATCGAAACGTCGACGGAACCATAATGTGCGCCTTTCGCGAACTGCTCCAGGTCGGCAATGTCGCGCGCAAAGATTGCACCCGGTGCACCCGCCAATGGACTCATGTTCATGGTGTGGGCGTTGAGCAGGGTGATGACAGGTACACCGAGCATCGTCAGATCGAGACTGGCCGCCCCGGCGTTACCGACGACGGCGAAAGAAACAAGCGGTGCGAGCGAGGCGAGTGGTTCGGTGGACACCTCACAGCCGAGCGCGCGTGCCAAATCCATTTGGGAGAGATTGCCGGGGTGTGGCTTAAAG
>RFMM01000081.1 GCA_009927665.1 Actinomycetota bacterium
GAAGGTGATTTCTGGCGAGCGACGAGAGCCAGTAAAGCAGTCATCCCATGGCCCAGCAGGTGGCGGAATGCGTTGCGCCGTCGCGATGTAGTCGGCGTCGCGAACGTACATCTCTGCAAAGTCGACATCGAGTCGGGCCGGACGCACGAACCAGGGATGCCAGCCGACTTGTGCCGGCATCGACTCGCCTGTTGTCGTTACCTCGAGTGTGCACGTCACAGATTGCTGCACTGAGTCGAGTGTGATTTCGTGCGTCACGTGACCAGAGAAGGGCCACCGGTCACCCAACGATGCGGCGAGCATGATGCGAGTCGGCGAATGTTCGAGTGTCGACCACGACACGTCGAATACCGTGCCGTGAATCGCGTGCACACCAAAGTTGAGCGGCAGTTGGTGTTCTCGTCCGGCGTGTTGAAACTTGCCGCGGCGCACTCGCCCGGCATATGGCACCATCGGATACGCACCCCACGACGTTGCGCTGGCACCACGTGAGTGTGCGACAAGACGTTCACGGCCGGCAATGCGCAGCGATGAGAGTCGTGCACCGCGCAACGCATCGACCGAGCATCCGAACCAGCCGGTGCCGAGGTGCAGATCGTTGCTCATTCGAGAAGCTTCGTACCGACGAGACCTTCGACGACATCTGAGAGGGCTTGAAGAGATTCATCTTGATTGCGCGCGGAAGTGCGACTTCGCAGCGCAACGAAGACGAGCACTGCCAGCATGAGCACGATTGTCGGCAGGTCGCCGAGCCGCGAATACCAGGTGCGACCTTTGCGCAGTGGCACCTCACGAATAACGACTGCCGACTTGCCGATGGCGATCTGCTCGAGCACATTGCCATCGGGGGTGATGAAGGCGCTGAAGCCTGTCGTGGCAACTTGTGCAACGAACCGCCCCGTCTCAATCGCGCGAAGTGATGACGCTGCGATCTGCTGGCGTTGCAAGATCTCCCCGGTGTAGCTCGAACCATTGGTGGGGTTGAGCAAGATCTGGCCGCCAGCGGCAACACCGTCATTGGCGCGCGGGGCAAAGAAGACTTCCCACGAAATGGCGACTGCGAGCCGTACGGTTTCGCTGGCCGTGTCGTCAACCGTCGCGCCGCCGGCCGCGTCGTCACCAGCGGCGACAGGCACCTCGATGATCGCCCGTTCGCGACCTGCAACGGCGTCGCGCGGCACGCGGTCGACCGGCGCACCGAGCGCACGCAAAAATGATCGCAGCGGAATGTACTCGCCATAGGGCACTCGACGCACTTTGTCGTAGCGCGAGATGATTGTGCCATCGACGTCGACAACAATCTGAGCATTGGTGAAGCCATTCTGTGCATCTTCGGTGACGCCGACGGCAAAGATGGCACCGAGTCGTTTCGCTTCGCGGGCGACCGTTTTGCGGGCGGTGCTGTCGGCGAATTGCGCTACATCGATTACGTTCTCGGGCCACACGACGAGGTCAATGTCATCTCTTGGTGTGAGCAGCTGCGTCGCTGTCACGTGACGGTCGAACACGTCGCGAGGGTTCGAGTTGATTGCGAGCACTCCTTGAGGACCGCCACCTTGCACGAGTGCGATTCGCAACGTATCGCCCGTCTCGCTGCCGCGCGGTGCCACCGCAGCAAGCAGCTGCATGAGTACAACGATGGCAATCATCGAGAGTGCGACGTGTCGGGTGCGCCAACCAAACTCACCCTTCTTTAGCCAGAGCAATGCGAGTGCCCCGCCAAAGACTGCCACCCACCACGACAAACCGAGCGGGCCGACGACTCGAGCGAGTTGAGCAAGCCGAGTGTCGGCAAGGCCGAGCGCCAAACTTGCAAGCGGCACACCACCGAAGGGCCAGAAGTGACGCGCCGCTTCGACCAACGCGAGCATGGTTACTCGTGCGATGACACGCTGCGAGAGCGAACGACTCAAACGAACAGCGATCGATGCTCCGACCGCATGCATGAGTGCAAAGAGCAGTGGCGCAATAACGAAGCCTCCGGGCACGAGTTGCCACATCCAGCCCATTGCTGGTGCCAGCCACGACCAGGCGAAGACAAGTGCCAGCACGAACTGTGCTGCCCGACGCGACGACGCGCGCTCGGCGGCAACAACATAAAGCGCAACACCGATGACGGTCATTGGCCAAACCCCCCACGGCGGTAGACCGAGCGCGACGAGTGCGCCAGCAAGTGACGCCAAGGCGACGTGTGCGATGCGTGCTTGCGTGGTGTTCATCGACTGGATCCGAATCTACGCAGATATGACGCGAGTCGATTGATGCGCAGCTTCATGGGCGGATGCGATGCGAACACTCGATGCCACACGTTGCGTCGCAGCACCGCCGTGTCTTCGTGACCTGACGCACGCATCGCCGAGAGCAGCTGGTGACCAAACCCCAGACGCGCCGCGCGACGATCAGCGTCGTATTCGGTGACGCGGCTGGCAGCGTTGCCGAGCAGCGTCGCCAACGAAACGTTGAGCATCAACAACCACGACACCACATGCAAGAACGCCGCGACGAAGAGCCCGAGTGCATGCAGCAGGGGGAGGCGTTGCGCAAACGCACGTGTTAATGACTCTGCAGTGCGGTGCAGCGACATGCCACCGCGAGCGAGCAGCGTGATTGGCAGCACCATCCACTGGCTGATGGTGAGCGTCACGGTGTGGAAACCGAGATGGTGGCTCAACTCATGCGCCAGCACACCAGTCAACTGTTCGTGGTCAAGTTGCTCAACGGCTTGCGATGACACGACGACGAGGTGACCACCACAGGCAAACGCATTCATCTCGTCAACATCAACGACAGCGAGCACGAATCTTCGGCGACCCAGACCACTGCGCCGCATGATTGGTCGCCATGCTTCATCGAGGCGTGCCTGTTCGCGGGGCGTGGGCATTCGTGCACCGAGCAGTTTCAGCAACACGAATCGCTGGGTACCGCGGGCAAACAACACGATGAAGAGCGCAAAGAGCGAGCCCACGAAGAGCAGATATGACACCTGACCCCACCACCAAAACGGCAACCACAACACGCTCGCCGTGACGAGCCAGGCCGGCAAGAGCGCCACGATCGAGGTAAGACCTGCCAGTGCCGACCAGTCGAGACCCTGTGATCTGCCCGACACAAGTGGTGAACCTAGCGTGGCACCCATGAACTTGTTGGTAGCTGCCGGACTCTCGGTGAACGTCGTTGCGTCGATTCCGAGTCCATCATCGGGCTCGCTCGAACTTGGTCCGCTGCGCCTCAACGCCTACGGTCTCATGATCGCACTCGGCGCGATTGCCGCTACATGGTTGATGGGTCGTCGACTTGAGTCACGCGGCTGGGGAACCCGAGACGACGCGAGCAGCATCGCGATTTGGGCCGTGCCCGCCGGTGTCGTTGGTGCACGCATCTATCACGTGATCACCGACTGGGAACGCTTCGACGGTCGTCTCGTTGATGTGTTCAAAATCTGGCAAGGCGGCCTCGGTATCTGGGGTGGAATCGCTGCGGGCGTGGTTGTCGGCATTCTCATCGCGCGCCGCCGCGGGTTCTCGGTGCTCAACACCCTCACCGCTGTGGCACCGGCTCTGCCGCTGGCTCAAGCGATCGGCCGCTTTGGCAACTGGTTCAACCAAGAACTCTTCGGTCGCGCGACGACCCTGCCATGGGGTCTGGAGATTGACGACAAACATTTGCCACGTGGGTATGAGTCGGGCACCTTGTTTCATCCGACGTTTCTCTATGAGGCAATCGGCAACCTGGTGCTGTGTGTGGTGCTGTTGCAACTCGACCGGCGCGCAAGCATGCGTGCTGAATCGCCAGTCAGCGCCGAGCCGCCAGTCAGCGCCGAGCCGCCGACATATCTACGACCGGGCCGACTCTTCCTTATTTATACGGCCGGATACTCGCTGTTGCGGTTCTTTGTCGAAGGGCTGCGCATCGACCCCGCGAAGGCGGCAGGGGGTCTGCGACTCAATCAGTGGACGTCGATCGTCGTTTTCGTCGTCTCAGTCGCGTGGTTGGTTATCGACTCGCGTCGCGCAAACGTGAAGCCAGCTGCTCAGGCACAACCGGATTGAAGTACTCACCGGTTGCCACTTCGGCTGCCGCAATGTAGCGCATCACGCCCGCCGCGCGCCACGGTGACACAATCTCGACGTTGAACCATGCGTCGGCGTAGCCCTCGACGTCGCGGGCACGCTTGCCGTCGAGCGTGGGTCGTTGATTGAACCACATCATCGTCGGTGTCGGCCCGCCGTGCAGCTGCTCGATGCGCGCCAACACGTCTTGCAAGATCGCACCGAACCCAAAGCGTTGCTCGGCGTTCATCGACATGAGGTCGGGCAGACGTTCGATCGGCGCAATCTCGACGGCGAGTGGATACGGCGACGACGACGGCACCGTCGCCGCCCATCCGTCACGCTGACTGATGAGGCGATCGGTGGTCGGGTCGGGTTTCCACCCAGCCGCCAGGCGTCGTGCCGGTCGATCGGGAACATGATCGAAGGCATAGATCTGACCATGTGGATGATCGATGGTGGCGCCAACTTCGCGGCCTGAGTTCTCGAAGACGAGCACATAGTCAACGTCGTTGCGCGCACCCAGAGATTCGGTGCGTTGTGCCCATAGATCAATAAGCGCCGAGAGTTGAGCGGCGGGCAGTGTGGCGAGCCGCGCATCGTGGTCGCTCGTGTACAGAACGACTTCGCAACGCTCGTCGGGCATCGGCGGCCACCGATTGGCAATTGACTTCACGGTGTAGGGCTCGGGTGCTTCAAGCCCGCCGACACAGAACGGGCAACCCGATGACGGCAGGTTTGGTCGGTTCTGACGAGAGGCGACGACATGCACCATCGTGCCCAACCACGGGTCGACGCGCACGTCGCCGGCACTCGTGTTGCTTACCTTCATATCTCTAGCCACACGAAGTGTGTCTGCAACGAGAAATTTTCCACGTTGTCTCATCGTAGGCTCTCGGAGACATGGGCGAATTGGTGCACTTGGTGCACGACGAGGTCTCGGTCGTGATTGACGTGTCGGGCGGGGTTCCGGCGCTCGTTCACTGGGGTGCGCGCCTCGACGCACCCGACGCGCAACGACTGGCGGCGATGACTGCGCGACCCACGACGCACGGCTCGCTCGACACGGTGCCTGCGTTGCAGATCGTGCCACAACACTCGCTCGGTTCGCAGGCGCGACCCGGTTTACAGGGTCATCGCCCGGGCGGTCGTGACTGGGCGCCACGATTCTCAACGTGCGACGTGCAGACCACCGAGCGCTCGGTCGCCACGTCGTCGCGCGACACCGTCGCCAAGTTGCGACTCGACACGCATGTTGCACTCGACGCCGGCGGTGCGCTGTGCGTAACGGCCACGGTGACGAATGAAGGCGACTCACGCTTCTTGCTCGATGCACTCACCGTGTCGTTGCCCGTGCCGTCGAATGCCCGTGACCTCACCACCTATTCGGGCCGATGGTCGCGGGAATCTGCGAC
>RFMM01000183.1 GCA_009927665.1 Actinomycetota bacterium
GCCTGGGTGATCTTGCGAATGTCACCGATGATCGAACGCAGGTGGCGCACGGCTTCAACGATGTTGCCGGTACCCGCCTCGCCCTTCGAGCGAATCAGCGCTGCGCCTTCGGCGATGCGGCGCAGTGCTTCGCCGAGGTTGGTCGCACCGCAGACGAACGGCACGGTGAACTTCAGTTTGTCGATGTGGTGGGCTTCGTCAGCCGGCGTGAGCACTTCGCTCTCGTCGATGAAGTCAACGCCGAGCGCTTCGAGCACTTGGGCTTCGACGAAGTGACCGATGCGAGCCTTCGCCATGACCGGAATCGACACGGCTGCCTTGATGCCCTCAATCATCTCGGGGTCGCTCATGCGCGCCACCCCACCGTCACGGCGGATGTCGGCCGGCACGCGCTCAAGCGCCATCACCGCAACAGCACCGGCGTCTTCGGCGATTTTGGCTTGGCCGGGCGTGACGACATCCATGATCACGCCACCCTTCAACATCTCGGCCAAACCGCGCTGCACGCGCATCGAGCCGGTGGTGCGATCAGCGTTCGCCATAGCGACTCAAGGCTACCGATTCAGGTGATGGCGTCCGTAACGAAGCGCCAAGCGTCACGGGTACTTGAACGACGTCGGGTCGGTGCCAGGCAAGAACGAAATCGCCTTGCCTACACGAACCAGCTCAACCCAGGTGTTACCCGGGGTCAACGCGATGACGTTGCCGGCGGTGTCTTTGAGCGTGAACGGCTTGGCGGCGTCGTCACGTTCCCAGGTGCCTTGGAACAACTTGCCCGCGGTAAACACCCACGCTTCGCCCGAACCTTTCGTCTTGGCGACCGGGCTGTAGCCACTCTTGCTGTATTGCACGAAGAGCACCACCACGTTGGCTGCATTCACCCGCACGTCATCGGTGTCGACATGCGGCTTGTCATCTTGCGATCGCACGAAGCGACTGAAATCGGCATTCCATTCCCACAAGACCTTCACGCCGTCCATCGTCAACTTTGCGCCACCCGTCTCGCGAGCGGTTGCCGGAATCGCCTCGTCGGCGGCGCGATAGGTGAACTGTGCTTGAGGCGGAGTCGCACCTTCGGGTGCGAGGGTCCACAATTTCGACGTGTCAGCCAACAAGTTGTGCGGGGCTGAGCGCGAACCTTCGCGACGGTATCCACCTTCGTTGTTCGCCGACGAATGACTGAGGTCAATCATCGTCGAAGCGCGAATCAACTTGGTGACTTCGGCATTGCCACCGCTCCAGGCAAAGAGCGGTGCGTTGAACGACTCGAGCAGGTCGACGTCTTGCTTGCGACCGCTGCGAATCGGACCGACCGGGTCGCTGTCATTGGTGTGGAAGACAGCGGCGAATCGCGTCAACATCTCGACGTTTTCTTCGAACACGATGTCGGCTTGATTGAGACCCCACTGCGGTCGCGCCTTTGGATGGTTGTCAATCTTCACGACGAGTGCCGGGCGCGTGATTGCCGCGTCAACAGGCAAGCCAGTGAGCGGAGCCACGATTGGCGGCAACGTCGTAGTTGTCGTCGTCGTTTCAGCAACGGTGGTGGCCACAGCCGCAGGTTCGGCGACGGTCTCGTCGGTCGCCGTGTCGGTGCCGCCGCTGCATGCAGCGAGAACAGTAAGGGCAAACAGGGCTGCGGTGAATGCTGCACGTGAACGCCACGATGCCAACACGATGGGTCTCCTTTGACTCAGATCTCGCGAAGCAGCGCAATGCGCTCTTCGAGAGGCGGGTGGGTATTGAAGAGTTTATGGAAAAACCCGAGCCGACCTGTGTCATTCACCCCCGACAACGGCTGCTCAATCCACATATGGGCGGTGGCCATTGATGCGGAATGTGTCACGGTGCTATCGGCACGCAGTTTCTCGAGCGCCGAGATGAGCCCAGGCGGATACCGCGTGAGCTGCACTGCCGACACGTCGGCGAGGGTCTCACGCCTGCGACTTACGGCGGCCTGCATCGCGCGCGCCAGTAAGGGTGCGACGATCAAAAGGATGATGCCGATGAGTGCAAACGGGTTGGCACGATTGTCGCGATCACCGCTGCGGGCCACTCGCCCACCGTTCCACCACATCATGCGCAACGCGATGTCGGTGACGATTGCGACTGCGCCGACCAGCGTCACGGCCATCGTCATCACGAGGATGTCGTAGTTCTTGATGTGCGACAACTCGTGAGCGACTACGCCTTCGAGCTCGACACGATTCATCTTCTCAAGCAGACCCGTTGTCACCGCGATAGCCGCATGCTTCGGATTACGACCGGTCGCGAAGGCATTCGGCGCCGGGTCATTGATCACATATACGCGCGGCTTCGGCACGCCGCCCGCGATACACAAACCTTCGACCAGGTTGTGCAGTCGCTTATAGACGACGGGGTCGGCCGGCACCGCGCGGCTCACGCGCAATGCAATGGCGTCTGACTTCCAATACGAGACGAACGCCATCACGGCAGAAATCACGAGTGCGGCAATCGTGCCGACGGTGCCGTTGCCCACGAGCACACCGACGGCCATGCCGACGAGCACGAGCACGACGACAAAGCCGACGAGCAATGCCACCGATCGGCGTTTGTTTGCAGCGATGAGGTCGTTCAGAATTTCACCACAGGTGGGTTGGCAGCGGCAGCTTCGGCCTCGAAGTATTCGCGGTCGGCAAAGTTGAACGACTTGGCGAAGATGACACCGGGGAACGACTGCGTCGTGTTGTTATATCGCTCAACTGCGTCGTTGTAGAACTGGCGCGCATAGGCGACACGGCTCTCGGTGTTCTGTAGCTCTTCTTGCAGCGCCAAGAAGTTGGTGTTCGCCTTCAAGTCGGGATACGCCTCAGACAGCGCGAAGAGTTGCCGCAGCGCCCCAGTGAGGCCCTGGTCGGCCGCCCCTTGCGCTGCTGGTGTTGGCGCAGCCGACATCGCCTTCGACCGCGCATCGATGACCGCGGCGAGTGCGCCCTTCTCGAAATCGGCATAGCCCTTGACGGTTTCAACGAGATTCGGGATGAGGTCAAGTCGGCGCTTGAGTTGCACGTCGATCTGCGACCAGGCGTTGTCGACCTCATTACGGCGACTCACCAGACGGTTATACGAGAAGATCACCCACACGGCGAGAAGTGCCACCACGATGAGCACGATCCAGAGAGCGTTCATGGTCGAAAGGCTACTCGTCGTCGTTCTTGTCGCCGCTCACTCGCTCGCGTAGCTGCTGTGACTTGTCACGCAATACCGCGACGGTGTCGGCGACGGTATCTGAGACGGTGTCGACAACGTTTTGCGAGAATCTTGCGAGTCGCGGGCGACGCAACAATCGTTCTTCGAAGTATCGCACTGCGGCACTTGGGCGCACCACAATGCGTTCTTCGGCTTCTGCTTGCAACACGTCACGGTAGATCTGCACGTAACGCTGCGCAAGTTTCGACATCGACATCTCTTCGGCACGCTCGGTTGCTGCTGCGACGAGTCGCGCCGCATACTCACGATCGCGCGTCACGCGCACGAGTGCCGCTGAGAGCGAGACTGCATCGCCCGGTGGCACCAGAAGGCCGTTCACATCATTGGTCACCACGGTTCGGTATCCGTCGATGTCACCGGCAACCACCGGCGTTGCCGCAGCCATCGCTTCGAGCAAGACGAGACCGAACGATTCACCGCCGACCGACGGCGCGCAGAAGACGGTGCAGCGTGCAAGGCGGTCGAGTTTGTCTGGCTCTGAGATTTGCCCAAGCCATTCGATGCGTGACGCCACTTGTGCGTCGGCTGAATACGTTGCGCGGAGTTCGCCGATCTTCGGGCCGTCTGCTGCGATCCACAAACGAAAGTTGTCGGGCAACAAGTGGAAGGCGTCGAGTAGCACTTCAAGACCCTTGCGGGGTTCGTGACGACCGCAGAAGAAGATCGTCGGTTGGGTTTCGCGCGCTGTGTGCGGTCGACGATAGGTGGCGACATCGATGCCGTTGTAGAGCACTTCATATTCACCCGCGAGGTGTGACGCCGCCATGTCGCGGGCTGCGGTCGACACTGCAACGCGATGGTCAAGATGCGTCGCCAACCACTCGACCCCTTTTCGTACACGGCGATACCACGCGATGTCTCCCGACGAATGAAACGTGCCGACCATCGGCGCCAGACGCAGCATCAGGGCCGTCACCGTCGGCCCCGGTGCGAGCGGCTCGTGCAGATGAAGGATGTCGAACGCCTCATCGTTCAACGCCCGCAGGGTGCGCAGGGCCGCCGACGGGTCGGGGGCAATCGGCACCATCGAGCCGTTGGCGGCCGTTGGCAGGCTGTTGCCGAGTGGAGTGATGAACGGTTCAGGCGGCGGCCCGTCACAGGGCCCGAGCACCCGTACTTCATGTCCCATGCGGCGCAGTTCGCGCGCCAACCCCAGCACCTGGTGTTGCACGCCGCCAGGAATGGTGAGGCTGTAGGGGCTCACCATCGCAATGCGCAACATGTCGTTGCGGCGTCTGACCGATTCGGCGACTTCCACCCCCTTAACAGTACGGTGGGCTGCGCGATGTCGTTACGAGCCACACCATGACCACGCACTCGAACACGCAGCGCCCCGCGATCTCGCTCGTCGCATCTGCAACGCGGCGCACTGCAGTGCTGCAACTTGCAGCGCAGGCAGAAGACCACGGCTTCACCCATGTCGCGTGCCCGAGTCTCGGTGCGGCGATGCCGTTGTGCACGTCGCTTGCTCACGCAACCACGACGCTTCGGTACTTCACGTCGATTCAGCCGATCTATCTCGCACACCCTGTCGAGGCAGGCAACACTGCATCGCATATTCATGAAGTGTCGGGCGGACGATTTGCGTTTGGCATCGGAGTAAGTCACGGCCCTGTCACGCAGCGACTGGGCGTGCAGACGGGCAAACCGCTCAGCGACATTCGCAACTATGTGGCGGCCATGCGTGCCAACGAAAAGTTTGGTGGAACTCTGCCACCGATCTACCTAGCCACCCTGCGTGACAAGATGCTCGACCTCGCAATCGAGATTGCCGACGGCGCGCTTTGGGCCAATGCATCTCTGCGCGGCATCGCGCGTCAGGTTGAACGAGTGCCGAGCGACAAGCGGACGACGTTCTTCATGGCGAACATGATTCCCACGGTGGTGAGTGACGATATCGAGGCGGCGCGGGCGGTGAACCGCCGCACGTTGGTGATGTACGCGACGCTTCCCAATTATCGAAACTATTGGCGCGACTCGGGCCATGCCGAACAGGTTGAGGCGTTTGAGCGCGTGCTGTCGAGCGCACCTCGTGAGAAATTGAGCGATGAACTCACCGCGGTGATGCAAGATGCCTGGCTCGACGACTGCACCATCTCGGGCCCCGCCGACCTCGTACGCGAGCGATTCTCCACTTGGTGGGCTGCTGGGGTGATGCCCGTCGCGGTGATGTCAGCGGTCGACGGCGGCCAAGCCAAAGGTGTGGCCAACCTCTTCGCTGCCTACACGGCGTAATTCGACGGGCAAGTCACCGCGAGAGCCCAGCAAGCACGGCGGCGTAATCAGGTCGCATAACCCGGATCGCTCGGCCAGTTCGGCGAGAACAGATGCCATTGCTCAGGGGCACGACGAATCAACATCTCAAACTCACCCAGCAACTGCTGCGTGAGTCGAGCGACATCATCACGCAAGCCGCCACGCGACTCGAGCGCCAACGGTGGTCGCACAACGGCGTGGTGACCATTTACCCGCCTGGTGAAGTACACCGCGATTGGCAAGAGCGGCGCGCCGGTGCGCAGCGCAAAGAACGCCGGCCCAGCTGGCGCCGTGGTTCGTTCGCCAAAGAAATCGACCGCGACTCCGTTGCGCTGAATGTCGCGATCACACAACAGGCTGACGACGTGGTTCGCCCGTAGCGCTTCTTGCACCGCCACACCGGCGTGGTCATCGAGCGGAATCACGTTGACGCCGTAGGCGCGTCGCACGTCGGTGAACGCTTGATAGGCCTCTTTGTTGTCGAGCACCTCAACCACCGCGCTGAGTTGGTGGCCGCGCTCGATCAGCCAACGACCGGCCCATTCCCACCCGCCGACATGTGGCAACGCGAGAATCACGCCCTTGCCCTGCGCGAGACCCGCTTCGATGTGCGAGAACCCTTCGACGCTGAAGCCCTCTTCGATTTCGTTGGGCGTGAAGGTCGGCATGCGAAACGTCTCGACGTAGTAACGCATGTAGCTCTGAAATGCATCATTGACGCGACGCTGCATCTGCAGCGCACTCAGGTGCGGTGAGACCCGACGTTGATGACGTTCGACCATCTTGCGCTCATTGCGCATCGCAAGGGCTCCGAAGCCGCCCATACCAAGCGCAGCACCGTGCGCAATTACATCAGGTACTGCGGCACCAAACAGCGAGGCGAGACGAAACGCGAGCCCGGGGCCAGGTGTGCGCGAGGGTCTGGCGCGTTCAGCCATCACGGCGACGCGACGTCAAACGGTCACGCCGTGAGGCAACCGCGCTGCGTCGCGACGCTCGACGCGAACGACGCGACTCGAGCCGCTCGGCGGTCAACGGTGACACTGCCGCGAGACGCCAGATCTTCACGAATCGCTGCACTGCGGTGACCGAAACGAGCACAAGCATCGCCCACATCACCCAGTAAAGCCCTGAGTCGAACAGAAGTCCGATGCACAATACGACGATGCGCTCAGCGCGCTCCATCAAACCGCCCTTGGCCTGGATGCCGAGCGACTCTGCCTTGGCCCGCTGGTACGAAATCAACTGCGACACCGCCATAACGGCGAATGGCAACACTGCAGCGGTGCCACCGCGAGTATCGCCGAGATACCACGCGACGCCACCCAACATCAGCGAGTCGGTGATTCGGTCGACGGTCGAGTCAAAGAAGGCTCCGCGCTGGCTCGACACGTTTGACGCCTTGGCGAGCGCGCCGTCGAGCATGTCGGGCAATGCCGCCGCGATCACGAGAAGCAGCCCGAGCCGCAGATAGCCGGCTCCGATGGCCACTGCCGCGCCAACTGCGATGGCGAGGCCGACGGCCGTCAGGTGGTCGGGGGTGATCTTGGTGCGCGTCAGCGTGACGCCGACGGGGCGCACGTACTTATCGACATGCACGCGAAACTTGCCGTCAAACACACGACAAGGCTACTCGCGCGGGTTGTCTTCTACGAGGGTCTCAATGATGCGACCGTCGACGGCATCGACCAACACCAAGCCACGTTGCAGCGGTGGCTCTTGTGCGCTGTAGCAAAACACTCGCCACGTCGGACGACTGCGCAATCCGCGCCACACTTGTTGAGCCGATGCGTGACCAACGGCAAACCCGACGGCTTGAGTTGCGCGCACCAACGCCTCGCGTTCGTTGATGCTCATCTTCCACGACGACGTGAAGACGTACGTCGCAAAAGCGCCAAGCACTACCGCGACATACAACAGCCCGTCGTTCACGAGTGACGCCGTGTCGTTGCGTTGTGCGAACCACAGCACCAAACAGATGAGCGCAACCAGCGAGTAGATCGCAGCGGGCAATCGTCGTCGGCTGTTGTCAGGAAACTGGTAGGCGCCGACGAAGCCGGTGACGTCGAGGTCGGCCGGAAGCTGATCGCGAATCTCATCGGCGCTGGCTGACACAGCGCCATCGGCGCTGGCTGGCTGCTCTCCGGGTGTCGTCATCGCTTCCCCTTCGGCCAGGCTGACCGCAGGCGCGTGGCTGTGGTGGCGAGCGATTCAGAGAGCACCTTGGTATTGGCAATCGCCACCGTGAAGTTGGTGTCACCGACCCACCGCGGCACGAGATGCACGTGCAGATGCTGTGAAACACTGCCGCCCGCCGGGGCTCCGAGGTTGAGGCCGACGTTGAGACCCGCCGGTGCATAGGCCTGCTTGAGCGCCAGCGTGGCATCGCGCACGGTGATCCAGAGTTCTTCGCGCTCGGCGTCAGTGAGATCTTCGAGATTTGCCACCTGGCGATACGGAAGCACCAGTACGTGACCACTGGCGTAGGGATACGCGTTGAGGATCACGAAACACAGCGACCCGCGGTGGATGATGTGGGTCTCATCGTCGGGTAGCCCGCTCGCCAAGATGCGCGCAAAGATCGATTCACCGCTGGCTGGCGCGTTGTTGCCTTCGGGGCCAAAACCCGACACGTACTCCGAACGCCACCCGGCCCACAAACGTTCGAGCATGTCGTGTTAGCGACCCGAGCCGTCAGCGACGTCGGCGGCGAGTCGCGCCCGAAACGCATCGAACGGCGCATCTCGTTGCACTTCTCCCCCGCGCGGGTTGACGCCGACGGTTCCGGCTTGCACATCGTCGTCACCGACCACGAGCACATACGGAATGCGCTCGAGTTTTGCAGCACGAATGCGCTTGCCGAGTTGTTCGTCGGCGGCGACCGTGTCGACGCGATACCGTCGCCCGCCAACTGTGACACGAGCGTCGCAGTGTGCGCTTCGTGCGCGCTCGTCACCGGCAAGATGCGCACCTGCACTGGCGCAAGCCAGGTCGGCAACGAACCGCCGTAGTGCTCGAGCAACACACCAAAGAAACGCTCAACCGAGCCGAGCAGGGCTCGGTGCAACATGATCGGTCGATGGCGTTGGTTGTCGGCGCCGACATACTCAAGACCGAATCGCTCGGGCAACTGAAAGTCGGCCTGAATCGTCGAAAGCTGCCACTTGCGACCAATCGCGTCACGCACGTCGACGTCGATCTTCGGGCCGTAGAAGGCAGCGTCGCCTTCGCCGATGGTGTACTGCACGCCAAGACGCTCGAGCGCGTTGCGCAGAGCGCTCGTCGCCTTATCCCACATCTCGTCGGTGCCGATCGACTTCTGCGGGTCGCGGGTCGACAGCTTGTAGGTGAAGTCGTCGAACCCGAAACGTCGCAGCACCGAGAGCACGAAGTTGAGCAGCGAGCGAATCTCGTCGGCGAGCTGTTCCTGCGTACAGAAGATATGACTGTCGTCTTGGGTGAACCCACGAATGCGCATCAGGCCGTGCAGCGTGCCCGCTCGCTCGTAGCGATAGACCGTGCCCAACTCGAAGAGTCGCAGCGGCAACTCGCGGTAGCTGCGTTGGCGGTCGCGATAGATGAGACAGTGCATCGGACAGTTCATCGGCTTGGGGTAATACGTGCCGTTGTCCATCTCCATCGGCGGATACATGCCGTCTTTGTAGAAATCGAGGTGACCAGAGGTCTCGAACAACTTGGCGTTGGCCAAGTGCGGCGTATAGACGAACTGGTAACCGCCGTTCTGATGTCGCTCGCGGCTGTAGTCCTCCATCAACTTGCGAACGATGGCCCCTTTCGGATGCCACACCGCAAGACCGCCGCCGAGTTCAGGCGGAAACGACAGCAGATCCATCTCGGTGGCGAGGCGGCGGTGATCGCGCTTCTCTGCTTCTTCAAGTCGCACCAGATGTTCTTGCAACGCGGCCTTCGATTCCCACGCCGTGCCGTAGATGCGCTGCAGCATCGGGCCCTTTTCGTTGCCACGCCAATACGCACCGGCGACCTTCATCAAGGCGAAGTGGCCGAGCTTGCCGGTGCTGGGCACGTGCGGACCACGGCACAAGTCAACGAACGAGTCGCTATTGCGGTACACGCTGACACTGTCGCCTCCGCCAACTTCGCCGGCGTCACCGTCATCGGCAGCACCCGAAGTGACGCGCTGGATGATTTCGCACTTGTACGGCTGGTCGGCGAAGAGGGCCAGCGCCTGCGCCGGTGCCATCTCTGATCGCACGAACGGCTGGTCGGCCTGCACGATCTCTTGCATGCGCTGGGTGATCGATGCGAGGTCGTCGTCGGTGAAGGTGCGCCCGCCGGGCAATTCAAAGTCGTAGTAGAAACCATCTTCAATCGCCGGACCGATGGTGAACTTGGCACCCGGAAACAACTGCAGCACCGCTTGGGCCATTACGTGCGCGGTGGAATGCCGCAGCACATGTCGGCCGGCGTCACTGTCTGCGGTGATGATTGCGACCTGGTCGCCGCTAGCGAGTGGCGCGCTGAGGTCGGTCTCGTGACCGTTGACGACTGCGGCAACTGCCGCCTTGGCGAGCCGCGAACCGATCGCACTCGCAAGCACCGCTGAGGTTGCGTCGGCGGGCAGTTGTTTGCTGGAACCGTCTGGCAGCCGAACGTCGATCAGCGCTGCGCTTGACATGCGCGTCTTATTCTACGCGTGCGACGACTCTGCAGAAGCGATGCGCTCGTCAGAGAAGCGCGGAATCTCTGCCGTTTCGGCAACGATGGTCTCGGTGCGCTTCTTCGTGGCGTAGGTGTTGCGGTATTCCTGCCCGGTGAGCTCTCGAATCTCGAACATCAACTCATCGGTGATCTCGCGCAGCATCATTGGATCATTGCCGCGTGCGGCGTAGCGCGCTGCTTCGATTGGACGCCCAATAGAAATGCGCACGGTGCCACCAAGTCGTGGCAGCGCCGCATCGGGCGGCTGAATGTCACGTGTGCCGACGATGCCAACCGGAAACAGCGGACAGCCGAGTTTGACCGCCAACCGGGCTGCACCGGTGTGACCCTTGTAGAGCATGCCGTCGCGGCTGCGCGTGCCTTCGGGGAAGATGCCGAACAACTCGCCTCGTTGCAGCACTCGCTCTGCTGCATCGAGGGCGGCGTGCGATTTTTCACCCCCGGCGCGATCGACAGGGATCATGCCAACTTTTGGAAAGAACCAACGTGTCTTCCACGAATCCATGTATTCGCTCTTGCCGATGAACGAGATGTTGCGCGGCGCCAACAGCATGAGAAACGCCGAGTCAAGAAAGCTGATGTGATTCGGAGCCAAGATGGCCGCACCGTGCTTGGGTAAGCGGCCGAAGCCATCGAGTTCGAATTTCCACGCGAAACGAGCGAGCGGCTGCAGTGTGGTGCGCAGGCGCGCTTGAAACTGGGTGGCACCGTTGAACACCCAGTCAGGAAACTGCTTGGCGTGCGTTGCGCCCGAGTTCGTCACAGCCGCACCCCGAGCAAGGCGGCCGCTGCGGTCACGTCGACCCCATCGCGGGCGGCAGCGTCAATGGCGGCCAGAGCACCAGGGGTGTCGAGATCAGCGTCGAGTCGGGCGCGAACTGCGTTCAACACGTCTGACTCCCCCTGTTCGTTGCGTTGCGAATTGCCTCTCTTTGAGTCAACAGCAGCGACCTGCCATATGCCAAGCCGATCGGCGGCTCGATCGATGAGACCTTCGTCCCATTCCCACTCGTGGCGGTAGTGGTTCACGAGAAGTCCGAGGCGAATCGCCCGTGGGTCGTATCGGCGGCGCAAGGCATCAACGAACACCAGGTTGCCCCGGCTCTTTGACATCTTGTGGCCATCCATCCAGACCATCGCCACGTGCATCCAGTGGCGCACGAACGGCTGACCGGTGGCGGCCTCTGACTGGGCTCGCTCGCACTCGTGATGCGGGTAAATGAGGTCGGTGCCACCACCGTGCAGGTCGATGGTGGTGCCAAGCTCGCGCAGGGCAAGGGCGCTGCACTCGATGTGCCAGCCCGGCCGCCCGGCACCCCAGATGGTGTCCCACGACGGTTCATCGGCCGCCGACGGTTGCCAGAGCACGAAGTCGAGCGGGTCTCGCTTGTTCGGGTCCTCGACATTGCCGCCCCGCTCTCGCGCCAGCGCCAGCATCACCTCACGGTCGTAGTGCGAGACCGAACCAAAGTCACGAGAACGGGCAACGTCGAAGTACACCGCACCACCCGACTCGTAGGCGAACCCCCGCTCGAGCACCATGCCGATGAACCCGCGAATGTCGGCAATCGCCGATGATGCCCGCGGCGTCGAATGCATCGGCACCAGTTCGAGCGCGGCGAGGTCGTCGTTGAGTCGCGTCTCCTCGCGCGCCGCAAGATCGAGATAGTGCACGCCAAGCTCGCGCGCCTTGGCAAACAGTGGATCATCGACATCGGTGACGTTGCGTACACATTTGACACTGCGGCCCGTGTCGAGCAGTCGACGAATGAGGATGTCATAGGCCATGAACGTGAATGCGTGACCGAGATGGGTTGCGTCATACGGCGTTACTCCGCAGACGTACATCTTCACTTCGCTGCCGGGTGAGAACTCGACCACCTCTCGCCGAGCGGTGTCGAAGAGTTGCACGCCGATGCCGTTGGTCAGTTGATGCCAGTGAAGCGGGGCGCGACACGGGTCTTGTAGCGCACGTTCAGCTGTAACAACACGGCGGTCAGCGCTTCAATCGCCAATGCGTTCGACAGCAACCCGGCGTTCAATGGTCGACAGCCTGCGATGCGCGAAACCATCTCGCTCACATCTTGGGTAGCTTCGCGAAAGTCTGAGCAAATCAAGACGTCGCTGTCGACCGCGTGGTCGAGGGCACCCAACTCGGTGGCAGGTAGGTGTTGGAACGCAGCAACCACGCGCGACTGAGGAATCGCAGCCTGCACGTGAGCAGCAATGCTGCCGCGCGGTGGAATCAGCGGTTGAAACTCTTTACCGACGCGCACGAGCGCATTCGCCATGGTGATCACGATTTTGCCGCGCAAGTGATCGGCGAGTTCAGTCACCGTCGTGGCGGCAGAATCCCACGGTGTCGCGAGCACCACGATGTCGCGTGAGGCGGCATCGACATTGTCGCCACCGACGAGGTCAAGGTGGTGTCGCGGCCACTTGGCCTTCATCTCGTCTGCGACCTGGATGCCACGCTCTTTGGTGCGCGAACCGATGCACCCCGCGTAACCCACCGACGCGAGTCGTACCGCAAGCGCGCTGCCCGCTGGGCCGGTGCCGCCGACGTATCCGATGCTCGGAAGCGTGTCGGGCATGTCCACTACCGTAGCGACGTGGCGATTCTTGCGGGTAAGCGACTCGTCATCACGGGTGTGCTCACCGATGCATCACTGGCTTACGGTGTCGCCGAACTGGCAGTTGCACAGGGAGCACAGGTGTTGCTCACAGGTGCGGGTCGTGGTCTGTCGATCACACAACGCACTGCCAAGAAGCTCTCACCCGCCCCTGCGGTGGCCGAGTTTGACGTAACGAATCCTGCACATGTCGAGTCGGTGCGCGAGGCCGCACGTGAGCATCTCGGTCAAGTCGACGGGGTGCTGCACTCGATTGGGTTTGCTCCCGCCGCGTGCCTCGGTGACGACCTCATGGCTGCTACGTGGGACGACGTGGCAGTCGCCATGCAGGTGTCGGCATTTTCGTTGAAGACGCTTGCCGATGCCTTCGTGCCGCTCATGGGTGACGGTGGCAGCATCGTTGGGCTCGACTTTGACAACACCGTGGCGTGGCCCGCCTACAACTGGATGGGGGTCGCGAAGTCGGCGCTCGAGTCAACGAGTCGCTATCTCGCTCGCGAGCTTGGCCCACGAAAAATTCGCTGCAACCTCGTTGCCGCCGGACCGATTCGCACGATGGCCGCCAAGTCGATTCCGTCGTTCGCCCAATTCGAAGACATCTGGAACGCCCGCGCCCCACTCGGTTGGGACATCCACGACTCGACTGCGGTCGCGCGCGCGTGTTGCGCGTTGCTCTCTGATTGGTTCCCCGCCACGACGGGCGAGATTGTGCATGTCGACGGCGGCTACCACGCCGTCGGCGCGTGAACCGGCTCGCCGGCGAATCATCGCCGTACCTTCGGCAACACCGCGACAACCCGGTCGACTGGTGGCCGTGGTGCGACGAGGCGTTCGCCGAAGCCAGGCGACGCGATGTGCCGGTGCTGTTGTCGGTCGGATACTCCGCATGTCACTGGTGCCATGTGATGGCCCACGAATCGTTCGAAAACGCCGACGTCGCCGCCATGATGAATCGACTGTTCGTCAACGTGAAGGTCGACCGCGAAGAGCGACCTGACGTCGACAGCATCTATATGGATGCCGTACAGGCGATGACCGGGCGGGGCGGGTGGCCGATGACGGTGTTCTTGACGCCGAGCGCCCAGCCGTTCTTCGGCGGCACCTACTACCCCGCACCATCGTTCATGCAATTGATGAATGCCATCGATGACGCCTGGCGAAATCGGCGCGAAGACATCGACAACAACGTGGCGGCACTCGTCGAGAACATCGGTCGCACATCGCAGATCAGCACGAACGAGCATCTTCCATCAATCGACGTGTTCAAGGCCGCGGTGCAACGACTCGACGCCGACTTTGATGCCCGCTGGGGCGGCTTCGGCAATGCCCCGAAGTTCCCCGGAACGATGGCCCTCGAGTTGCTGCTGCGTGCATATCTCAACGACGAGTCGCCGCGCACTCGACAGATGCTCACCACCACCCTCGATGCGATGGCCTCGGGCGGCATGTACGACCATCTCGGCGGTGGCTTTGCCCGCTACAGCGTCGATGAACAGTGGCTGGTGCCGCACTTCGAAAAAATGTTGTACGACCAGGCCCTGCTCATTCGCCCCTACCTGCATGCGTCACTCGTCTTGCGTGAGCCGCGCTGGCAGCAGGTCGTCACAGAGACCATCAACTACGTGTTGCGTGATCTTTGCTCGCCAGAAGGCGCGTTCTATAGCGCTGAAGACGCCGACTCACTCGATGAGTCGGGTCACTCGCACGAAGGGCACTTCTACGTGTTCACTCCGGCCCAGGTGCGTCAGGTGGTGCCCAGCCATCTCGTCGACACCGCACTTTCGTGGTACGAAATCACCGACGCCGGAAACTTCGAAGGCAAGTCGATTCCCTGTCGGTTGTCGAATCGGGGAAACCTGCTGCGCAACGAAGATGTAGAAGCGGTTCGCCAACTGCTTTTTTCTGCTCGCAACACCAGACACCGACCCGGTCTTGACGACAAAGTGATTCTCGAGTGGAACTCGCTCATGATCGCATCGTTGTGTGAAGCCGCCGCAGCACTGCACAACGACGAATGGGCACGGGCCGCGCAACGCGCCGGAGATTTCATGGCGACGACCATGCGACGCACCGACGGCCGATGGTTGCGCACATGGCATCGCGACGCGACACCCAAGCACTTGGCGATGGCTGCCGACCTCGCCAATCTGGTCGACGCCTTCACACGGCTCTATGAACTGACCGGCGTCGCACGTTGGGTGCAGCTTGCGCGCGAAGCCGCCGATCAACTGATCGCCCACCACCATGACGCCGCAGAGGGCGGCTTCTTCACCACGCCAAATGATGGTGAACGGCTCATCGTGCGCCAGAAAGACCTGATCGACAACGCCACGCCATCAGCGAACTCGGTCGCCGCTCTCGCCCTGCAACGGCTCGCCGCTTTGACCGGCGTCGAGCAGTACCGCACACACGCCGAGGGTGTTTTCAAATTGCTGGCACGCATCGTGCAAAGTGCGCCGACGGCGTTCCCCCATCTGCTGTGTGCGTTGCACCTGCACCACGTCGGGTTGACCGAGATCGCAATCACCGGCAAACGCGGCGAGCTCGTGTCGTATCTGCAATCGCAGTGGCTGCCGACGGTCGTTTTGGCATGGGGCGAAACGTTCGATACCCCGCTCTTCGCCGATCGTCGAGATGGCCTTGCGTATGTGTGCCGCCAGTACGCGTGTCAGGCACCCGCGACGTCACGCGACGAATTGGTGGCTGCCTTGCGCGCCGCGCTGTCGGGCTGACGCTGCCTCACGAGACGGCGTCGCCCCGCTCAAACACGCGCGTCGCCCCGCTAGACACAGGCGTCACCCCGCTCAGACGCAGGCGTCACCAGCCGCCGAAGTGCACGATGCTGTCGGTACTCGCCCTCGGCAATCGGGCACTTGCACCGCGCGAGAACGCCGAGTCGTCGCGCTCGTTGTCATCGGGCTCGCGTTCGAACCCGAGAGCGACGGCGCCGAGCAACTGCACCGACGCTGGCACATGCAACTCGTCGCGCAGTTGCTGCTCGCCATTGAACACCCCGAAGAACAATGCACCCAATCCGGCATCGTGTGCAGCCAAGAGCATCGTCATCGTTGCGAACGACGCATCGATGGTCCAGTACGGCACTGGCCACGCATCAAGCGACTCACCGAGGCCGGTGCGCGACTTGTCGCTCGCCGAGTAGCGGTCGAGGTACGCCTGCGGGTCAGCGAACGACAGTGCGATGACAGGTGCGTCGAGCAGATGCCTCCAGCGAAAGGTCTCGCGCGTCTCTGCACTCATCGTTGCTCGCCAGAAGCGACCGGTGTCTTCGCCTTCGAGCACCACCAGATGCCAGCCCTGCGTCTTGCCTGCCGAAGGCGATCGTGATGCGAGGTCAACAATGTGCGCGAGCACCGCTCGGTCGATCGGGTCTCGACGAAAGGCCCGCACCATGCGACGCGTGCGCACCAGGCGTGAAAACTCGTCGCTCACGGCGACGGCCGCGCTACTTCTTCTTGCCGAGTTTGGCCAATGACTCAGCCATGGTCCAACCATGAACGATGAGCACGCCACCCTTGGCGACGTTCACCGGCTTGAAGAACGCGAGAATGTCGGCGGCAATCTTCGCTTTCTTCACCGGTTCATAGTCGATGAAGCCCGACTGCGCATTCGACTTGGCAACGAAAGAAGCCTGGTCGTATTGCGGTTCAATGGCGTAACGACGCGCCAGACGGCGACCCCACGCACGTTGCTCGCCCACCGCGTTGTGCTTTGGGCGCGGAATGATGTCGGTGACTGGGGCAAATGCTTCAAGCGCGTCGGCGCTGACGAAGCGAGCCCCGATGACGACATCTTCGTCGGGAAAGGCCATGAGCGCACGATGAAATGCCTCAGTCATGAGGCCGCGCAATACCGTATCTCGCTTGGCGATGCGCTTGACGCTGAGCAGACCCATCACGACGCATGGTGTGCCGCCGAGACGCTCGAGCGTGAGAAACATGAAGCCCACAAGGTTGTTGCCCTCGCGTGCGGTGGTCGCTAGCACCCACTGGTCTTTGGCCTTCGACACCGCACCGATGCCGAACGCACCACCCATCGAGGCGAATTCATCAAGATCGGCGTCGGTGAGCGCGCTGGCGTCGCGGGTAACGACTTTCATCGCATCTATTCTGCCAGCGAAAAACGCGTTTCGGACGCGTGTCAACCGATGCTTACTGCTTCACCAAATTTGGCACGCAGCTGCCCGATGACGCTGGGAATGCTCACTGCGAAATCTGGTCCGAGCGCGACAGTTCTGTCACCGACTTTGAGAAAGACCGGTGAGTCGCCTGCATGCTCGCGCAAGAGATCGCGAATCTCATTCACCTCGCTCGCGCCAACACTGCGTCGCGCAAGATCGATGTACAGCGATTCAGTTCCGGTCTTTGGAACATCAACGACCTGAATGTCGCTCGCCATCAGCATCACGCGCGCTTCATCGCGACGGTCAAGACGGCCGCGCACGACGACGATCTGGTCGTCGACCACGAGATGACCTTGCGTCTGATGGGTCTTAGGGAACACCGTCACTTCGATGGCGCCTGCCATGTCTTCGAGCGTGAAGGTGCACATCGCCTCGCCCTTGCGGGTGTACTTGCGCTCACAGCCCGTGATGACACCAGCCAAGGTGATGTTGTCTTCGGTGCGATCGACGACGTCGACGATCGTGCATGTAGCTCGTCGCGCCAACAGGTGCTCTAGCCCGCGCAACGGGTGGTCGGAAACGTACAACCCGAGCATCTCTTTTTCGAGCTTCAGCTGCTCGGCACGCTCGTAATGCAGATCAGGAATCGGCAATCGCTCGTCAAAGCCCGCATCGTTGTCGGGCGTATCACCGAACAAACTCATCACACCTTGGTCGCGTTCACGGCGTCGCAGCAATGCTTGGTCGACGAGCGACTCGAACACTGCGAGAAGACCGCGGCGCGGGCAGCCGAGTGAGTCAAACGCCCCAGCTTTGATCAGCGACTCTAAGGCGCGCTTGTTCAACACCGACTCTGGTGCGCGGTCGATGAAGTCATAGAACGACGCAAACTTGCCGTGTTCGGCACGGTGCGCGACGAGTGCTTCGGCGGCTCCTTCTCCGACATTGCGAATGCCTGACAGACCAAAGGTCACCTCGCGCTTGCCGTCGACTGGTACGAAGTCGACAGCCGAGTCGTTGATGTCGGGAGTTCGAACCGTGACGCCATTGGCGCGCGCGTCGGCGAGATAGAGAGCGGCGCGATCGCTGTTGCCCTTTACCGAAGTGAGCAAGCAGGCGAAGTAGGCAACCGAATGGTGCGCTTTCAACCAAGCGGTCTGATAGGTGATGAGCCCGTAGCCGAACGCGTGACTCTTGGTGAAGGCATAGTCGGCGAACTTCTCGATGATGCCGAAGAGTTCACGGCCGAGCGACTCGCCATAGCCGTTGTGCGCGCACCCGCCGACGAACTTTGGCCGCTGTTCAGCCATTGCCTTCGGATCTTTCTTTGCGCACGCCTTGCGCAGAGAGTCGGCTTCTGCCAACGAGTAGCCGGCAAACTTCTGCGCTACGCGCATGATGCTTTCTTGGTAGATCATCAGCCCGTAGGTGTCGTCAAGCACGTCGCGCGCATCGTTGTGGAAGAACCGTGCCTGTTTGCGGGCGTTCTTGAAGTCGGCAAAGTCGTTGTGCATGTTCTCGGCCATCGGGCCTGGTCGGTAGAGCGCCAAGACGGCTGCGACGTCTTCAAAACGTCGAGGAACGAGTGATCGCAGCAAGGCGCGCATCGGTGCCGACTCGAGTTGAAAGACCCCAATGGTGTTGGCGGCTGCGAGCAGGTTGTAGGTCTTGGTGTCGTCAAGCGGAATCGAGTCGATGTCGAAGTCGGGCTGTGCGCGACGAATCAGTTGTTCGCAGTCGGTGATGACGTCAAGGTTTCGCAACCCGAGAATGTCCATCTTGAGAAGGCCCAGCGACTCGACGCCGTGCATTTCGTATTGCGTCACGACGGGTGCATCATCGGGGTTCTGACCCGCTTCAGGCTTGCGCTGAATGGGCAGATACTCAGTGAGTGGCTCTTTGGTGATGACCACTGCGGCAGCGTGAATGCCGACCGAACGCTTGAGACCCTCAAGACCACGCGCCACGTCGACAACTTGCTTGACGTCAGGGTCTGACTCGTACATCGCACGCAGGTCGGCGGCGGCGCGATAGCCGTCGACGTGTTTTTCGTTTTGCTCGAAGCAGTATCGCAGCGGCGTGTCGCGACCCATCACGACGGGTGGCATCACCTTGGCGACTCGGTCGCCCAACGCGTAGGGCATACCCAGCACTCGTGCCGCATCGCGCACCGAGTTGCGCGCCTTGATGGTGCCGAAGGTGATGATCTGGGCAACACGATCGCGACCATATTTCTCGGCGGCATAACGAATCATTTCATCGCGGTAGCGCGAGTCGAAGTCCATGTCGATGTCAGGCATCGACACGCGATCGGGGTTCAAGAAGCGCTCGAACAGCAGGTCGTACTTCACGGGGTCAAGATCGGTAATACGCAACGCGTAGGCCACCGCGCAGCCTGCTGCCGAGCCTCGACCCGGACCCACACGAATGCCCGACTCGCGTGCATGACGAATGAGGTCCCAGACGATGAGAAAGTACGACGCAAAACCCATGTCGCAGATGACCTTCAACTCGTAGGCGAGCCGCTCGACGATCGCCGGGGGCAAGGGGTCACCCCAACGCTTCGTGGCACCCTCTCGCGCCAGGTGCTCAAGATAGGCGCGATCGTCGGCGAATTCGGCCGGAATCGGAAAATCTGGCAGCACATACTTGCCGAGTTCGATCTGGGTGTTGGCGCGCTCGGCGATCCACAAGGTGTTGTCACACGATTCAGGCACGTCGCGAAACAACTGGCGCATCTCGGCCGCTGACTTGATGTAGTGCTCTTCGCCTTCGAAGCGAAATCGGTTCGGCTCATTGATGGTGCACCCGGTCTGCACGCAGAGCAACGCATCGTGGGCCTTTGCATCGTGGCGGTGCACGTAGTGGCTGTCATTGGTGGCCAAGAGTGGTGCATCGATCTCGCGGGCCAACCGAATGAGATCGCTCATCGTCGACTTCTGTTGCGCCAGACCGTGATCTTGCAGTTCGACGAAGAGATTGTCGCGACCAAAGATGTCTTGTAGCCGGGCGGCGGTGCGCTTGGCTTCGTCGTAGTCATTGCGCAACAGTGCCTGCAATACATGCCCACCAAGACAGCCGGTCGTGGCGATAAGGCCCTCGTGGTGACGTTCGAGCAGTTCCCAATCCATGCGCGGTTGGTAGTAGTAGCCCTCTAAGAACGCAAGGCTCGCCAGCTTGATGAGATTGCGATAGCCCGTGTTGTTTTCTGACAGCAACGTCAGGTGGTAGTACAGCTTGCGCCCAGCCTCAGTGTCTCCGCCTGAGTCGTCAAGACGTCCACGCCGCTGGGGTCGCTCGAAACGCGACTCGTACGCCATGTAGGCCTCGGTGCCGATGATCGGGTTGATGCCCGCACTACGACACGCTTCGTAAAAGTCGAGAACGCCATACATGTTGCCGTGGTCGGTGATGCCAATGGCAGGCTGGCCGTCGTCGAGCACCCGCTGGATGATGTCGTCAATGCGCGCAGCACCGTCGAGCATCGAAAACTCGGTGTGCACATGCAGGTGGGTGAACGAAGAACTCATCGGCAGGAATGCCGAGAGTACCAGCGACGTGTCAGATGTAGGTGCCGGGTCGCTCGTGAGAAGGCTTCGTTGCGGGCAATTGTCGCATCTGTTCGAGTTGTTGACGCGCCGCCAACTGTTGAGCAAAGAGCGTCGCTTGAATTCCGTGGAACAAACCCTCGAGCCAACCGACGAGTTGGGCCTTGGCGACCCGCAACTCGGCTTCGCTCGGGATCTCCCCTTCTTTGAATGGCAGCGCGAGTGTCTGGAGTTCTTCGCGCAGGTCGGGTGAGATCGCCTCGGCCAACTCGACGATCGAACGCTCGTAGATTTCTGCCAAGCGTTCGCGACTTGGCGCGTCAAGCTGCATCTGGCGCACCTCGTCGAGCAACTGCTTGATCATCGAACCGATGCGCATCACCTTGGCGGGCTCTTGCACCGTCTCGTCACCGGAGAAGTCGGGCATGCTCTGCGCGCCGTTGACGAGTTCGCCGCGCTCGGGGGTCTCGTTGCTCATCGGCAGATAGTTCTATCAGGCTCTGCAATCGCTCTTCACGCGTTGCGCAAGGCGAGCAACGGCACGTCAATTTCGGCCGTGGTGAGGGATCCATGACGACACTGCAAGTCGAAGTAGGTCTTGTCAATCGGGTCATCAAAACTCACGTCATTTTTGGCGAGCACCGCGACATCGCCGAACCGACGACGCACCACGTCGTTGACACGGGCACCGAAGAACCCGCCGCCAATCATCTCGTCGCGAGTGAGCACCCAGGCGTCGGCGCCGTGGTGTGCGCGCGCCGCGGTCACCACCTCGTCGACTCGACCCGGCAGAACATGCAACCAGCGGAAGCGGCCTTCTCCTGATTGATGACTGAGATGGCGGGTGACGTCGTCGTGCAGCAGCATCGTGTTGCGACCGACCATCACCTGACCATGATCGGCGGTGACGAGCAACACCGCTTCAGGTGGCAAGACGGCAGCGAGGTCACCGACGATGCGGTCAGCGGCAGTCAATTCGGCATCGTAGAACTCACCGAAGCCGCGTTCGTGGGCGATCTTGTCGACACCGTCGTAATAGCAATACACGAACGGCTCGCCACGCATCAACAGATGTTGCACATCGACCGCAATGCTCGACGCCGCACGCCAACTGTGCATGCGCGAACCACGCAGGTGCGACTCGGTGAATGCGGTGCCGTCGAACTCGGCCTTTGACAACACCGGCACACTCGTGCCGAGAAACGGCGGACACGGCTGTACATCACGTGGCGGCAGGCGACGCCGCGCATCACCTTGCGAGTCGCCCCAGCGCAACATCTGCACGACTCGACCAGAGAAATCAATGCGATAGCCGACCAAGCCATGCTCACCGGGCGTGGCACCTGTGGCAATCGACGTGAGGGCAGTGACCGTCGTGGTCGGCGACACGGTGGTGATGGGCCCGCCCTGCATCGTCGCCAAGGTCGGAGCCAGCGTCGGCCGCGCAGCCACTCGATCGCGCAACTGGTGCCAACCGAGACCGTCGATCACGAGCAGCACCACCTGACGGGCGTCGCGAGCCAGCGCCGGGAAGAAGTGAGGTAGATCGGCGGTGCCACGCGGGCCAAGCAATGACGGCACGATGTTGGTGACGCACGCGCCCGCATAGTCGGGGCAGCGCGGGGCGAGGTCGGTGAAGTGCTGCTGCACGGCAGCCTCTAGTCAACCGCGCTTACGATGGTGACGTGCGGGTTTCGACACGAGGCGACTATGCGTGTCGTGCAATGTTGTCACTCGCCTTGCATGCCGACGAACCAGGGCCGATCTCCGTGCGCGACATCGCAACCCGCACTGCCCTGCCCCAGCCGTATCTCGAGCAGATCCTGTTGGCTTTGAAGGGTGCCGGGCTCGTGCACTCGAAGCGCGGCGTTGGTGGTGGTTACACGCTTGCGCGACACCCAGACAAGATCTTGTTGTCGGAGATTTTGTCGGCTGCCGACGGCCCGATTTCACTCGGCGATTTCGGTGAACCACACCGCAACGGCGCCTGCGATCACGAGGGTCAATGCGTGCTGCTTGCCATCTGGCACTCGGTTGGTGAACACTTGCGCGACCACCTCGCACAGTTCACGCTCGGCACGGTGTTGGCTGCGGCCCGCGGAGACGCGCCGTGGCCGGCGGAGACACGCAAGAAGAAGCGGCGCTAACGCAGCGTCGCGACGACCGCCGCAAAGTCGGCCGGTGCCGCCGCCTGAAAGCTGACCCGCTCACCCGTGCGCGGGTGGTCGAACGCCAACTCGCGCGCATGCAGCATCGGCCGCCCGGCGCGAATGCCGGCACGCGCTCCTCCGTACTGAGCGTCTCCCACGACGGGGTGCCCGATCGAAGCGAGGTGCACGCGAATCTGATGCGTGCGTCCGGTCTCGAGGCGACACTCCAGCAGCGACGCCTCGCGTGGGGTGTGAAACGACTGTTCGAGTGCATAGTGCGTGCGCGACGCGCGCCCATCGACGACCACGGCCATGCGCGTCACGTCTCGATGATCTCGACCAATCGGCGCGTCGATCACGCCGTTGACTGAGGCGGGAATCCCCCACACGAGGGCGGAATACACACGGGTCACACTGCGCGCGGTCATCTGGGCAACAAGCGAGTCATACGCCGCTGCTGTGCGCGCCACCACCATGAGCCCTGTCGTGCCGGCATCAAGGCGATGCACGATGCCCGGACGCATCGGGTCACCCGCCGACGCCATCTCTGGGTAAAGATCGAGCAAGAAGTTGACAAGTGTTCCGTCGGGATTACCCGCACCAGGGTGCACGACGATGCCCGCGGCCTTGTTGACGACGACGACCGATTCGTCTTCATGCACGATGTCAACTGCGCCACCGGCTTGTGCAGCAGGCAACTCAGGACCAGGTGCCTGCGAGACGTCGACGGTGATCGTCTGACCCTGCTGCACACGTTCTTTGCCGGCGACGACCACCTGTCCGTCGACGGTGACGGCGCCGGCATCGATCAACGCCGCAGCAGCGCTGCGACTGACGTCGGCAACCAGCGACACCACGCGATCAATGCGCACGTCTGCCAACGAGGCAGGAATCTCTTCGGTCACGCGCCGCGCAATGCCGAGCGTGTCGTCGTTCGTCATGTTGTGCTTCTCGATTCGCGAACCGATGCCACGATCATGAGCACTGCACCGACGCTGATCGCAGCGTCGGCGAGGTTGAAGATGGGCCACCACTGCACGTCGATGAAGTCGACCACGGCGCCGCGTAGCCACGCATCGCCGCGCAACAGGCGATCGATGAGATTGCCTGTCGCACCACCAACGATCAATCCGGCGGCGACACCGGCCACACCGTGCGCGCTGCGACGCAACCACAGCACGATCACGATGATGACCACGAATGCAATGGCACCGATGATCGGCCCGGCACCGGTGGCCTGTGAGAACGCCATGCCCTTGTTGAATGCCAAGTTGAAGCGCAGCGAACCAACGAGGTCGATCGTGCGACCATTTGACAAGCGGTTCAATGCCCAGTGCTTGGTGGCCTGATCAACCGAAACAATGCAGGCGATGAGTAGCCAAAGCCGGCGCGTCGCCGAGATCGTCATCGACTGCCCAGACCGCCGGCGCGTTCAGTGACGAGCTCGGTGGTCCAAGGCAATGCTTCGAGACGCTCGCGCGGTATCGGCAGACCCGAGTACGACGAGTAGCCGTATTCTCCGATCTTCAGCCGCTCAAGTGCCGCGTCAATCGATTCAACTTGCTCGCGGGCCTGTTGTGAGAGCGTGAGATCGCGCTCGCGCTCGACGACCATCGTGTCGCCTTCGCCGCCTTCTTCGCCGAAATCGACGTCGCCCATCTCTTGGTTCGCCACAATCTCGTTGGCGTCTCGTTCAAGACGGTCAGCCTGACCGATGAGTTCGGCGCGCTTCTCGAGCAACAACTGTCGCTGACCCTTGAGAAAAGCGATGTCGAATTCTTTGGTCGGCGTGATGCCATCAACTGGCTCGAGCTTGATAACCGGTGGCTTGACCGGCTTGGCCATCGCCCGCTCTTGTTGGGCACGAATTCGTGCTTCTTCTTCTTCGCGAATCGCGCGCAGTCGCGCACGCTCAGCTTCGCGAACCTGTCGCTCGGCTTCTTTCGCCTTGTTGATCTTGTCGCGTTCGCGCTGCTTCTCGCGGCGCTCTTCTTCGATCGCCGCCTTCTTGCGGGCGATCTCGCGGCGTCGCTCTTCTTGGGCGACGAGTCGCTCGAGTTGGCGGCGCTTGCGCTCAGCGTCACGCTCTTTCTGAATTCGTTTGCGCTCGGCCAACTTTTCTTGTGCGACTCGCTTACGTTCGCGCTCGGCGAGCAGGCGCGCTTGCTTTCGTTCACGCTCAGCGGCGAGCCTGGCTTGCTTACGCTTGCGATCTTCGACCTTGCGCTGAGCCACCTTCTGGCGACGTATGGCCTCGGCTTTGACGCGGGCGGCGCGACGCGCGAGCTCGGCCTTTTTCTTGGCGGCCTTGCGGCGCGCATCGTCGGCCTTTTTTCTTGGCGGCCCTGCGCTGAGCCTCGGCCTTCAGACGCTGAGCTCGACGCTGAGCCTCGAGCTTGAGGCGAAGCTTGCGGCGACGAGCATCTTCGAGCTTCTTGCGGGCCGCCTTGCGGCGCCGTTCTTCGAGCTCTTTTTTGGCCTTTTTGCGACGCAGTTCGTCGGCTTTGCGGCGTTTGGCTGCGGCGAGCGCCTGGGCCCTCTTTTTTGCGGCCTGTTGCTTGGCCTGGGCCTTCTTCTTGGCGGATGCTTTGCGCTTCGCGGCTGCGTTCATGACCCCGTCAGGGTAGCCGTTCGACGGCCACTCGCACGGCCACGTCGTCGAGCGTCGCGTTCGTCTCACCATTGACGCCACCGAGCACCAACTCGCGAGCCAGGGTCTCGGTGCGCACCATCTCGTCGTGCTCGCGTACCGCGACGGCCAGCTCATCGGGCAGACCGAGCGTCACACGAATGCGGTCTGATACGTGCAGCCCTGCGTCGCGTCGTGCTTGTTGCACGAGTCGAATCACATCGCGCGCCACACCCTCGCGTGCGAGATCGTCGGTCACCGCCAAGTCGAGCACCACCAGGCCTTCGCCGCCGGCCAACGCAGCACTGCCGCGCTCGCCCTCACCGGTTGCTACGAGGCGCAGTGAGTACTCGCCGTCGTGCAAGTCAACGCCGCCAGCCACGACTCGCCCGCCGGTGATCGACCAGTCGCCCTGTTTGACGGCGCGAATCACCTTCTGGGTCTCGGCACCAAGCCGCGGGCCGAGCGCAGCCGGAGTCACGTTGAGCTGGCGCTTGGCGTGCGCGTCGACATCGGTGCGCAGGTGCACGTTGCGCACGTTGACTTCGTCTTTAATCACGTCGACGAAGTCGCTCAACAACTCGGCATCAGGGCTGGCAACCACAAGTGACGCAAGCGGCAGTCGCACACGGCGCTGGTGCGCCTTGCGCAGAGAAAGAGTTGCCGAACAGACGTCTCGAGCCAGATCCATGCTGGCAACGAGTGCATCGTCGGCAGCCAGCGTGTCGACGGTCGGCCACGTCGTGAGGTGCACACTGCGCTCTCCGGTAAGACCGCGGTAGACCGCTTCGGTGGTCAGCGGCAAGAGTGGCGCCGCCACACGACAGATGACACTGAGCACGCTGTGCAGGGTGTTGATGGCTGCTTGGTCGCCGCTCCAGAATCGATCGCGACTGCGGCGGATGTACCAGTTGGTGAGCACGTCAAGGAAGTCGCGCACCTGTGCGCAAGCCTCGAACAAGTCGTTGCGTTCGAACGCTTCAGTTGTCGCCAGCACCAAGGCACGAGTCTTTGCCACCACATAACGGTCAAGCACGTTGGTGCTCGAAGTGTCGTAGGTGCCCGACACGTTGGCGGCGTTCGCATACAACGAGAGGAAGTACCACGAGTTCCACAACGGCAGCAGCGTCTGGCGCACGGTGTCGCGAATGCCTGCTTCATTAACACTGAAGTCGGCCCCGCGCAGAATCGACGAAGACAACAGATACCAGCGCATGGCGTCAGCCCCATAGGTGTCGAAAATCTGCATCGGGTCGGGATAATTGCGCAGGCTCTTTGACATCTTCTGACCGTCATTGCCAAGCACGATGCCGTGGCTGACGCAGCTCTTGAACGCCGGGCGATCAAACAGCGCAGTCGCCAACACATGCAAGGTGTAGAACCAGCCACGCGTTTGTCCGATGTACTCCACGATGAAGTCACCCGGATAGTGGCTCTCGAACCACTCGCGGTTCTCAAACGGATAATGCACCTGCGCAAAGGGCATCGAGCCGCTCTCGAACCAGCAGTCGAGCACTTCAGGAACGCGGCGCATCATCGACTTGCCCGTCGGGTCGTCGGGGTTGGGTCGCACCAGATCGTCGACGAACGGGCGATGCAATTCCGCAACTTTGACACCAAAGTCGCGCTCTAGGTCGGCGATGCTGCCATACACATCGATGCGCGGGTAGTCGGGGTTGTCGCTGCGCCACACCGGAATCGGCGAGCCCCAAAAACGGTTGCGGCTGATGGTCCAGTCGCGGGCGTTTTCCAGCCATTTGCCGAAGGAACCGTCGCGAATGTGGTCGGGCACCCACGAGATCTGTTGGTTGAGCGCCACCATGCGTTGCTTGATCGCTGTCACATTGACGAACCACGAACTGACCGCGCGATAGATGAGCGGCGTTCCGGTGCGCCAACAGTGCGGATACGAGTGGTCGTACGTTTCGTGCCGCAGCACGACACCCTCAGCCTTGAGTCGCTTGATGATGTTGGCGTTTGCCTCAAACACGTGTTGACCGGCGAAGTCGCTGACTTCCGTCGTGAAGCAACCTCGTGAATCGACGGGCACCACGAGGGCAATTCCCGCGTCGGCGCATGCTCGTTGGTCATCTTCACCGAAGCCCGGCGCCATGTGCACGACTCCGGTGCCGTCTTCGGTCGTCACGAAGTCGCCGCCGAGCACGCGGAACGCCCCGCGCTCGGCATGGTCGGCAAAATACGAGAACAACGGCGTGTAGCGCCGTCCGACGAGATCACTGCCGCGCAAGGTTCCGACGTGCACGGCACCCTCGAGCTCACGTTCATACGCCTCGCGCCGAGCGACCGCCATGACATATCGCGTGCCGTTGAGTTCGTACAGGCCATAGTCCACCTCTGGCGCGACGGCAAGAGCGAGATTTGACGGCAGCGTCCACGGTGTCGTCGTCCACGCGAGCAGGCGCTCACCGGTCTCAAGCAAGAAACCCACCGTGAGCGCGGGGTCTTGCACCATCTTGTAGGTGTCGTCGAGACGCGTCTCAGAATTCGACAGCGGCGTCTCGAGCGCCCACGAATACGGCAACACGCGGAACCCCTCGTAGATGAGCCCTTTGTCCCACAGTGCCTTGAACGCCCACATCACACTTTCCATATACGGAAGATCGAGTGTCTTGTAGTCGTTGTCGAAGTCAACCCATCGTGCTTGGCGAGTTACGTAGCGGCGCCAGTCGTTCGTGTACTGCAACACCGACGTGCGGCAATGATCGTTGAACTTGTCGATGCCGAAATCGGTGATCGCCTGGCGCCCCGAGATGCCGAGCTGGCGTTCTGCTTCGGCCTCGGCGGGCAAACCGTGGCAGTCCCAACCGAAGCGTCGCTCAACTCGTTTGCCGCTCATCGTGCGGTAACGCGGCACCGCATCTTTGACATACCCCGTCAGCAGGTGGCCGTAGTGCGGCAACCCATTGGCAAACGGCGGACCGTCGTAGAAGACGAACTCGGCGTCGGGGGCACCGCCAACCGCGCTGCCAGCCACACCGCCACCTTGGCGCGGATGCTGCTCGACCGATGCTTCAAACGTGTTGTCGCTCGCCCAATACGCGAGCACCTGCTCTTCAGTCTGTGGCAGGTTCGGCTGGGCCGCGACGTCGGGATACCGCCGTGCCATTAACGCCGCCTGCTCACAGGCCAACTGACCCGAGCAGACGCTGCACGAAGCCCAACGCAAACACCACGACGATCGGCGAGATGTCGAGTGGTCCGAGAGATGGGATTACACGCCGTGCCGGCCCGAGCACGGGCTCAGTGACCTGAAACAACACGCGATTGATTTGCCCAAAGGGTCCACTCGGATTCATCGGAAACCAGCTCAAAATGATGCGCACGAAGATAACGAAGGTATACAACTGATGAGGCTCGAGAGCATGACGACCGTCGATTACTCGCGCGGCAGCCGCACGCCGTTGGGCGTAAGGCGAAACACGCGGGTCGAAACGACATCGATCGAACCATTGAGGCCATACACCATTCCGGCTGCAAAATCGATGATTCGGCGACGTTCAACTTTGTCGGTGGCGATGAGGTTCAAGATCACCGGCTGACCACCTTTGAAGCGATCGGCAATCTCTCGGCAGTGGTCGTATGACGTTGGCTTCAACGTGATCGGTTCTACGGTTGCCGCATCGAGCGGCTTCACCGTTTTGGCTGGCGACTGACCTGCAACACCGCGCACCGTCACCCCCGAATCATCGCGCCGAGCTGTCGATCGCCGCGGTGGCGGCGCCTCTTCGACATCGTCGTAGTCGTCATCGAAATCGTCGTCGTCATAATCGTCGTTGGTGGCGGCGCCACGAGTCGGTCGCCGTGAGCGGGTCGACTGATCGCCATCGTCGTACATCTCATCGGCGCCAAGACCCAGGTATTCCATGGCCCGTCGGAACATCGACATATCGCTAAAAGAGTACCTCAGCGTGGCCCAAACAACGCGGTACCGATGCGCACCAGCGTCGAACCCTCGGCGAGCGCAATGGTGAGGTCGCCCGTCATGCCCATCGAGCAACCGTACAGGCCGAGTTCGTCGGCGTGGCGGCGAACGGCGGCAAACGCGGCGCGGGTGCGCTCGGGGTCGGTGTCGGTGGGCCCGACGGTCATCAGACCCTCAACGACCAGACCAGTATCACGGGCCTGGGCGACAAGTTCGCCAGCCTCATCTGCAGCACAACCACCTTTCTCGGGCTCACCGGTCGCATTCACCTGCACAAAGATGCGGCCCCCCGGGGCGCGCTTGGCGATCTCTGCCACGAGCGCGGCGCGGTCAACGCTCTGCCACACCGCAACGATCGGGGCGAGGCTGCGCACCTTGTTGGTTTGCAGCCGACCGATGAAATGCACGGGCGGATGATCGTCGCCAACTTCAGCGTGTTTGCGCACGACGTCTTGGGCGTAGTTCTCGCCGATTGCAACACAACCGAGCCGCTTGGCTAACCGCCACGCAGAAGCGTCGAACCCCTTGGTTACCGCACAGAGCGTCACCTCGCCCCGTTGCTGCTCGTTGGCGATCGTTGCGCGCAGTGCGGCGAGCCGCTCAGCAACGGCCGCCTCGTCGATCACGCGTACCGCGAACGACTACTTCAGAAAGTCGGGGATGTCGTCATCGTCGTCGTCGACTGTGTCGCTGCCGAAGATTTCGCGAATACGCGAGCTTCCCCGACCAGCCTCTGGTCGAGCAGCGCCGCTCGTGGCCGTGTCGCCGCGCGTGCCGACTCGACCGGCGCCAGAATCCCAGCGCTCAAAGCCTGAGGCGATGACGGTGACACGCACCTCGTCGCCGAGATCGTCGTCAATCACCGCGCCGAGAATGATGTTTGCGTCTTGATGCGCGACACGCTGCACCGTCTGGGCGGCTTCGTCGAGCTCAAACAGCGTCATATCTGACGGACCCGCAACGTTCAACAGAATGCCTCGTGCACCCTCGATTGCGGCTTCAAGCATGGGTGACGTCACTGCGGCCATGGCGGCGTTGGCAGCGCGCTTGTCGCCGCTCGCCACACCGATGCCCATCAACGAAGAGCCCGCGTTGAGCAGAATCGTCTTCACGTCGGCAAAGTCGGTGTTGATGAGACCCGGTGTCGTGATGATGCCTGTGATGCCCGAGACGCCCTGCATCAGCACCTCATCGGCCTTCTTGAACGCGTCAAGCAGCGTTGTCTTGTCAGTGGCAATCGACAACAGCTTCTCGTTCGGAATCACGATCAGCGTGTCGACTTTCTCTTTCAGTTTCGCGATGCCGGCATCGGCTTGAATCGCACGACGGCGACCTTCGAAAGAAAACGGACGCGTGACAATGGCGATGGTCAACGCACCTTCTGCGCGCGCAATTTCGGCGACGATAGGTGCAGCACCTGTACCAGTGCCGCCACCTTCACCAGCCGTGATGAACACCATGTCAGCGCCAGCCAACTGTTCTTGAATTTCGTCTTTGTGTGCTTCTGCCGCTTGTCGACCAATCTCCGGGTCGGCACCAGCGCCGAGACCACGCGTCAGGTCGCGACCGATGTCAATCTTGTGGCTGGCATCACTCATGATGAGTGCTTGCGCGTCGGTATTGATTGCGACGAAGTCAACGCCACGCAGCCCGGCATCGATCATGCGGTTGATTGCGTTGACGCCGCCGCCGCCGATTCCCACCACTTTGATGACTGCAATCGGCGTGTTTTGCGAACTACTCGGCATGTTCCCTTTAACCCCCAAGTTGAGCATGAGGCTCACGCTCTAGTACAGGCACACTAGTCACTCGCGGCACCCGCCACCCAATGGCGCATTAGGCGTTCTGCACGACGGCCTGACCGCTCGAGACGTCGATTGACACGATGAACTTGGGGTCTTGCTGCGCGAGCACGGTCGCAACGACGACCAACTTGTAGCGCAAGTCGACCGGTGCGCCCATCTTCACGACCGTGCCGGTCTTGAGGGTCATGCCGAGTTGCTCGGGTCCATCGACGTTGAGGTGCTTGACTCGCTCTCGCACCCCATCTGGCAACGCGACAGCGAGCTGTGCCGCCCCGACATAGACGGGCGTCGTCACCGTGCCTGCCGCCAGGTTCGGACCCACACCCTCAATCTTGAGGAACTGCGTCGGCTGGCCTTCAAGCACCTGCAAGACCCGACCGTCACGATCGAGCACCCGTGAACGATTGTCGACACCGACGAACCACGCCACCGGAGAGCGCTCATCGATCTCAATGACGACACGATCGGGCAGATACCAGGCGAGCCTCGCACTACGCACCCACGGGTCACCTTCGAGTCGTCGCTTGGCTGAGTCGAGATCTGCCGTGAACACACTGGCGCCGCTCAACGATTCTTTGACGCTCTCGAGCAGCACGGCGTCGGTGTAGGTGAGACCAATCACTTCGATGCGGCGTACCGCAAAGATCGGTGATGCGAGCACGACGAGCGTGAGCGAGAGCAACACGATGACAACCCCAAGTGCCACAAGCGGCGACACCCGTCGCAACCGCAACCAACGTGGTAGTCGACGCCGCGTCAGGCGATCGTCGACGATGACCGCTGCCAACGACTCGTCATCGACTACGCCGGTGCGCGGGTCGGCGAACGGGCTCGTTGGATCGATGGTGATGCTGCCCGATCGTGCCTCGTCGACGGCCGGAATCGCTGCTGAACCCTCGGTGCGTTCATGCGGCAAGCGCAGTGCCGTGTCGTCGATGACCACGGGGCTTCGTGGAGCGCTTGCGGTGGTGACGGCAGTGATGTCGACGACGGGGGCAACAGGAGTGTCGCCCGATGTAGCGCCCGACGTAGTGGCGCGTGTGTCGGTCGCGGGCGTTGCGGTCGCGGTCTCGCCTGTTGGTCGTGCGGTCTCGACTGTTGGTCGCACGATCTCGCCGGTCGGTGCGAACAGTTCAGCGAGTTCTGCCACCGCATCATCGGGCAGCGGTGGCGCGATCGTCACGACACTGAGGGTCTCATCGCCAGCAAGCGGACCAAAGACGCGATCGAGAGCTGTCGTCGCGCCGTGTTGCGCGCCCGATTGCGCGCCAAGCTGGGCGCGGTCAGGTGTTGCCCCTGCAGCTTCGGCCGTAGTCGAAGTGAAACCCACCAACCGCACTTCGCTGCGCAGATCGATGCCAAGTTCGTCACGCACACGGCCGCGCACGTGCGTCATCACCGCAACGACATCATCGGCGCTTCCATCAGGGTCGCATTGAATGAAGTTCGCGTGTTTCGTCGACACCTCGGCCGTGCCGATGCGAAAGCCCCGCAATCCGAGACGATCGATGATCGCCCCTGACGAGCCACCTCCTGGCTCGGGGTTGACGAACACCGATCCGGCGTTCTGGCCACCGGGCTGGTGTTCACGGCGCCACCGCACGATCTCCGCCATCTCTGCTTCGCTGGCGGTCTTGTCTCCCCACGACAACGCGAACGTCGCCGACAGCACCACGTGCTCAGGGCCGAGATCGCTGCCGCGAAATCGCAACCCGAGGTCGCTCGCTTTGACGTTGGCGACGATGCCCTTGCCGAGGTGGAAGATCTTCACCACTTCAAGGCTCGAGGCCATGTCGCTGCCGTGACCACCAGCGTTCATGCGCACTGCCCCACCGACCGAGCCCGGAACCCCGACACCCCATTCGAAGCCCGTGAGGCCGCGTGCCGCACACTGTCGCGCGAGCACCGGCAGCGGCACAGCACCACCCGCAACGACGCGCGGCACAGCCGGAGCCTGAGGCAACACGATGTCTTCGGCAAACTCACCGAGCACCAATGCCAAGCCCTCGAAGCCGTCATCAGACACCAGCAGATTGCTGCCACGACCAATCACCAAGAGTGGAACTTGTTGCTCACGCAAGGCGCTGCTGACGGCGTGCAAGTCATCGATCGTGCGCGCCGTGACCAAGAGACTCGCAGGGCCACCGACCTTGTACGTCGTGTATGGTGCGAGAT
This sequence comes from Actinomycetota bacterium, assembly GCA_009927665.1. Taxonomy (GTDB): domain Bacteria; phylum Actinomycetota; class Acidimicrobiia; order Acidimicrobiales; family Ilumatobacteraceae; genus F1-60-MAGs027. The sequence goes on from RFMM01000183.1 coordinate 33,213, forward strand.
CAACGTCGCGTCGCACGCGTGCGCCGAGCAAGATGCCGAGACGGTCGATTGCCCGAGTGCGCCGCGTGTAATCGTCGGTGTCGTCAGCGGCCATGTGACAATTCTTCTCGTCGCGCGACCACTTCGTCTGGCAGGGTCTCGATGTCGCCGCAACCCATCGAGACGCACAGATCGCCGGGGCCAACCTCGCGGGCGACAAAATCGATCAGTTCGCTGCGTTGGGGAACCCATTCGACACGCATCTGCGGGTGCGCGCGACGCACGGCATCAACCACGAGTTCGCCGGTGACGCCGTCGATTCGTTCGGTGCCCGAGGCGTAGATGTCGGTGATCACGACAAGATCGGCAGAGACGAACGAGTCACGGTACTCGTCGCTCATCAACGCCATGCGATGAAACCGGTTCGGCTGAAACACCGCGATGACTCTGCGCCATGTGTCGCTCTCGTCGCGCGCCGCTGCAAGCGTCGCCACAATCTCTGCAGGAAGATGCGCGTAGTCGTCAACGAACGTGGCACCATCATGGTGCGCACGAACCTGAAAACGTCGGTGCACGCCCGAGAAGGTGTCGACGGCTGCTGCCGCGACCACAGGTGACACACCGAGAGCCTGCGCCATGGCAAGTGCGGCAAGAAAGTTGCGCACGTTATGCAGGCCGCGCAACGGCAAGCGAACGGGCACACTGTCGTGTTCACTGCTGCCCCACCGAGCGACGAAATGGGCAGCACCGGCCGCAAAGCGCACGTCGGTGGCACGCACCGTGGCTGTCGGCGAGATGCCATAGGTGATGGCGTCATGCGCGGCAACGAGTGATGCCGCTGCCGGGTCGTCAGCGCACACGACACGCGGACCATCAGTGGCAGCCAACATTGCATCGAACGAAGCCGTGATACCCGCCAACGAGCCGTGTTCATCGAGATGATCGACGTCGATGTTGGTGAGAATCGACGCCCGCGCTCTGATGGCGAGGTGGCTCGAATCGCTCTCGTCGGCCTCGAGCACAAAGAGTTCGCCGCCCCAGTGTGCACTGGCCGGCAACTGCGGCACGTCGGCACCGATGAGCCAACCGGGGTTGACTCCCCCGGCACGCAACATCATCGTCAACAAGCTGGTGGTGGTGGTCTTGCCGTGCGTACCGGCCACCGCAACGGTGCGTGCGTGCGGCGTAATGGCACCAAGCATTTCGGCCCGTGTGAGCACGGTGATGCCGTTGGCCGTGGCCGCCTGTAACTCGAGATTCGTCGCGGGCACGGCAGCCGATGCCGTTACCACGTCACACCCATTGACAACGTCGGCGCGATGCGGCACGTTCACGGCGATGCCACGCTGACGCAGGCGCGCAAGTGTCTCGCTCTCGCGCATGTCGCTGCCCGATACGCGATGGCCCATTTCCGCCAAGATGATGGCGATGGCGCTCGTACCAGGGCCGCCAACACCCACGATGTGCACTCGTCGTGGCGCCGCCAGCAGCGATCGCAAGTGAGCGGGGTTCTGCGAGGCGCGAGCGACCATCTCAGCGTGCTGCCGACTCGATCAATGCCCCAAGCGCACTCGACCGATTGAGCGCCCCCAGGGCGTAGGCCTTCGCTGCAACTCGCTCACGTAGCGCGGTGTCGTCGATGAGTTGCGCGAGTGCTCGCTTGAAGCCATCTGCAAGATCTGCCTCGTCGACCACGAGTGCGGCACCTGCTTGAGCGAGCCAGTCGGCATTACGTCGCTGATGATCATCGGCAGCCTGCGCCCATGGCACGACTACTGCAGGTGCGCCAACGGTGACGAGTTCAGCGAGAGTGCTCGCTCCGGCTCGCGAAACCGCCACATCGGCAATGCGCCAAATGTCGTGCATTCGTTCATGACGCGCCACCCGCACGTACTGCACTTGCGCATTCGCAGGCAGCGCGAACTTCGTCTGCATGAATCGTTCGCCAGCCAAGTGCACCACTGCCAGATCGCCACGCGACGCGTGCTGCAGCACAAAGTTCTCCACTGCGTCATTCACGATGTGCGAGCCCAGCGAGCCGCCCATCGCCACGACGATGAGCCGTGCAGGGTCGACACCAAATTCGCGGGCCACTCGCGCTCGCTCACTTGCCGCGTCGTCACCGTGGCGTGACACACCGCGAATCGCAGCGCGCACGGGCGCGCCGGTGTGACTGGCACCAGGCAGCGTTGAGCCGGAGAATGCCGTGGCGACTGCGGCTGCCTTCTTAGCCTGCATTCTCGTCGCCAGACCAGGGTGTTGGTCGTAGCTCACGACGACGACAGGGATTCCGAGCGCGCGTGCCGCACGAACGGCCGGTTCACTCGCGAATCCACCAACGCTTACGACGACACGTGGTCGCCACTGACGAAACTGTCGTGTCACGCGGGCGGTGGCAATGACGAGCTTCGGCACGGCGATGATCGAGCGCGCTAGCGCTCGTGGCGTCAGACTGCGCTGAAATCCGTCGACCGACAACAGCAGACGCGGGTGGTCGGTGGCACCCAAGAGTTGCTCATCGATCGGCCGACGAGAGGCGACGAAGGCGATCGAGCGGGTCGATCGACCACGCTCACCGAGGTGCTCGGCCAGAGCCAAGGCAGGAATCACGTGGCCGGCGGTGCCGCCGCCCGCAATGACGGCAAACACTCGCGGCGACGAAGGCGTGTTCGGCGTCGTCACAACAACGCTCCGCACGCTACCGCACTCGAGCTATGCAATCTTGCGCGCGATGTTGAGCAACAGCCCCGAAGATCCGAGGGTGATCATCAGCGAACTTCCGCCATACGAAATCAGCGGCAACGTGAGACCCGTCACGGGCAAGACGCCGATTACTCCACCGATGTTGATGATGGCCTGCACACCGAACCACATCGTGATGCCGGCAGCAAGAAGCGCTCCCGAATAGTCGGGCGCACGCATCGCCACCAAGAATCCGAGTGCCGTGAGCGTCGCGAAGCCACCGATCACGAGCACTGAACCAATGAGGCCGAACTCTTCGGCAATCACCGTGAAGATGAAGTCGCTGTGCGCGAGTGGCACATAGCCCCACTTGCTGGTGCCAGCGCCTGGGCCGACGCCAGCCAACCCGCCGTTGGCGATGCTGAGCATCGACTGCCACACCTGATATGACGTGTGTGCGCGATTGCCCTCGATGTCGAGAAACGCTGTCCAGCGAGCCATACGTGAAGCAGAAGTAAGCAAGAACATGAAGGCGCCGACGAAAGCGACAGCACCCGACAGGGCGATCCACCGCACCGGAACGCCCGCCATGTACAACACGGTGAGGGCAATTGCCGACAAGATCACTGCCGCACCGAAGTCGCTCTGCGAGAGCGCGAGCACGACGGCGAAACCCCAGGCAATGAGCGCCGGATACAAGGTTCGTCTCGGGTTCGTCAATTCAGACTGACGACGGCCAAGCAGGTTGGTGAGATAGATGATGAGTGCAAACTTGAGCAACTCTGAGGGCTGAAAGCGCACGGGTCCGAGTTCGACCCAGGCTCGGGCACCGTTGATGGTGATTCCAATCGGAAACCGTGGCAACACGTTGAGCACGATGGCGAAAGCCAACAGTGGCCGATTGAGTAGTCGCCACGCGTGATATGGCATGCGATAGGTGCCAATGGCAACGCAGATACCGACACCTGCCCACATCAGCTGCTTCAAGAACATGGTGAACGCCGAACCACCGTTGTTCACCGACACGATCGACGATGCCGACAACACCATCACGAGACCGACGGCGACCAAGACGCCGACGATGAGGAAGATCGCATAGAACACGCGCGTCGGTGCGCGTTCGACGCTGCTGCGATCGGCACGGGCGCGGTGGCCAGCGAGTGCAGCACGCCGACGAGCACTAAGAGAAGGAACCGCGATGTCTCCGGTCGGGTCGATATTGACGGTGGTCATTCGTTGCTTCCTTTCATCAATTGGCGCACACATCGAGCAAAATCGTCGCCGCGTTCGGCATAGTTGCTGTACCAGTCGTAACTCGTGCATCCAGGCGACAGCAGCACCACATCACCCGGTTCGGCGAGGCGGCGCGCGGCCGCAACGGCGTCTTCCATCGACTCGGCACGCACCACACGACACACGCCCTCGAAGGCTGCGGCGATGAGCTCGGCTGAATACCCTGTCGCCACGACGCCGCGCATGCGTTGTGGCTGGCTCGCCATCGACGACAAGTCGAGCCCTTTGTTCTTGCCGCCCGCAATCAACACGATGCGATCAAACGAGGTCAGTGCCGCTTGGGCTGCGTGCGGGCTCGTCGCCTTGCTGTCGTTGTAGTACGTGACTCCATCAAGTTCGCCAACGAGCTGAATGCGATGCGGAGCATGGCGATACCGCGTGAGCGCGGCTGCCACACCTTCGACGGTGCCGAGATTGGTCTCAAGAACGAGGGCACTTGCGGCCAGCGCATTCGTCAGGTCATGGGGCAAACTGCGCGCGAGTGCTCCGACATCGACAATGCGACCAGTTGGTCCGACGAGAGCACCGGTCTCGACGCGATAGTCACCACGAGTCAGACCAAAGGTGACGGTGCGGGCCGCGGTGCTGCGTGCCGACTGCTCGATCAACTCATCGCCGATCGGCGCGACTGCAACGTCTGCGCTTCGCGCTGCTGCCCAGATTCGGGCCTTTGACGCTCGGTATGCGTTGATGTCTGCGTGCCAATCGAGGTGATCTGGTGCGAGATTCAACCAGGTCGCCGCTTCAGCGCGAAACTGCGTGGTGAAACGCAGACGAAAACTTGAGCACTCCACCGCAAAACAGTCATGTGCCTCGTCGAGCACCTCGACCCACGGGGTCTCGGTATTGCCAACGGCGGCTGCCTTGCGTCCCGATGCGCTCAGCATTGCCGCCGCCATCAGCGTGGTTGTCGTCTTGCCATCGGTACCCGTGATCGCGACGATCGGGCGCGGCGCGCCACTGCGCTGCTCGAAGCGATATGCCAACTCGATTTCTGAAACCACTTCGACACCAGCGCGTTGCGCAGACGAGATGATCGGGTGCGACTCGGGAACTCCTGGTGCCGGCACGAGCATGGCAAAGTCGCCGATTCGTCGTGCACACATCATCGCTGCATCGGGGCCCTCGAACAACTCGGCGCCGAGTGACTCGGCAAATGCTGCGTTCTCTGCCGACACTCGATCGTCGGCCAAGACCAGCGACTCGCCGCGACCCGCCAAGAATCGCGCGGTGCTCTTGCCAGCCACCGCCAGACCAAAGACGAGTGTGCTCATTTGACCGCGTCTCCGATGATGCGGATCTCGTTCGTGAAGTCGGCGATGAAGAGTGCAACGCCAGTGGCGACGCACAACGCCGCCAGCAACCAGAAGCGAATAATTACCGTCGTCTCTGGCCAGCCCTTCAGCTCGAAGTGGTGATGAATTGGCGACATGCGGAACAATCGCTTCTTGCGGCCACTGGCCTTGAACACACCCATCTGAATGGCGACCGAACCTGCCTCCATCACGTTGATGCCGCAGATGATCGGCAACAAGAAATGCGTGTTCGTGGCTACCGCGAGCAGCCCAAGCGCCGCACCAATGCCAAGCGCACCGACGTCACCCATCATGATTCGTGCGGGTGCTGCATTCCACCAGAGGAAACCTCCACATGCTCCGGCCATCGCTGCAGAGAGCACACCCAAATCGAGCGGGTTGACAATTGCAGAGTAGATGTCGGCATTGCGAAACGCGAAGTACGCGATCAAGGTGAACGCACCGAACCCGAACATCGCAGAGCCAGCCGCTAGGCCGTCGAGACCGTCGGTGATGTTGACCGCATTGGTGGTTGCCCACACCATGAGCGCGGTCCAGATGATCCACACCGGCGTGCTGACGTCCCAGCCGGGCACTGCGGCACGTGTGAAAGAAATCGTCTCGCTCACACTGGTTTGAGCGGCGAGCAACCACATCAGTAAGACGACGATGCCGAAGGTGATCCAGCCCTTCTTCTTCCAGAAGATGCCGCGATTGTGTTGACGACGCACCTTGAGGTAGTCGTCAAGAAAACCAATCGCTGCGAGAACGAAAATGGTGAGCCACATGATGAGCGCTTGATCAGAAAACGCAAGACCAGCGCGCGCGTGCGGTATCACCCAACCGATGAATGCCGCGAGCAGAATACCGATGCCGCCCATCGTCGGAGTGCCCTGCTTGTGCATGTGGTGCTGCGGACCGCGATCTTCGGCGCCGAGAATCGGTTGACCTTTGCCGAGACGCGCAAAGAACGCCATAAGGCCGCGCGTGAAGACGAGCGACAGAACGATGGCGATACCACCGGCCAGGAGAATCGAGATCACGACGCTGCCCCCAACACTTCGTGCGCCACTACCGCGTCGTCAAACGGCACCTCGCGACCAGCTACCGACTGCATTGACTCGTGACCACGACCCGCGATGATGACCACGTCGCCGCGACGAGCGTCGGCAATGGCTCGACCGATGGCGCGACGACGGTCAACCTCGACGAGCACTCTGGCGCGTTCAGAGTCTGGGATTCCTCCGACAATTGCGTCGATGATGGCCTGAGGTGACTCGTGCCGTGGGTTGTCGCTCGTGATGATGATCGAGTCGGCCGCCACGGCTGCCGCACCCATCTCGGCACGCTTGCTCGGGTCGCGGTCGCCACCGCATCCGAACACGACGGTGACACGACCGCTGCCGGTGCCGAGCAGAGCCCGTGCCGACGACAAGACGTTGCGCAGCGCCTCGGGTGTATGCGCGTAGTCCACAATGACGGCGAAGTCGCCACCAGCGTTGACATTGTCGAAGCGTCCGGCGATTCGCCCAACGGCGGCCAATCCCGACACCACGTCAGTGACGCTGATGCCCAGACTGGCCGCCGCCGTGGCAGCAGCGAGAGCATTGAGAACATTGAAGTCGCCACCGATGCCATAGCGCACCTGGGCCCCACGCCAGGTGAACTGCGCCTGCGATGCATCGACGGTGACGGCGCTGGCATCGTCACGACCAAAGGTCACCACATCGACGTCTGTCGAGTCGGCAATCTTGCGACCGTATGCATCGTCTCGATTCAGCACAGCGAGCGTCGTGTAGGTCGACGAGAAGAGGCTTGCCTTGGCCGCAAAGTAGGCGTCGTGAGTGCGATGGAAGTCGAGATGATCATGACCGAGGTTGGTGAAGATCGCTGCCGCAAAGTGCATGCCAGCAACTCGCTGCAGTGCAAGTGCGTGTGACGACACTTCCATCACCACGGCCGTCGTGCCTTTTGCGCGTTCGTGTGCCAGCGTGCGCTGCAACTCGGGCGCCTCTGGTGTGGTGCGAGTGCCCGTGAGCGTGCCGAACACGCTCGTGCGTTTGCCGCTCTGCGAGAGAATTGCGCCGAGCATCTGTGCCGTCGTGGTCTTGCCGTTGGTGCCCGTCACACCTACGACGGTGAGCGCGCGACTCGGGTGCTGGTGAAAGGCGGCCGAGACGTATCCCATCGAGCGCCGCACATCACGCACCACCACTTGCGTCACATGTGCGCCAGGCACTTCGCGCTCAACCAACAGCGCGGTTGCCCCAGCTTGGGCTGCTTCTACGGCAAAGTCGTGACCGTCGCGTTGTTCGCCAGGCACGCAGCAAAAGAGCGAGCCGCGTTGCACCGTGCGACTGTCATGCGTTACGTCTGAAATGTCGACGTTGGTCGCACCCGACACTCGAAAATCACCGCGCGCAACTTCGCTCGCGTCGACTCGTGCGAGCACTTCACCGAGCGAAGCCATATCGCTAATGCCCTGGTCCGAGTTCTGCGGGTCGCGAACCGACGCAACCCGTATCGCCGGGTGATGGTCGCAGGTCGAGCTCGTTCACGATGACTTGACCGATACGCGCAAACACGGGTGCTGCAGCGGTGCCACCGAAACGATCGCGTGAACCCGGATCGGGTTCATCAACCGACACCAGCACCGTGTATTCGGGGTTTGACGCGGGCAGGAATCCGACGAATGAGGCGAAGTAGGCGCGCGAGCCGTCGTCTTTCAGGTAGGTGCCGTTGTCTTGGCGAATGTAGCCCGTGCCGGTCTTGCCCGCGACGGAGAGTCCGGGCATCTTGGCCAACTGCGCGGTGCCGTAACACACCACATCAGTCATCAGCGTGCGCATCGTCGCCGCCGTCGCACTCGACAACACTCGACGCGTCGGTGAAGCCGCCGTCGTCTCACGAGTGCCGTCGGCCTTCACCACTTCACTCACCAGTTTCGGGCCGATGTAGACGCCGTCGTTGGCAACCACGTTGATGGCCGACACGAGTTGTATCGCCGTTGAGCCGTAGCCGTAACCATAGGCGAACGTGAACTTCTCGGTGCCCTGCCAATTGCGCGCCAGCTTCAAGAGACCTTTCGATTCACCCGGAAACTTGAGCGATGTTTTCTCGCCGAATCCGAATGCCGAGAGCCACTGACGGTTGCGTTCGGTGCTGAGCGTCTCAGAAATCTGCACCGTGCCAAGGTTCGATGAGTCGACCAGAATCTTGCGCACCGTCATTTGCTCGAGACCGTGCGGGTATGCGTCTTTGATCTCTTGTTCCCATTGCGTGCCCTTGTTGAACACCTGCTTGCCCGGCACGAGGAACTTGGTCTCGGGCGTCACTTTGCCTTCTTCAATGGCTGCGGCGACACTGAACACCTTCGCCACCGAGCCAGGTTCATGGGCTTCGACGGCTGCGATGTTGCCTGAATTGCTCGTGTAGGTACCGTCATCGTTGCGCCGCACGCTCGACATGGCATAGATCTCGCCGGTCTTCGTGTGCATCACGATTGCAACGCCGCTGCGAGCCATGAGCCGTTCGACTTGTTGCGTGAGGATTCCATCGACCTGAAACTGCAGGGTGCGATGAATCGTCGTGATGAGGTTGTCACCCGATTGGGCGTCTTTGTATTCGTTTTGCGCCGACGCGATGCTCTGCCCGCGGCTGTTCACCTCGCGTTGCACGAATCCATTGACACCCGTCAACGCAGCGTCGTATTGCAACTCGAGCCCGCCGGTTCCGAGACCATCGGGGTCGACACGGCCGACGATCGGTCGCAGACCCTCACTCGTGAGTGCTCGCCCATACTCGCGATATGAGCCGATGCCCGGCAGGTTGAGATCGGCCACTGCTTTCGCGATACTCGAATCGACCTGACGCACAACGTAGGCAAACGACGAGTTCTTGTTCTGCATGCGACGCACGAGGTTGAACTCTTCTTCGGGCGTCAGCTGCAATACCGTCGCGAGCGCTCGCCCCGTGGTGACTGGGTCAGTGACCTCGCGCGGATCAGCGAAAATGGTGCGAGCCGGAATCGCGATTGCCAACTCGTTGCCATCGCGGTCGAGGATGCTGCCGCGCTCAGCCGGAATCACTTGCTCTCGTGTGCGCTGTGCCTGGCTGTAGGCCTGATACACCGGCGCACGCCAGGTTTGCAGTGTCACCACACGGGCAAACACCACGAAGAGCGCCAGAAGCAGCACGCCGAACATCACCGAGATGCGCTTGCGCATGTCGCCAGCGTGGATGTTGGTGGTCATCTTGTTCACGCCGTAGCGCGACAAACCCGTGAAGATCTCACCGAGGCCGCTGCCAAGGCTGCGCGGCGGCTCTTCTCGACGTGCTCGTCGCGGTCGGCGCAGTGGCGCGGTGTCGCTCATGGCATCATCGCTTCATTGCCGATGGGGATGATCTTGCGGCCCGTCGGTTGCGGTGCTGCCGCGGGTTGCTGTGCTGCTGCGGACGGTGTCGCAGGCTGTGCCGCAGACGGTGTCGACACCTCTTGCACCCTCAGCGCCCGCTCAGCAGCGACGCCCGCCGGCGGGTCGGCAAACATCGGGTCCATATCGGCCGTGCTGATCAGCACGGCGGCAATCACTTCTGCAGGCACCTCAACGAATTTTGCGGTGAGCCCCTGATACATGCCGAGCATCATCGCTTCTTCCCGAAGACGTGCGGGTGCGAGCAACTCTGCACGTTGTTGGCGCAAGTTGTCGTAGTGCGTCTCGGCCATTCGCAAATCACCCGACACCCGATCAAGTCGCAATTGCTGTTCGGCAATGGTCGCCTGAAACACGATCACCAAGATGATGAAGATGCTGAGACCGACCACGAACATGCTGAGCTTCGACAAGGTGCTGCGATGCGAGGTCGCGGTCGACTCGGGGCGCGGAACGATGCGCAGATTCGGTCGGGTCGTAGCGCGAGAGGCGGGCGAACTCGGCAGTATCTCAGGCACTGCGTCGCCGTGTTGCAACTGACGACGAGCGCGCGCACGAGCGGTGGCTGCCGAAGTCATGCAGAGACCTCGCATCGCTGCATCACTCGCAATTTGGCCGATGCCGCGCGCGGGTTGCGGCGCACTTCATCGCTTGTCGGAGTTTTCGCCACCCGCACCTTGCGCCACGCACGGGGGGCCGTGCGCGACGGGTGGGCATATGGGGTGGCGATGTTGGGTTGACTGTGATCGGTTTCGGCATCACGCATCACCTGCTTGACGATGCGGTCTTCACCGCTGTGATACGACAGCACGGCGATTCGGCCACCCGGCGTAACCATCGACATCACGTCGCGCAGTGCGCCGGGCAAGATGTCGAGTTCGCTATTTACCTCGATTCGCAACGCCTGAAACGTGCGCTTGGCGGGGTGACCACCCGTGCGTCGAGTGGCTGCAGGAATCGCCGACACCACGATTTCCGCCAACTGTGTCGTGGTGTCGATCGGTCGCGCGGCGACGATTGCGGTTGCGATGCGCTTCGCAAACCGCTCGTCGGCATTGCGCTGTAAGAGATCTGCGAGTGCGTCAACGCTGTATTCGTTCACGATGTTCCACGCGCTGAGAGCCGCGCTGCGATTCATGCGCATATCGAGGCGCGCCTCGTGGCGATACGAGAAACCTCGTTCGGCGACATCGAGTTGGGGCGACGAAACGCCGAGGTCGAACAAGGCTCCCGACAAGTGCTCGACACCAACAGCTCGCAGCGTGCGGGCGGCATCATCAAAGCGACCACGAAAGGCATCGAAGCGCGCGGCGTCGGCACCGAGCGTTGTCTTTACGTGCTGCGCATTGGTGATTGCCATATCGTCTTGGTCGATTCCGACAACTCGCAGACCTGAATGACGCCGGAGTATCGCCGTGGCATGACCCGCGAGACCGAGTGTCGCGTCGAGCAACACCCCGTCGGGAATCTCTGCAAACAGTTCGACAATCTCGGCGAGCATCACCGGTTCGTGTGTCTCGCTCACCAGCAGCCCCCCGGCCAACATGTGCCTCCGGGATTTCTCCCCGGATGGCGAAGACGGAAGCGGGCGGAGTTGGGGCTGTCCATCTTTGCTGACCGGGAGACTGCTGATGAGCGAAACCTCAACGAGACCAGTGGTCGCGTCGAAGCGTGCCTCGGTGCTCCTTTCTGTTGTTGTAGTGACGACTCGTGTCGCACGGTGCCGCGACCCACAACGATGAGGTGCACGGCGCTGCGATGCACGGCGCTGCGATGTGCATCTGCGATGCACTGCCCAGCGGTGTCACGCCGCGCCCCCTGCCATTTCTTGCGTGCCGGCTTCGCTCACGCGTTGGTGGCGAGTAGGGTCCCAGATTTCGCAGCGGTCGAACGAGCCGCTGATGATGACGCGTGAGTCGAGCACCAGGCCGGCGTACTCACGCAGTTTTTCATCGATGTTGATGCGACCCTGCGCGTCGATGGTGACTTCGACCGCGCTCGCTGCCAGTGCACGCTGTTGTGCGCGAGTCATCTCGCCGCGACGCACCTTTTCCATCACGTCGTTGGCGACACGCTCGAAGGCTTCGGCAGTAAGCACGTCTACGCACTTGTCATTGCCCAGCGCGAGATAGCACCGCGGTTCGAGGCGCGGACGAAACGCCGCCGGCAAGGCAACGCGACCTTTCGGATCGAGTTGTCGTTCGTGGACTCCAACGAACATGTCGCTTGCCTCCTTCCCATCCGGTGATCCGGACCCCGTGGTGGGTTTCCCCACCGCCAGCAGACGCTACACCATTTCTCCCCACTGTCAACCATTACTCCCCACTTGGCTCGATGGACCCCCACCTCGGCTCCACTCCGCGTCCCCTTAGCCCCGCGGTGCCCCCACCGAGGAGACCCCACCCAGGAGACCCCTCAGCACGTCGTCATCGGTATCGTCACGAGGTGCAGATGCACCCCCACGCCCTGCTGCCGCGTCACGCCGACGCCGTTGCAGGCACGTCGCTCGAGCGTGAAACCCTGCGCCGTGTGTGGCGCTTCGCCCGGCCATACCGAACCACCATCGGCATTTTTCTCGCCGCCATCTTGGTCTCAGCTCTGGTGGCCATCATTCCACCCTTCGTGTTTCGGGCGATTCTCGATACCGCCATTCCCGAAGGCAACCGAGCGTTGGTGTGGTTGCTGGCGCTAGCGGCTGTGGCCGCGGCCCTTACCGAAGCAGCACTGGCCATCGTGCAGCGCTGGGGCTCAGCACGCGTGGGCGAGGGCTTGATCTACGACCTTCGGGTCGCACTCTTCAACAAGGTGCAACGCATGCCGATTGCGTTCTTCACCCGCACTCAAACCGGCTCGCTCATCAGTCGACTCAACAACGACGTCATTGGGGCACAGAGCGCGGTGACTTCCACGCTTGGCACGGCGGTGAGCAACGCCGTGGTGCTCGTCACCACCGTCGCCGCCATGCTCGCACTGGAGTGGCGGCTCACCTTGCTGTCGCTCGTCGTGTTGCCAGCTTTCATCATTCCCGCGCGTCGCGTGGGTAAGCGCCTGCAAACAATTGCAGCAAGACAGATGGACCTCAATGCACAGATGAACACCCAGATGCAGGAACGGTTCAACGTGTCTGGTGCACTCCTGGTGAAACTGTTTGGCCGCCATCGAGATGAGGTGGATGCGTTTTCCGGTCGTGCCGCCGGCGTGCGCGACTCCGGAGTCCTTGCTGCGATGTATGGACGGGTGTTTTTTGTTGCTCTCGGTTTGGTGGGGGCACTGGGCGCCGTCGCCGTCTACGGAATCGGCGCCCAGCTCGTGGTGTCTGGCGATATCACCTCCGGCACACTCGTGGCGCTGGCAGCCTTGGTCACTCGGGTGTACATGCCGCTGACGGCATTGAGCAATGCGCGGGTGGAGCTCCTCACCTCATTCGTCAGCTTTGACCGCGTTTTTGAGGTGCTCGATGCCCCCATGTCCGTCGTCGATCGAGCAGGCGCTATTGATCTGATCGAATCTCGTGGACGAATCGACATCGACCATGTCACGTTTCGATATCCGCCAGCCGCCGAGGTGGCCATACCGTCCCTCGAAGCACCTGGCGCCCCGACGGGCGACCCCGATCATGACGTGATAACCGACATCACGCTCAAGATCGAGTCGGGCGAAAACGTTGCAATTGTCGGCCCCTCGGGATCCGGCAAGTCGACACTGGCGGCACTCATCCCGCGCCTCTACGACGTGACGTCAGGAGCCATCCGACTCGACGGCATCGACGTGCGCGATCTCACGAGCGACTCGCTGCATGCAGCAATCGGCGTGGTCTCGCAGGACCCGCACTTGTTCCACGAAAGCATCGAATCCAACCTGCGATACGCACGACCCGACGCCACGCTCGAAGACATCGAGGCCGCATGCAGGGGCGCCCGAATTCACGACACGATTTCGGCGTTACCCGATGGCTACCGCACGATTGTGGGCGAACGTGGCTACCGCTTTTCGGGCGGAGAAAAACAGCGCCTTGCAATTGCGCGACTACTGCTGAAGAACCCCGTGGTGATGATTCTCGACGAGGCAACAAGTCACCTCGACAACGAGAACGAATCCCTCGTGCAGGCGGCCCTTGACGAGGCAATGCGTGGACGCACGTCGGTGGTGATCGCGCATCGACTCTCGACAATCACCAATGCCGATCGCATCGTGGTGCTTGAACATGGTCGAATCGTTGAACAGGGCACGCATCACGAGCTCATGGCACACGATGGCGCATATGCACGCCAGGTGCGGGCCGGCGGAATGTACGCGTCCGCCTAGCCCAAGGCTTCGCTGAGTCGCAGTACTACGGCACCAGCAATGGCGCTCAGCTTTTCACCAACTCCGGCAGCTTCGCCGAGACCCGAAGCAACGACGTCACGCAACAGAGACGAGTACAGGGCCACATCTATCGAGCGAAACACCGTGCACTGAAACCTGGCGGCGTCTTTGGTGCGGCGTTGCGCAATGCCCACCACTTTGCGCCCCTCTCGGGTGACCTCGCCGGGCCCGAGGGCGGCGAAACATACGCTGCGATCGCCACCGCGGGCTACGAGGCGATCGCGATGCACCGCCCAGCCTGTGTCGCCCTCAACCGAATCGCCCCCACCGAACGTCGCAGCCAGTGCCTCGCACCACGCTTCACCCAACCACCAGGTGGCGCGTTCGACGTCGTCGTGCCAGAGCGGGTGACCCCGCGGCACGGTCACGTCAATCCACACGTGGTCATCGGGTTGCAGAATCACCACACCTCCCCCGCTGCGGCGGCGAACGACCTCGAACCCCAGCGCTGCTGCGCGATCAGTGTCAACGAGGTCAAACGACTGGGTGCTGCCCAACACCACCGCGGGTCGCGAGATCTGCAGCACTTCGACCAGCGCCTCGTTACTGATCGGACGAGCGTGCAGCTCGCCGGCACTCGTCACGAGGCGATCAGCAGATACTGCTTCCACGCCTCGGGCACGCGACCCACGGCAGTGGTGATCCACGCCATGTCGCGCGGCGTATGCGGTGTTTTGGCGAGAATCATGCCCGCCTCATTCGGCGTTCGATCGCGCTTGTGCAGATTGCATCGCCTGCATGCCGCCGCCACGTTTTCCCACGTGTGCTCACCACCACGCGAGCGCGGCATGACATGGTCGATCGAGTCGGCCGGCTTGCCGCAGTATTGACACTTGTAGCCGTCGCGGGCAAAGACGGCCCGTCGCGACAACGCGGTGCGCCGCCGAAACGGAGCCCGCACGACGTAGTTCAATCGAATCACAAGCGGACCACGCATCACCACGACGCAGCGCGAATCTCGGTGCCATCGTCTTCGACGATCTCGGCCTTCTCTGACAGCACGAGGCAGATGGCCCGACGTGCCGAGACCACGCTCAGCGGCTCGAACGTCCCATTGAGAACGAGCGCGCTGCGCATCTCGTTACCCCCTGGCTCTCTTCCTACGCAACGCGCGCTGGTACGAACGGCACCACGCGAGATACGTCACGAGGTCATGCGGTTCAGCGTTGTGCACGGCATTACCGTACTGCGTCTCGAGCCGAAAACCGAGATATCGCCGGTCTGGCAACGGCAAGAACGGTGCGCGGCACCACCAGCGGTTCGGGGCAAGTCGCACTGCTTGCCGCACGGCAACCGACCACAACCACGGTCGACGCACGACGGCCCACAGGCCCGTCGCGTTCATCACGCCCCTACTTCGGGCGCGGTTCTTTGGGCAGACCGAGCACCATCTCGCCGATGATGTTGCGCTGAATCTGCGAAGAACCCGCGTAGATCGTGCCGGCTCGCGCATTTAAGAACGTCATCGCCCAACTCATCGACGAGTTCGCCGCACCGCTGTCGTCGGTCTGAAACGAGGTGCTGGGCTTTCGACCGACGGGAACCAACGCATCAACGCCCATGATGTCAAGCGCGAGTTCGGTCGACTTCTTGTGATACTCGCTCCAATACAACTTGGAGATTGCCGCATCAGGGCCCGGATGGTGACCAGCGAGGAACTTCGTGAGCGTGCGCTGCCCGAGATACTTCATAATCTGCACCTTCGAATAGCACCACGCAAGTCGCTGACGAATGCGCGGGTCGTTCGCGACGCCACGTTCATTGGCCAGCGCCAGCAAGCGGTCGAACTCGGCTTCGTATCGAATCGGGCCGGTTGCCGCTGCCTCGCCGCGTTCGAAACCGAGCAACGCCATCGCGACGGCCCAGCCGTTGTTCACGCCACCAACGACGTTGGCCTTCGGCACGCGCACGTCGGTGTAGAACACCTCGTTGAATTCGCTTTCGCCCGAAATCATTCGGATCGGCCGCACCTCAATGCCCGGCTGACGCATGTCAACCAAGAGGAACGAGATTCCCTTGTGGCGCGGTGCGGTCGGATCGGTTCGTGCGAGCGTAAAGATGTGCGTCGCAAGATGGCCGGCGGAGGTCCAGATCTTTTGGCCATTGAGCACCCACTCGTCGCCATCAAGTTCAGCCTTGAGACCGAGATTTGAGAGGTCGCTGCCGGCGTTGGGTTCGCTGTAGCCCTGACACCACACGTCGTCGCCCGAAATGATGCGTGGCAGATAGTGGCGCTTTTGTTCTTCGGTGCCGAAGAGCAACAGCGTGTTGCCGAGCATCTGAATGCCGAAGACATCGTTCATCGCGCCAGTCGGCACGCCGGCGCGCGTGAACTCTTCCGCCACGATCACCTGCTCGAGCGCTGAGAGACCACCGCCGCCAAACTCGGCCGGCCAACCCGGAGCCAGATATCGAGCCTGGGCCAGGTGCACTCGCCACTCTTTGATGAACGTCTCAAGTTCGTCGCCATCAAGGGCGCCGATGCCTTTCCAATTTGCGGGAAGCTTCTCGGCGAGAAACGCCTGAACCTTCTCGCGATAGGCCTCGGCTTCGGCGGAATAGGTCGGTCGCATGGGGCTGACGCTACTCCACGTGTCGACGCGCAACGGCGGCGGCACCAACGAGCGGAGCATCTGCGCCGAGCCCAGTTGGTCGCACCTGAACTCCCCGTGAAAACTTGATTGATGCCTGACGGTCGACCTCGGCTTGCACCGCTGAGTAAAAGGGGTCACCGAATCCGAGTGCGACCGAACCTCCGATAACTGCGAGACGAAGGTCGAGCAACACCGCAACCGACGCAACTGCCCGCCCCACGTAGATGCCCGTCTGCTCGATCACCGCGAGCGAGGCTTCGGCAGCGGGTCGGCCCGTCATTTCGGCGATTGCGGTGCCTGATGCTTGCGCTTCGAGGCATCCGTATGCCCCACATTTGCAGCGCCGCCCGCCTGGGGCGACGCACACGTGACCGATGTGACCCGAATTGCCGGTGTTGCCGTCAAGCAAGCGACCGTCGCTGATGATGCCACCGCCGACGCCCGTCGACACGACCATGCCGATGACATCTCGACACCCGACCGCTGCACCACACCAGGTTTCACCCAAGACCACGGCCTTGGCGTCGTTGTCGACGAAGGTTGGCAAACCGGTGAGCGAGGCGAGCGATGACCGCAGCGGGAAGTCGCTCCAACTCGTGATGTGCAGGTTCGACACCTTGTCGCCCTGGTCAGACATCGGCCCACCGCAGCCCACCCCGCATGCGACAACGTCGACATCACGCGATGCCTGCACACGCGAGACGAGAGCAGCGAGGGCATCCCACACGCCATCACGAGGTGTCGGCGTGCGGTCTTGCGCCAACACCTTGCCCGCCAACGAGACGATTCCGGCAGAGAGTTTTGTTCCGCCGATGTCGACCGCGAGATACGCCCGCTCACGGGTCATGCGCTGCGGTCTTCCGACTGGGTTACTGCTCGCGGCCCATCTGGTCGCGCATCTTGCGGGCGTTCTCGCGAGTGGTGCGCAACACCGCCGACAGATCGCGCACTCCGGCCTTGCCCATCGAACGCAACTCGCGTTCAATCACCAACATGCAGGCGAGCATCAAGACAAAACCAGCGAAGCCAGCGGTGAAGTGAAACTGCAAGCCAACGAACACCAAGCCGAGCGACAACACCGCGCCGAGCACCGCCCATCGCACGCGCCGAACCGCTGGTCGGTATAAACCAGAGGGAGACACCGCCTGGGCAAAGCGCTCGTCAGACTCAAGTTGCGCTTCGATCTGCCGCAAGATCTGTTGTTCGTTGTCAGACAGTGGCACGGGTGGCTCCTCTCTTGCCTTGCGAGCGTAGTCGGCACTTGTCACGACGCACCCAGCCCTTTGCGCATTCGACAGAGGTCACTCGCGTTGCGGCCCCCAAGGTGTGCTCTCTGTCTCGGCGTCGGGCCCTGTCGAGATGGCATCGTCGCCGAAACGCCGGCGAATGCGATCAATGGCGCGCGAGGCAATCCCCCAATTCGCGTTCTGGGTCTGCTGTTCATCACCGTCGAACAACTGCATCTGAGTGTCGGGCTCAGCGAAGTTGCGGGCGCTCACCCCCGCTAGGCGTATTCCGCGGGCGATGTCGATATCGGGCAGAAGTTCGTCAATCTCGCCGATGATTGCCTGGCTCGTGTCGAGGGGTTCAGCAGTGGTGTGTGAACGAGTGATGGTCGAGAAGTCGCCATAGCGAATCTTGAGCGTGATGGTGCGGGCGGCAAGACCCTGTTCTCGGCAGCGACGCGCCACCGTGTCAGACATGCGCAAGAGGTGGCGACGCAACGTGGCCGGCGACAGCACATCTTCTGAGAACGTCTCTTCGCTGCCAATCGATTTGGTCTGACGATCTGGCTCAACCAACCGGTCGTCTATGGCGTGACTGAGGTCGTACAAGTGTTCCGCCAATCCAACCCCTAGGGCGGCGGCCAGCACACGACGGTCGCACGCTGCGACATCACCCACCGTGCGCAGCCCGAGCCGATGCAGCTTCTCGAGCGTGACCGGCCCGACGCCCCACAACATGCCCACCTCGAGCGGATGCAAGAACGCAACTTCGCTGCCGGGTGCAACTTCGAATACGCCGGGCCCTGGGTCAATGCGATCGCGACTGGCCCGCGGTTTGGCGAATTCGGTGGCCAGTTTCGCAATGAACTTCGAAGTTGCTACCCCGACACTGCAGGGCAAGCCCACCTGTTCGCGAACCGCATCGCGAACTCGGTAGGCGATCGCTTCGGCGGCTCCGAACATTCGTTGGGCACCGGTGACATCGAGAAAGGCTTCGTCGAGTGAAAGCCCTTCGACGAGTGGCGTGAAGTGGTGGAAGACCTCGAAGACTCGTGCGCTGATGTCGCCGTAGTACTCATGGTCACCGTCGAGAAACACTGCGTGCGGGCAAAGGCGCTGTGCCTGTGCCGACGCCATGGCGCTCTTCACACCAAACTGACGGGCCTCATATGACGCGGCCGCCACGACACCGCGCTGCGCCGAGCCGCCGACGACGACCGGTCGGCCCACAAGTTCGGGGCGGCGCAACAGTTCGCACGCCACGAAGAATGCGTTCATGTCGACGTGCAGAATGCGCCGAACGGCAACGTTGTCGGCAAGTGCCGCCATGCGCGCAACGCTAGTAATACGGTGTTGGGGTCATGAACGAACGATCATTGTCGGCTTTGCCATCGCGCACCGCGCGCGTGGTGGCGTTCTCGTCGGTGTTGGTCGCTGGCCTCGCTGGCGGCACCATTGGCTACGCCCTCGTCGACGTGCAGTGCACTGGTGAGTGCGCAGTGCCAACTGGCATCGGCATGTTGGTGGGTTCGGTGGGCTTTGCGCTGGGGATGAGCGTGGTGGCGGTGCTCGGTCTGCGAGCCGTTGGCGAATGGCGCGAACGCAACAGCCCAGACGACACCGACCCGACACGCTGATGCAATCGCTCATCACCCTCGCCGCCGATCTCGCACGTCGTGCCGGCCACCACGCGCGTAATGGTCGCGCCCAAGGTATGCAGGTCGTCGGCACCAAACTGACCGACACCGACATGGTGACCAAGTTCGACCGCGAGGCCGAGGCGATGATCGTTGAGGGTCTGCGTGCCGCACGACCCGACGACAGCATCGTCGGCGAAGAAGGCGGCGCCCACCAGGGCACTTCGGGTGTCGAGTGGCTCGTCGACCCAATCGACGGCACCACGAGTTTCATGTACGGCTTGCCCACCTGGTGCGTGTCCATTGGCGCCCGCGACGCCGACGGCGGCCTCGTTGGCGCGGTCTATCTGCCCGATCTTGATGAGATGTTTCTTGCCGAACGCAGTCGAGGTGCAACGCTCAACGGCCACGCGATTCGGTGCTCGTCGATCACTGACTTAAGCAAGGCCCTGGTTGCCACTGGCTTCAGTTACACGCCAGCCCAGCGCACGGTGCAGTCGCGGCGCGTCACCGAGTTCATCCACCAGATTCGCGATGTGCGCCGCATGGGCGCGGCCGCAGTCGATATTTGTTTCGTTGCCTGCGGTCGACTCGACGCGTACTTCGAAGAGAATCTGCACGCTTGGGACATCGCCGCCGCTGAGGTCATCGCCCGCGAGGCAGGGGCACTTGTCGGCGACTACGCAGGCAGACCCCTGCGCCCTGCAGAAACCTTGATTGCGGCACCCGGGGTCTTCGATGCGCTCTCTGCGTTGCTGACTGCGGCACAACGCAAGCATCCGCACTCATAGCTCGCGGCAGGCGCACCTACGCGCGTATCTCGTCGCACGCTCCCCGACCAGCACTACCTTGGTGCTCGGTGTCTACGCGCATTTTGACGGTGGAAGACGATGAGCGCATTCGCACGTCGGTGCGACTCGCGCTGGAAGAAGAAGGCTGGGTCGTCGACGAGGCAGCCAACGGCGAAGATGCCGCCGAAAAGTTCAGCATGACACCAGCTGACGTGGTGCTCATCGACATCATGCTGCCTGGCATCGACGGTTTCGAATTGTGTCGCAAGATTCGCTCATCGAGCAGTGTGCCGATCGTGATGGTGACCGCACGCAGCGATACCCACGACGTGGTCGCCGGTCTTGAAGCCGGTGCTGACGACTATCTCACCAAGCCGTTCGCCCCCAAAGAACTCTCGGCGCGAATTCGGGCCCTCTTGCGACGCATCAAGACCGTCGATCATCAGCACCAAAACCTCGTGTTCGGCGATCTCGTCATCATTCCCGAAGAGGGTCGTGTGACCCTCGCAGGTGAAGAAGTTCCTCTCACGAAAACCGAGTTTCGTTTGCTGTGCGTGCTTGCCGAAAACCCGAGCGGTGTCTTCAGTCGCGAAACGCTCTTGAAGCGCGTGTGGGAATACGACTATTTCGGCGACGGGCGACTCGTCGACGTGCACGTACGACGACTGCGCATGAAGGTGGAGCGCGACCCCGCCGAACCGCGCCACGTGGTGACGGTGCGCGGTCTCGGTTATCGACTGCAGGCGTGACGAGCGCAGTGACATCGTGACGAACGCAGTGACATCGCGACGAGCGCAGTGACATCGTGACCAGCCCCGTTCGCCCTGACGATCTCTCGGTTACCAAACGCGCCCGTGGGTTCGTGCGGCGACACCGCCCTCGACGCATGGGTCTGCGCACCCGAATCTTGCTGACCTTCGGTATCGGTGCCCTGATCTTGTCGGGGGTGTTGACATTTCTCACCTACACACTCACCCGCTCGAACCTGATCGAGCGTGAGGGTGAGCTGGGCATCAGCAACCAAGTGATCGCCGAGACGCTTGACAGTTTGCGCATTGCACTGTTTGCGGCTGCCGCCATCACGTTGCTCGTCGGTCTGTTGCTCGGCATTCTGGCCAGCGAACGCGTCGTGCGGCCGCTCGCCGGTGCCGCTGACGCCGCTCGCGCCATCGCCGAAGGCCGTCTCGACACTCGACTCGAGCCCACCGACGACCCCGACCTCAATGCGCTGACTGAATCGTTCAACGACATGGTGGCGCGACTGCAAGATCGTGTCGAGCGTGATGCCCGATTCGCCAGCGACGTCAGCCACGAGTTGCGTTCTCCACTGATGACACTGGCGGCGTCGGTTGAGGTGATGTCGTCACGCCGTGACGAGCTGACCGAGCGCAGTCAGGCAGCTCTCGATCTTCTGGTCGCCGACGTCGCTCGATTTAGCGGCATGGTGGAAGACTTACTCGAAATCTCGCGCTACGACGCCGGAGCCATTCGCCTCAACCGAGACATGTTGCGTGTCGCCGAACTCGTGCAACAGTCGGTGCTCGCCAGCAGCATGCCACGCACAGCGCTGCACATTGACGAGCGCTGCAGCCAACCACGTTGAGCGGCGATCGTCGACGACTTGCGCGTGTCGTCGCCAATCTCATTGATAATGCTCGTTCGCACGGCGGTGGTGCAGCGACGGTGCACGTGTGCCCTGCCGATGACTCGGCTTCGCACGTGTGGATTGCTGTTGAAGACCGCGGTGACGGTGTTTCGAGCACCGATGCGCCCCACATTTTCGAACGATTCGCCCGCGGGGCTGGGGCCAGCAAACGCGGGGCTGGCGAAGGTGCGGGGCTCGGGCTCGCCCTCGTGCGCGAACACGTGCGGCTGCACGGCGGTCGAGTTTGGGTTGAGGCCCGTCGCGACGGCGAACCTGGCGCGCGCTTCGTCGTTGAGTTGCCCTGCGAGATACGCAACTAATCTCACGCCATGGCCACTTCTGGCGTTGTACTCGCTATAGATGCAGGCACGACGGGGGTGCGCACGCGTGCGGTGTTTGCCGACGGCCGTGCGTCAATCGCCGACTATCGCGAGTTCACACAGCACTATCCGCAACCCGGCTGGGTCGAGCATGACGCCGAGGAAATCTGGCAGGCCGTGCGCGCCACATTGCAGTCGGTGTGCGCGCGAGTCAGCGAACCGATTGCCGCCATTGGCATCACCAATCAACGTGAGACCGTGGTGGCGATCGACCGCATGACAGGGGCCCCGTTGCATCGCGCCATCGTGTGGCAAGACCGTCGAACGGCTGCACGCTGCGATGAACTTTCGCCGCATCTCGACCTCGTTCGCTCGACCACCGGACTCGTGCTCGACCCGTATTTCTCAGGCTCAAAGGTCGAGTGGCTGTTGCGCAACACCGAAGTTGCACGCAACAAGAACCTTGCGTTCGCCACGATCGATGCATTTCTCGTGCACCGACTCACGGGTGGTGCTGCCTTCGCGACCGACGTGACCAATGCATCGCGCACGATGTTGTTCGATATTCGCACGCTGCGCTGGAGCGATGACACGTGCGCGCTGTTCGGCGTCGACAAACACCAGTTGCCCGAGGTTTGCCCCTCGAGCGGTCGCATCGGTACGACGATTGCCGACGGCGCGATTCCCGCTGGTGTGCCCGTGAGTGGCATTGCCGGCGATCAGCAAGCGGCGCTCTTTGGCCAAGCGTGTTTCACACCGGGCAGCGCCAAGAACACCTATGGCACCGGCAGTTTCGTGTTGCTGAATGTCGGCACGTCGTGTCCGGCGCCGACCCAGGGCATGCTCACCACGGTGGCATGGCAACTCGATTCGCAACCAGCGGTCTATGCACTCGAGGGTGCAATCTTTGTGACCGGGGCTGCCGTGCAATGGTTGCGCGACGGCCTCAACATCATTGATGCCTCGAGCGAAGTTGGTCCGCTCGCAGAAAGCGTGCCCGATGCCGGCGGAGTCGTGCTCGTCCCAGCATTCGTCGGGCTCGGCAGCCCCTGGTGGGACCCGTATGCGCGAGGCGCCATTTTCGGTATCACCCGTGGCACCACTCGTGCGCACATCGCACGTGCCACCGTCGAGAGCATGGTGATGCAAACCCGCGACGTGGTCGACGCCATGACCCGCGCGTCGGGTGTGGCGATTCGTGATCTGCGGGTTGATGGTGGTGCCGCGGTAATGAACCTCATGTTGCAGATGCAGGCCGACCAACTCGGTGTCGACGTGCTGCGTCCGACCGAACTCGAAACCACCGCCATCGGCGCGGCCTATCTGGCCGGTCTTGCCGAAGACGTATGGGGTTCGACCGACGACATCGCCTCGCGGTGGGCACTTGAGCGCCGCTTTACACCGTCGACCGACGTCGCATCACGCGATGCCGCCCACGCCCAATGGTTGCGTGCCGTCGAGCGCTCGCGCGCCTGGG
>RFMM01000061.1 GCA_009927665.1 Actinomycetota bacterium
CCGACGGCGTCGCGGCTGGTGTCGCTGCACAACCTCGCGTGGACGTTGAACCTCATGCAGCGCGCCAGAAGCGCCATCATTTCGGGTTCCTTCGCCGTTTTGCGGCAAGAGGTGCTCGACGTTTGGCAGTAGCGTAAGTCGTCATGTTCAGCCTGATCCTTGCCGCAGAAACGACCACGACGTCTTCGGGCGGCGGTGGAGTTCTCGGCCTCTTGCCGCTCATCTCATCTTCGTGGTGATGTACTTCTTGTTGTTGCGCCCACAGCGTAAGCGCCAGAAAGAGACGGCAGCACTGCAGTCGGCCATTCAGGTCAACGACTCGGTGCTCTTGACCAACGGCATCATCGGTCTGGTTACTGGCGTCGAAGACCGCTTCTTGTGGGTCGAGATTGCCGAAGGCGTGCAGGTGCAGGTCGTGAAAGGTTCCGTCGGCAGCAAGGTGAACATGGATGGCAGTCCGATCGCCGTGCCCAAGCCAGCAAAGGCGTCAAAGCGTTTTGGCAAGCAAGCCGACACCGACGGAGACAAGAAGTAGTCACCGAACCGCTCGTTCGGTTCTTGGGTTGATGATCACACGTACATGAAGCGCCGCCTCGCTGCCTCGTTGATCGGCATCATCGTTGTTGCTGGTGCGGCAATTGGCACCACGATTGGCACCGGTAACCGACCGTCGCTCGGCCTTGACCTGCAAGGTGGTGCATCAATCACGTTGCAGCCTGAGGGTGAGTACGACGCCGCTGCGCTTGAAGTGGCAGTCGAGATCATTCGTGCACGTGTCGACTCGATCGGCGTTGCTGAACCCGAAATCATTCGTCAAGGTGACACGGTCGTCGTCAACCTGCCGGGTGTCAAAGACCAGCAGCGCGCCCTCGACATCGTTGGTCGCACCGGTGACTTGCAGCTGCGACCGGTCTTGCAGACAGGTTCGATTGACCCGACCGCGGGAACGGGCGATACCGAAACGCCAGCGTCGACCGAAACAACGCTGCCGAGCGAGACCACCGTGCCGAGCGAGACGACAGTGCCCGACGAAGGTGGCCCGGGCGAGTCTCGCGGAGCACGCCCGATGACTGACACGACGTTGCCGACAGAGACCACGGTCGCGAGCGACACCACGATTGCAACTAACACGACCGCGCCAACCGAAACCACGATCGCCCCAGACGCGACGACAGAAGATGGCGCAGCCACCCCTGAAGCCGTCACCACCGGGGCGCCAACCAACGAACCGCCTGCCGGCTCTGAGGTGCTGCTCGGCAAAGACGGTCTCGCGTATCTGGTCGGCCCAGTGGCTGCGACAGGCTTGGTGTTCGAGAACACCGCGTCTGCAACGATTCAAGGCTCGGGGTGGTCGGTCGTCGTGCAATTGCGCGGTGGCGCGGAGGGCGAAGACATCTGGAACGCCTTGACGACCCGCTGCTTCTCGCGCGATGCGACCTGCCCCACCGCACAAGTGGCAATCGTGCTCGATGGTGAGGTGTTGTCTGCCCCAGTGGTGCAAGAAGCCGTCTTCACCGGGGGAGAAGTGCAGATCACCGGTGACTTCACTGAAGCCGAAGCGCGCGACCTGGCCAAGGTGCTCGAGTTCGGTGCCGTGCCCGTGAAGTTCGCAGTCTCGCAAGTGCAGACGGTCTCGCCAACACTCGGTGGCGACTCGTTGCGCGCCGCCATCATCTCTGGTCTCGTTGGGTTAGTGCTCGTCTTCCTTCTGATGCTGATGTACTACCGCTTCGTTGCGCTTGTGGTGTTCTTCGGCATCACCGTGTCGATTGCTTTGCAGTTTTCGATCATCACCTATTTGTCGAAGACCAACGGGCTCGCACTCTCGCTGTCGGGTATCGCAGGCATCATCGTGTCGATCGGCATCGCAGTTGATAGCTACATCGTCTTCTTCGAGCGGCTGAAAGATGAACTCACCTCAGGTCGCACACTGCGCAACTCGGCACAGCGCAGCTTCGAAGGCGCTTGGCGCACGGTGCTGGCGGCTGACACGGTGTCGTTCCTCGCTGCTGCTGTGTTGTGGTGGCTGACGGTCGGCTCGGTGCGTGGTTTTGCGTTCTTCCTCGGTCTCGCAACGCTCGCCGACGTTGCAATCGTGTGGTTCTTCACGCGACCGGCGATGCTGTTGCTTGCCCGCAGCAAGTTCATGGAGAATCGCTCGTTGCTCGGTATTCGACCCAAGAGTGAAACGGTGGTTGCGTCGTGAACATCATCGCGGGCTTCGGCCGCCTCTATCGGGGAGAAACAACGGTTGATTACTACGGCAAGCGACGCGCAGCGTTCGTCGTGTCGGCAGCATTCATGGTGGT
>RFMM01000229.1 GCA_009927665.1 Actinomycetota bacterium
TGTCGACGACCGCAGCGACTGGGCACACGACGCCGACCCACGCTCCGACGCGCGAGAGCGGGCCTTCAACGTGCTCTTTGAGTCTGACGTGCGGCGCTGTTCTGCTCACGAGACCATCTCGCGCATTCAGGTGCCCTTCGACGAACTCACGACGATGCTCCTCGACGGGGTCACCGCACAGCAGGCGCGCATCGACGAACTGCTCACCAGTCATTCGCATTCGTGGTCACTCGACCGCATGCTGGCGACCGATCGCAACGTGTTGCGTCTTGGTGTGTTTGAGTTGCTTGCCCGCGCTGAAGTGCCGACGGCAGTGATCTTGAACGAGGCCGTGCGACTGGCGAAGCGGTTTGGCTCAGATGATTCGGGTCGCTTCGTCAACGGCGTGCTGGCAGCAGTCGCCCGCGTCGTGCGCGCAGGCGAGGGCGTGTCGGCTAGCCAAGGCAGCGCCGACTAGACACTGCTCATGGCCATCGCCCCGCGCGAGTTGTTGGCGACGGCACGACAGCGAGTCAGTGTTCTCACCCCGTGGCACGTCGTTGCGATCGCATTGACGGTGCTCTACACCCTGTGGCTTGCACTGCGCACCACCCGTGACCATTTTGGCCTCGGCACTTCGGCCTACGACTTCGGTCTTTACGACCAAGGCGTCTGGCTGTTGTCGCAGGGGCGCGCACCCTTCGTCACGCTGATGGGTCGCAATCTCTTTGGCGACCACACGTCGTTTATCTTGTTGCCGCTCGTGCCGCTGTATTGGGTGGTGTCGAGCACGGGTCTGCTGTTCGGCGCGCAGGCACTCGCGCTTGGGCTTGGCGCCGTGCCGATGTGGAAGGCGACACGCGAACTACTCGGCGAGCCAAGTTACGCATGTGTCGCCGTCGTCGCCTATCTAGCGCACCCTGCGCTTACCTACACCGGGCGCGAAAACTTCCACCCTGATGCCGCACTTGCTCCGCTGATTGCGTGGGCGATCTATGCCGCTCTCGGGTATCGCTGGCGGCAATATGCCTTTGCCGTGCTGTTGATCCTCAGCGTGAAGGAAGATACGGGGCTCTTTGTCGCTGCGCTCGGTGTGTGGGTGGCATTGCGTCGCGATCGACGAGTCGGCCTCGTCACGCTGTTCGGGTCGCTGTGGTGTGCGGCGCTACTGATGTTCGCAGTCATGCGCGGCATAGTCGGGGTGCCGTACCGCAACGAGTGGCGTCTACCGTTTGGCGGTTTCGGTGGGCTGGTGCGCACCTCGTTGACCCGCCCCGACAAACTCATTCGACATCTGGTCTCAGGTGATCGACCGTGGTACCTCGTGCAGTTGCTGGCACCAGTCGGTTTCGTCGCACTTCTTCGACCCGAAATTGTGCTTCTAGGTACGTTGCCACTGCTCTCGAATCTCGTAAGTACGTTTTGGTATCAGAGCCAGATCGAGTATCACTACGCAGTGCAGTTCGTGCCGATTCTGGTGCTCGGGTCGATGTGGGCAATCTCACGAGTGCAAATGCATTTGCGACAATGGCTCGTCGGAGTCGTGCTGGCATCATCGCTTGTGTCGGCATGGGTGTGGACTCCGCTGCCCTTCATGCGCACCCAGATGGCTGAATACTCACCCAGCCATCCGGCGGTGGCGGCGGCCCGTCAAGCCATCGACGAGGTTCCCGAAGATGCCGTGGTGTCGGCATTCCACACACTCACTGCGCACATGGCGCGGCGCGAGCGAATCTACGTGTTTCCCGTGCCGTTTCGCCGAGTGTTGTACGGGCCAAACGTGTTCGCGAAAGACGATCGGTTGCCGTTTGTCGACGAGATTCAGTACGTCATTTTGCCGCGCGAACTCGACGGAGAAGCGGCTCTCGACTGGCAACGTGAGCAGCTGTCGTACCGCATTGTGTTCGGCAATGACTATTGGACGGTCTACGAGCGGCTACCATAAGGCAACCGTCAAGTGGGTCCCGAGAGGCCCGTACGGCAGGAGATCGAGATGAGCACCACGGTGATGTCGGCAGACGACGTCAGGCGTGCCGTTACGCGAATCGCCCACGAGATTCTTGAGCGTCAACGTGGCGGTCTCGTCTCGCGCTCGTCGGGCTTCAGCGAGGTGGTGCGTGGTTGGCCGACATGCTCGGTGCTGCGCTGAACACCATCGAACCCGCGGCCGGCGTGCCCGTCGGCTACATCGATGTGAGTATGCACCGCGACGACATCTCTCTGCGCCCTGTCGTGCCAGGTGCCATCAGCCGCATCGAGTTTGCCGTTGACGGCACCACGGTGGTGCTCGTCGACGACGTGTTGTACACGGGTCGCACGGTGCGGGCTGCCCTTGAAGGCATCAACACCTATGGGCGACCGCGAGCGGTGCAACTCGCCGTGCTGGTCGATCGCGGTCACCGCGAACTGCCGATTCGCCCTGACTATGTGGGCAAAAACATTCCCACTCAGGTTGGTGACGACGTTCGTGCTACTGCCGACGGTGTCGTGATCACGAAGGTCGCACCGTGAGGACAACACGGCGATGAAGCACCTGCGCAGCATCCCTGAATTAGGCGCAGATGGTCTCGCGCGCCTGCTCGAGTTGACCAACCACATGGTCGAGGTGAATCGACGCCCAGTGCCCAAGGTGCCGGCATTACGGGGCCGCACCGTGGTGAGCCTGTTCTTTGAAGACTCGACTCGTACTCGGTTGTCGTTCGAGACTGCAGCCAAGCGGCTGTCAGCCGACACGATGACGTTCAGTGTGTCGACGTCGAGTGTGAACAAAGGCGAGAGCCTGCGCGACACGGTCGAGACCATCACCGACATGGGCGTCGATGCCTTCGTCGTGCGACACAAGTCGGCGGGCATCCCATGGCAGATCAGCGAGTGGACCACTGCTGCTGTGGTGAATGCAGGCGACGGTTGGCATCAGCATCCGACGCAGGCGTTGGTCGATTGCTTCACGGTGCGTGAAGCCCGTGGGTGCGAACGCTTCGACGGTCTTACGCTCACCATCGTCGGCGATATCAAGCACAGCCGGGTAGCGCGCAGCAATATTGCCGCCTTCAGCATGCTCGGAGCAAAAATTGTGCTCGTGGCGCCACCGACGTTGCTTCCTCCTGATGTGGCGCATTGGCCGGTAGCCGTGTCGCACAGTCTTGATGAGGTCATCAGTCGCACCGACATTTTGTATATGTTGCGACTGCAGAGCGAGCGAATGGCGCAGGGTCATGTGCCGAACCTGCGTGAATACTCTGAGCGGTTCGGTCTCGATGCGCGCCGTTTGGCGATGTTGCCGAGTGATGCCGTCGTGATGCATCCGGGCCCGATGAATCGGGGTGTCGAGATGTTGATCGACCCATCTGCGCTGCCGAATTCGCTCATTCACCGCCAAGTAGCCAACGGTGTATCGGTGCGCATGGCGGTGCTTTTTGATTTGCTCGCGGGCGAGTCGAGTGCGGGCAACCTGCGCGAGGTGTCGCCGTGAAGCGCAGCGCCACCCCAACGAGCAGCGGCACGACGCGCGTCGTGCTGAAGGGCGGCACCATCGTCGACTCGCGCGGCGAACGCCGCGCCGACGTGGCAATCGAAGGGGGTGTCGTCGTCGAAGTGGGCGAGGGCCTCAGCGGTGACGCACGTGATGCGAGTGGTGCCGTGATAGCCCCAGGCTTCGTCGACCTGCACGCACACCTGCGCGAACCCGGCAAAGAAGAAGCAGAAACTATTGAGACGGGCAGCCGAGCCGGAGCCAAGGGCGGCTACACCGCGCTGGTTGCAATGCCGAACACTGATCCGCCACAAGACAGCGTGGCGGTGATCGAGTTCGTGCGTGAGCAGGGTCGCCGAGCCGGCTTGGTTGACGTGGTGCCGAGCGGTTGCATCACGCTGGGTCGTCAGGGCGAGGCGCTTGCTCCGATTGCTGAGCTGGCGGCAGCCGGTGTGCGCATCTTCACTGATGACGGCAGCGGCGTGCAAGACGAGCTGCTCATGCGTCGCGCGATGGAATATGGCCGTGGTCTCGACGTCACGCTGGCTCAACACTGCGAAGTGGCAACTCTCACCAAAGGGGCGGTGATGAACGAGTGCCAGTGTTGCACCACGCTCGGTTTGCCCGGCTGGCCAGCCGTGGCAGAAGAACTGATGGTGTTTCGCGACATCGAACTCGCTCGCATCACTGGCGCACGTGTGCACTTCTTGCATCTCTCCACTGCGCGCAGCGTTGACCTGGTGCGAGCCGCCAAACGCGACGGGTTGCCAGTCACCGCCGAAGTGACGCCGCACCACCTGTCGCTCGATGAAACTCGATTGTTGACGTTCGACACGGTCTACAAGGTCAACCCGCCGCTTCGTTCGCCGCGCGACATTGCGGCGTTGCGTGAAGGTGTGCGCGACGGCACCATCGATGCACTTGCCACCGATCATGCACCACACCCGCGTCGCGACAAAGAACTGCCGCTCGACCAGGCCCCGCCAGGCATGCTTGGGCTCGAGACGGCGCTCGGTGTGGCGCTCGGTGTCATGGACATCGACCTGGTGCACTTGGTGCGCATCATGTCAATCAACCCCGCTCGCATCGCCGGCATCAACGATCGGCACGGTCGCGACATCGAACCGGGCGCCCCGGCCAACCTCGTGGTGTTCGACCCGAACATCACGTGGCAGGTGGCCCCAGAGAAGCTGGCGAGCAAGAGCCGCAATACGCCCTATGCCGGCATGACCTTGCGCGGGCGAGTGCGCCACACGATTTTTGGGGGAGACTTCACGGTGCTCGACGGAGAACCCCAACGATGACCCAACCCATGCGAACGGCCTTGCTCGTGCTTGCTGACGGCAGCGTGTTTGAAGGTGAGGCCATCGGCGCCGAATTGCCCGTTGCCTCTGGGGAAGTGGTGTTTCACACTGGCATGAGCGGCTATCAGGAGGTGCTCACTGATCCGAGTTATGCCGGTCAAATCATCACCTTCACCACACCGCACATCGGCAACTACGGGGTGACACAACACGACAACGAAGCGGCACGAGTGCATGCCCGCGGGGTCATCATGCGTGATCTTGCGCGCCGACGCAGCAACTGGCGAAGTCAAGAGCCGCTAGAAGTGTTTTTGCGGGCACGCAACGTCTCGGGCATCGTCGGCATCGACACCCGACGACTCACGAGAATCTTGCGTGACAGTGGAGCAATGCTCGGCGCGTTCGGGTCTGCTGACGAGTCGACATTGCGTGAGGCGCTGGCCAAAGAAAAAGGAACGGCTGGGCGCAACCTTGTTGCTCAGGTGTCAACCGTTACGCCCTACGACGTGAAGAACACCGCTCGCAAAGGTGTGAAACCATTTCACGTCGTTGCCTACGACTACGGCATCAAGACCACGATTTTGCGGTGCCTCAGTGAGATTGCCGACGTTCACGTGGTGCCGGCAAAGACGTCGGCTGCCGACGTGTTGGCGCGCAAGCCCGACGGTGTGTTTCTTTCGAACGGGCCCGGCGACCCCGAGATGGTGCTCGGCGCACCCGACAACCTTCGTGCGGTGATTGCCGCTGGTGTGCCGCTCTTCGGCATCTGTCTCGGACACCAACTGCTCAGCCTCGCGTTGGGTGGCAAGACGTTCAAACTGCCCTTTGGTCACCACGGTGCGAATCACCCAGTGCGTGAGATCGCAACCGGGCGCGTCGAGATCACCAGCCAGAACCACAATTTTTGTGTCGATGCCGAATCGCTTGGTGGTGCCGTGCGAGTAACACACATCAATCTGAACGACCACACCAATGAAGGCATGGTCGTCAACGACGCCCGTGCATTCAGCGTGCAATACCACCCTGAGGCTGGGCCTGGTCCGCACGACTCGCGGTATCTCTTCGCCCGATTCGCCGAACTCATGCAAGGCGCGAAGTAGCCATGCCACGACGCGACGATCTGCAGAGCATCTTGGTGATTGGCTCGGGCCCGATCGTCATCGGTCAGGCGTGCGAGTTCGACTACTCAGGCACGCAGGCGTGTCGAGTGCTCAGGGCCGAGGGATACCGCGTGATTCTGGCGAACTCGAACCCCGCCACGATCATGACCGACCCCGACTTCGCCGATCGCACCTACATTGAGCCGCTCACGGTTGATGTGCTGGCGGCAATCATCGAACGAGAACGCCCCGATGCGGTCTTGCCCACACTTGGTGGACAAACCGCGTTGAACCTGGCGATGGCACTGCATGGCCGTGGTCTTGTAGGGGTGCCCGGAACCCCAGAGTTGATCGGTGCCAACGCCGAGGCAATCGCCACTGCCGAAGACCGCGAGAAGTTCAAAGAAGCCATGATTGAGATTGGCCTCAAGGTGCCAAAGAGTGGTGTTGCGCACTCGATGAAAGAAGCCGAGGCGGTGCTGAAGAAGGTGAAGCTGCCCGTCATCATTCGACCGGCGTACATCCTCGGTGGTCGCGGCACCGGTATCGCAACGACGATGAAGGAATTCAAGAGCGTGGTAACCGCGGGGCTTGCGGCAAGCCCGATCAACGAGGTGTTGATCGAGACATCGATCAAAGGTTGGAAGGAATACGAGCTCGAGGTAATGCGTGATCGAGCCGACAACTGCGTCATCATCTGCTCTATTGAGAACGTCGATGCCATGGGTGTGCATACGGGCGACTCGATCACGGTTGCTCCGGCGATGACCCTCTCAGACGTCGAGTACCAAGAGATGCGCAACGCTGCGCTTGCCTGCATTCGTCGAGTCGGTGTCGAGACGGGTGGTTCAAACGTGCAGTTCGCGGTGAATCCGACAACGGGTGAACAGGTCGTGATCGAGATGAACCCAAGAGTCTCGCGTTCGTCGGCTCTGGCGTCGAAAGCCACTGGGTTTCCCATCGCCAAGATTGCGGCGAAATTGGCCGTCGGCTACACGCTCGATGAGATTGCCAATGACATTACGAAAAAGACTCCCGCAAGTTTCGAACCAACCATCGACTATGTCGTCACCAAAGTGCCGCGATGGGCATTCGAGAAGTTCGAAGGGGTGAGCAACTCGCTTGGCACGCAGATGCGCAGTGTTGGTGAAGCAATGGCCATCGGCCGCACGTTTCCCGAAAGCTTGCAAAAGGCCTTGCGTTCACTGGAAATCGGTCGTGCGGGCCTCAACTGCGACGCGGCAGAGAAGAACTTCGAAACACTCGACGATCTTGCGCTCTATGTCGCGATCGAAACTGCGACACCCGATCGCATCTTTCAGGTCGGAGAATGCATTCGGCGTGGCTTCAGCCTCGAAAAGTTGCATCAGGCGACGGGCTACGACCTGTGGTTCCTCGACCAGATGAAACTCATCTACGACGAGCGAGCAGTGTTGGCCGAACAATCTCCCGAGTCGCTCGACCGACAGTCGTGGCGTCGCGCCAAGCGCCGCGGCTTCTCTGACGCCCAACTCGCATGGCTGTGGGGTAGCAACGAAGCCGATATTCGACGCTGGCGCGAGGCGGCGGGCGTGGTGCCCACCTACAAATCGGTCGATACGTGCAGCGCCGAATTCGCCGCCGAAACGCCGTATTTCTACTCAACGTATGAAGACGAGAACGAAGTACGCCCGTCGACAAAAGAGCGAGTCATCATTCTTGGCAGCGGCCCCAACCGCATCGGTCAAGGCATCGAGTTTGACTACTGCTGCGTGCACGCGAGCTTCGCCTTGCGTGCCGCTGGCTACGAAACGGTGATGCTCAACTGCAACCCTGAGACCGTGTCGACCGATTACGACACATCCGACCGTCTCTACTTCGAGCCGCTCACCACCGAAGACGTGTTGAACGTCATCGCTGCTGAGACCAAGGCGGCAGGTCGACCACCCAAGGTGATCGTGTCACTGGGCGGTCAGACTCCGCTCAAACTCGCCGGCATGTTGCCCAGCGAACTCGTGGCAGGCACGTCGCCGACGTCAATTGACATCGCCGAAGACCGCGAGCGTTGGAACGAACTGTGCACCCGCCTTGGTATCGCTCAGCCGCCTGGTGCAACTGCCACCGACCTCGCGAGTGCGCGCGCGGTGACGACGCGGGTCGGCTTTCCGGTGCTGGTTCGACCGAGCTATGTGCTCGGTGGGCGAGCCATGCGCATCGTGCACGACGATGAACAGCTCGCGACAGCAATGGCCGAGATGGAGCGGTTTGGCTCACTCGGTCGCGAAGGGGGTCTCTCGTCGTCGCGACCCGTCTTGATTGACCGCTTCCTGCAAGACGCGACTGAAGTCGATGTTGATGCCGTGCGTGACGCAAGCGGAGAAGTGTTGATCGGTGGCGTCATGGAACACGTAGAAGAAGCCGGCATTCACTCGGGCGACTCAGCCTGCGCATTGCCCGCCCAAAACCTCTCGGCAGCCGCGCTCTCGACCATCGAACACAACGTGAAGAAGATTGCCGACGCCCTCGACGTGCGCGGTCTCATCAACGTGCAGTTCGCCGTTGTTGACGAAGCCGTATATGTGATCGAGGCGAATCCGCGCGCCAGCCGCACGGTTCCCTTCGTCGCCAAGGCGACGGGTGTACCTCTGGCGATGGTCGCCAGTCGAGTGATGTTGGGGGCAACGCTCGCCGAATTGCGCACCGAGGGTCTTTTGCGTGCACCAGTCAGCGGGCATGTGAGCGTCAAAGAAGCCGTCTTGCCGTTCTCACGGTTCCCTGAGGTTGACACCACACTCGGCCCAGAAATGCGATCCACCGGCGAGGTGATGGGAATCGACGCAACCTTCGGACGCGCCTTCATCAAGGCCCAGTCGGCAGCGGGCACCGAACTGCCCGCCAGTGGCTTCGTCTTTCTGTCGTTGAACGACCGTGACAAGAGCGCGGCGGCTGAACTTGGTCGAGCGTTGCGCGAAAGCGGGTGCAACATCGTGGCTACCCAGGGCACGGCGGCAACACTGCGCGCTTCAGGGGTCGAGGTCACGCGGGTTGTTGGCAAGGTGTCGCAGCGCGGCTCGCGTGACGCACTCGGTGATGCAGTCGAGCTCATCGAGCGACGTGAGATCGTGCTGGTGATCAACACTCCGCAAGACAGCGGCACGCACCGCGACGGTGAAGCGATTCGCAAGGCTGCCAACGTGAAAGGCGTTGCCCTCGTCACGACCGTGCGTGCGGCGCGCGCCGCGGTGCAGGGCATGCGCGAGCGAGCCGTATCGCCGCTCGGCATTCGTTCACTGCAGGAGTACCACGGGACCTCGTCGTGACGCTGCCCGCCGATGGTCGGCTGCCCGCCGTACGTGTCGGCTCGGTACACCTGCGCAACCCGGTGATGACCGCGTCAGGCACGGCGGGATACTCCGACGAACTCGCGGCCTACGTCGACCTCTCGTCACTCGGAGCAGTCGTGGTGAAGTCGCTGGCGCCATTCGCATGGCAAGGAAACGCATCACCGCGAGTGCACGCTCTCGACGTGGGCATGATCAATGCTGTCGGTCTACAAGGTGACGGTGTCGCCGCGTGGATCACCGATTCGTTGCCGCGACTCACCGCTCATCGAGCCACCGTTGTAGCGAGCATCTGGGGGTTTCGTCCGTCTGACTACGCAGAGGCGGCGCGTGCTTTGGCATCAGTTGCTGACCAGCTGTTGGCAGTGGAAGTAAATCTTTCGTGTCCGAACCTCGATCACGCCCGCGCAATGATCGCCCACGACGCCACCCTGGCACGTGAAGTGATCACTGCGGTTCGCGCCGCACTTCCGCCATCACTGCCAGTGTGGGCAAAGCTCAGCCCGAATACCGATCGGCTGGTGTCGATTGCTGAAACCGTCATCGCAGCCGGCGCAGAAGCCGTTGTTCTTGTCAACACGGTGCTCGGCATGGTCATAGACACCACAACTCGGCGACCGGTGTTGGGTAATGGCGGGGGAGGGATCAGCGGTGCGGCGATTCATGCCGTCGCGGTGCGCAGTGTGTTCGACGTGCGCGCCGCATTGCCCGACGTGCCGATTGTGGGCGTCGGCGGAATCGCTAGCTCTGACGACGCCATCGAGATGCTGATGGCGG
This sequence comes from Actinomycetota bacterium, assembly GCA_009927665.1. Lineage (GTDB taxonomy): Bacteria > Actinomycetota > Acidimicrobiia > Acidimicrobiales > Ilumatobacteraceae > F1-60-MAGs027. The sequence goes on from RFMM01000229.1 coordinate 9,953, forward strand.
GTGCGAATGCAGTGCAGGTGGGCACGGCGACGTTCGCCGACCCGCGTGCGGTGACCAAGGTCATTCGCGGCATGCAGAAGTGGGCACTGCGACATGGCGTGCGTTCATGGGATGAAGTGAGCGGTGTCGCGCACTAGCGTCGTGTTATGGCAGTGTCGCCAGCAGCCACAGAGAGTCGTCAGCAAACACTTGCTCAGCTCTCGGCGCATCGCGTTGCGCTGCAGTCGGTGATTCACGAAGTTTCCGTTGGTCGGCTCAGTCTCAACGACGTGTTTCGTCGCGCGGCAGTCGTCGACCACGACGACGCTCTTCGTCGTGTGTATCTCGTCAAACTTGCCGAAGTGTTGCCCTCGGTGGGCAAGGTGCGTGCCCGGCGAGTGCTTGCCGACCACGGGCTCGGCGAGCGCACCCGTGTGGGCGATGTTCCCCAAGAAGTGCAGCAGGCATTGTGTGGGGCATTGTCGTGAGCAGTGAGGCATCGTCGTGAGC
>RFMM01000132.1 GCA_009927665.1 Actinomycetota bacterium
GAAACTCCCCCACACCCGCGGGGCATGATGGTCACATGAGCGACAACATTGAGGACTACGCGCCCTCGGCCGCCCGAAGAAAACGTGTCTACGACCGACTCGCGAAACACGTGGGCGAGGGTCGCGACTTTCTCGTGTTGCTGGCTCACGAAACGACCGTTGGGCGAACCTCTGACAACGATGACAACGACAACCCGCCATTTGTGCAATTCGCGTGGCGCGACGATCTGCGACTGCAAATCGAAGTTCAGGGTGACCACTATCGAGATGCCCCCTACTCAGCTCATCAGCATCGACTGCTTCGCCAGATGGGTTTTGTCGCACCATTCGAGGCTGGTGACGAGTTCTGCAACTGGACGCACTTTCGTGAAGGCGAGGGTTGCGAGCCTCGCTCGGCCGCCAGATGCTTGCTTGACGCGCTCTGGTGGGTGCATAACGTCAACTTTCACCCGCGACCGTTCGCCGAACGTCTTGGGGTCAGCTATTGGCAGTTTCAGTGGGTCGTTTCGTCGACGCGCACCAGTCTCGAAGATCAACTGCGCCGGCGTTAGCCGACGCCGATCATCGTCACAACATCGTCGTCGATCTCGACCGTGACCCGCTGTGCCGAATAGTCCATCGTGAGCGCGAAGTACTCGGCATCACGTCTTCCCACACGAAATGCCCAGCCGAGGTCTTCGGCGCATCGTTGGGCGTCGGCCTCACGAAACCCGATCAGCAAATCGGCACGCTCTTGCGTGATACCACCTGTCACATCAGCTGTGTCGGCTGGCGGACACGTCACCGCAGCCTTCATGTCGGTGACATCGTCGGCACTACAACCAAACAACATTGTTGCAACCAACACAGCGGCCGCAGCGCCATGTCGCAGGCCGTTGCGGCGCATGGCACTGAGCGTATCTCGCCGTAGGTTGACTGCGTGACGCAACCGCTCGAACGCGCACTGCAAGAGATGCACGAGCAACTCTTCGACGATGATCGCGCGATGGTGCGGCTGTACGGGCTCTATCTTGTGCGCGAGACTGCGCTCGGCGCATTTCTCGATCTCGAAAACGGCAATGTTGCGCGCGCACAACGAGCTCTGCGAGAAGTGTTGAAACATCAGTACCCAAACGATGTTGACCCACGCTGGGCGGGCACATTCAAGACACACGCAGCACAACCTGATGCCGGAACCCTCGATGCTGACGGCAAACCTCGCGTACGCGAGTGGCGCGACTATGACCCGAATTGGCGACAGTTCATGGCAATGATTCTCGAGATGACAGCACGGCTCTACGGCCACGTGCTTGGCGATGACCTCACGGCGAATCTACGCAACGCAGCTCATCGAGCAGTGGTGAGTGAACCCGCGGGGCGAATCTCGGGCCGCTATTCGAACATCATTCTCTTGCAAGCGTGGCTACAAGACATGTTTGGCGAAGTGACCGCGACTGGCACGGGCGACGCGACAGCACATACCGCGCCGGCAAATCGCTGGCTCAACGATGTTGCAGAGCAACTGCAACATGACGGCGATCTGGCGGAATACAACTCGCCAACCTACGATGCGATCTCGCTCTTGGCCGGCTGTCTGCTACTCGAACACGCCCGCTCGTCGGCGGCACAACGCGTCGGCGAAACCGTGGTCGCGCGCGTCGGCGAACGACTCTCGGTTGTGTGGCACCCGCTGTTGGGTCTGCAGGCGGGCCCCTACTCGCGCGCGTACGGGGTCGACCCTCGCAAGTACATCTGCCTCGTGTCGGTGCTGATGACTGCACTGGAGATTCGGGCTGCCGGCCCTGGTCACCTTGATCAGAACACCACCCATCTACACGACTTGTACTTCTTGCCGCTCTTTCGTCGAGTGTGTGGGCCGCTGCGGCACCACCTGCGCTTCACGCAGCCCGAGCCCGCAAGACGACATGAGCACAACTATGGCACCACCCAGGCCGTGTCGGTTGTCGAACCAGCGAACGTCGTCGGCTGGGAACGAGGTCGTCGCGATCGGTTCGCGCTCGACCAATATGCACCGTTCGCCTACTACTCAACCGATGGATTTCTCGCCGTGCGTACCCGCCAAGACACCGAGTGGGTCGACGTCGAAGAGATCGACCACCATGTGTACCGCATCACCATGCAACGGCGCAGTGGGCCCGACGTCGTTCACAACACTGCCGCGCTGACGGTGGTGGCATCGAAGGCCCCGGTGATCAACGAAAGTGAGCTCGTGTTCGGCGAGGTGACGCTGCAGTTCCCCGGCATTGTGTTTGAAGTGCGCATCGCGGCACCGAACGGCTGAGCGTTAGTGAATGATCTTTGAAATCGGTAGCTCGAGAATGTCGGTCGCTCCCGCATCCTTGAGCGCGGGAATCACCGTATTCACCGTTCGCTTTTCGACGACTGATTCGACCGCCCAGTCGCCTGAAGCAAGCTTCGACACGGTCGGCGACTTCGCGGCAGGCAACACTTTGAGTACGGCCGCGTAACACGACTCGCTCACATTGAGTTTCACCAGCACCTTGCCACGCGCTTCGAGCGCACCCTCAAGCAGCGTAAGCAACTGCGCCATGGCGTGTCGCTTGATCGGATCAGCCGCCGCCTGCGGGTTGGCGATGAGTTCGGTGTGGCTGACGAGCATCGTGTCGATGATGCGCAAACCAGCGGCACGGAGGGCGCGCCCGGTTTCGGTGATGTCAACGACACAGTCGGCAATATCAGGAATCTTGGCCTCGCTCGCGCCATACGACAGTCGCACATCGGCCTTGATACCGCGGTCAGCAAAGAACTTCGCGGTAAGGCGCGGATACTCCGTCGTTACCCGCACACCCTGCGGAAGATCTTGCACCTGCTGAAACGTCGAGTCATTCGCCACCGCAACGACGATGCGCACCGGGTCATTGGTTGCCTTTGAGTAACTCAGCACACCGAGTGACTCAACGATGCTGCCCGTCTCTTCGACCCAGTCACGACCGGTGATTCCAATATCAAAGAGCCCTTCGGCAACATAAGTGGGAATCTCTTGCGGTCGCAAGATGCGCACTTCAGCAACACGCGGGTCGGCGATGCTGGCGCGATAGTCAACCTGCGACGAACGCTTGACCGTCAGATCAGCGGCGTCGAACAACTCAAACGTCGCTGCCTCAAGCGAACCTTTGGGCAGCACGAGTCGCAACATGGGCTGTTTAGGCTAACGACGCTGGCAGTCGTGCCCCATTCGCCCACGCGCCAGCCGACATCTCCGACTTGCCAGCAGGTTGCACGGTGACGAGTCGCACGGCTCGGTCGCCGCACGCAACGACGACACCGTCGCGACCAACCTGCATCACGCTGCCGGGTTCACCATTTGCGTCAACTTCAACTGCCGAGACGACTCGCACCCGCATGACTGATGAGTTGCCACCCGTATAGGTGAACCACGCTGATTCGAGCCGAGTGAGCGCCACGACATGGCGAGCAGACATCGTGAAGTGAATCTGTAGCTCGGCTGGTTCAAGTTTTGCTGCGTGAGTCACCACCCTGATTGAGGTTCGCCATGACCACACCCGAGCGTGACGGCTCGCACCAATGGTGTCAGCGAGACATTCACCAGTTCTTCACGCAACGTCGACAAGGTGTGCTCGGGCCGCACTGGCACCACGACGCGTTCATAGACCTCGCCCGTATCGAGACCTTCTTCAATACGCATGATGCAGATGCCGGTTTCGGTGTCACCAGCCAGCAGTGCACGCTCGACGGGTGCGGCGCCTCGCCAGCGCGGCAGCAGCGAAAAGTGCACGTTGATCATCGGCACAATGCGCAGGAGATCGACAGGAATGATGCGGCCATAGGCGACCACGACGCCAAGCTCGGGTCGCGCGGCGGCGATGTCTGACATGGCATGCGAAACCGGTAGGCCGAGTTCTTGCGCAGCAGATTTGACCGCGCTCGGCGAGAGTGACCCACCACGACCGCGACGCTTGTCTTCACGCGTCACCACGAGAGCGATTTCCGTGCCGCTGGCGTGCAGAGCCCGCAACGGAGCCACCGCGACTTCCGGAGTTCCGAGATACACAATGCGTCGCGCCGGCCCAGCGGGCGGTGATGCCAAAGTGGTCACGAGACGGTCTGCGTCACACCAACTTCAGATGTGCCGGCTCGGCATCTTTGGGTTCGTTTTCGCGTGCGCGATAGATGCGTACGGCTTCACGTCGCTGATCGGCGGTCATGCGATCGAACATCAACACGCCGTTGAGGTGGTCAATCTCATGCTGAAAGAGACGCGCGAGCAGTTCGTCGGCTTCAATCTCAACCTGGTTGCCATCAAGGTTGATGCCGCGCACCAGCACCGTTTTTGGCCGCAACATCTCGACATAGAGACCGGGAATCGACAAACACCCTTCGTCATACACCCACTCACCGCTCGACTCGACGATTTGCGGGTTGAGAATCACCTTGCGTTCTTCGTCAATGTCATAGACGAAGACTTGGCGCTGCACACCATCTGTGGTGCAGCCAAACCGATACCCGGGGCCGCATACATCACGGTGAACATTTCATCGGTGAGCCGCACGAGCTTTTCATCAATGTTGCTGACTGGCTCGGCAACTGCCTTCAGAACCGGGTCGCCGAAGGTGCGAATTTCGTACGACACGCTGTGTAAGGCTACCGATGGCAATGTCGACGTCTGACCACTACTTCAGTGCGCAACCCTCGTCACCGCAGGACGCTCAGACCCATCGTGCGAAGGTTCGCGGCATGCACCTTCAACTCGCAGGTGACCGCGGGGTCTTCAACAAGGGTGACCTCGACTGGGGTACGCGAGTGTTGATCGAGAATGCCGAGGTTCCACACGGCGGGGTTCTGCTTGACCTCGGTTGCGGAAGTGGCGCAATCGCTGCGGCATTAGCGACATTGCGACCCGATGCCGAGGTGTGGGCAGTTGACGTGAATGAGCGAGCCATTGAAGTTGCGCGACGAACGATGCAACTGAACGGCCTCCGCAACGTGCGTGTTTCACTTGTCAGCGATGTGCCTGACGATCTTCGCTTCAACGGCATCTGGTCGAACCCACCAATTCGCGTCGGAAAAGATGAGCTACACGAGTTACTCTCCACTTGGCTATCGCGACTCACCGACAGTGGCACTGCCGACTTCGTCGTGCACAAGAACCTCGGCTCAGATTCGCTTGCAGCGTGGCTGGCTAGCGAAGGGTATTCAGTAACCCGCTCGGCGAGCAAGCAGGGTTACCGGGTGCTGCGAGTCACCAGAACCTGACCATCGCAGCCACAGCTGCGAGCGTGATGCCGTGCAGGCTGACCATCACAGTGAGTAACAGCCGAGTATTGGCAGCCATCTCGGCCCGCAGCGATTTCTCCATCGCCGCCATGTCAGCACGAATCGACTTCTCCAACGCAGCCATGTCAGCACGTATCGAGGATCACCCGCAATGATGGCCTCGCGAAGAGCCGCGTCTCCCGCAGCCATGTCTCCACGAATCGACTTTTCGCTGCGGTGAATTTCACCCTGCAGGAAGTTGCCCAGCCGTTGACTTTCGTACAGCACCACACCGACCGTGGCAGGCGCAGTGAAGTCGAGTTTGGCGTAGTCGCCCGCCAGGAGCGGCTGGTCGGCTGCTCCAGCAGCGGATGGAGTTGGTTGGTCAAGGGTCATGGACATCGTGAGCATCCTTCGGATTGGCGAAACTGTCAAGTACGGGTGGTACCCGCCAGTGGTGTACGCCACTGGGCAACGACGGCAACGAATTCTCTGGGGAGTTCGCAAAAGGGCGGCCGGGACGGCTTCGCAGAACAGCGGCTCGGATGGCCTCACCGACTAGGCGCGGGGCGGGTCAATCGCGATGCGCACTCGCTCTTTGGGTCGATCGAGAGCGCGGAGCGCCTCACCGAGGTCATCCCACGTTGCAGCGCGTACGAGCACACGATCGTCACCAGCCGACACCTGCACCAGCAGCGATGACGCCAATTGGTCGACGATGTTCTTGGTGCCCGCACCGCTCACCTCAGCGAGGGCACCGAACGGAGGCAGACCCATTCGACGACGGCGTTCGGTTTCGGCCTCGTGATGGGCCGTGAGGTCACCGCGCGCAACTCCGATCAGCACCTCATGTTGCGGCACGGTCGTCTGCACCACCACCTCGCCGTCAGGCACGAGTCGAGCACCATGCACGAGCAGGTCAAGGGTTTGCTCACTTGCTCGAAATCGTGGTGCAAGAAGTTCAGCATCAACATCGAGAAATACGACGGCATCAGCACGGTCAAGTCGGTGCAACACCGCCTCGGTGCCCACAAACACCGAAACGGTCGGATCAAGCGTCGTCGTAGGTTTCACTTCTTGCACACGGCGACCTGCCGCAGCCTCGAGCTCGTCGCGCAGTCGGGTGATTCCGATGCGAATCGCCCGCATCTTCTGCGAACCGCACGCAAGACAAACGACGGGACGCCGCGTGCTACAGCGCGGACACTCGAACGTGTCACGCTCGGGTTGAGCCACCGCTGCCCCACAGGCTTCACATCGCGCAACCGTTCGACAGGCATCACAGGCCACAGCGCGTGCCCGACCTTTCACGTTCAGCACACATACGACCCGTTTCTTGTGGTCGCGCAACAACGCAATGAGGTCAGAGGTCACCAGCGATGACGCCCACCGCTCGTCGGTGTTGCGGTCAACGATGCGCACGCGCGGCCATGACCCAGCATCGTCAGCCACGATGAAGCGATCGCCCGCCCACTGTCGAGCTGCCACGGTCAGCACGGGTGACACCAGAATGCAGGGCACCTGTGCGCGCTTGGCCCTCTCAAGCGCGACCTCGCGTGCATGCCACGTCGGTGCTCGTTCTTCTTGCAGGGTGTCGTCGTGCTCGTCGAGCACGATGAGTGCTGCCAGATGCGGCACACTCGCCCACACCGCCGAGCGTGCTCCGACCACGACATCAACACCCGACGCCGCTGCCGCCCAGTCATCGGGAAGCACCGCGGTCGTAAGGCCGGCGCGTCGACACTCGGCTGCCAGTCGTCGGGCGCGCACCACGGTGGGCGTTACGACAATCAGCGGCCCGTGCGTCGCTGCAGCCAGCACGACATCGACACCCGATGAGAGCGGGCCGACCTGCACTACGCCGCCGCGCGCGATCAGGTCAGTCGTTGGGGCCGCGCGTCTCGGGGAATATCGCGGCACATGCAGCCTCGCAACGTTGGTGCTCGGTGAAGCAGAGACGAAGAACGGTCGGCGACGCGATGCCCAGCGCTGGCTCGCCCACTCGATCAGTTGCACGACCTCTGCCGACGGCCCAACCGATGAGACCTTTCGTATCGGCAAGAGCCGCTCAAGATCGACTCCTGCCTCGTGCGGTTCAACGAGGGCCATCACCCAGCCAGGCACTTCGCGACCGTGCAACGCGACGCGCACTCGCGTGCCCACCTCAATTCGCGGTGCGAGCACGTCTGGCACCAGATAGTCGAATGACTTGTCGACACCCGTGACGTCAACAACGACACGCGCCACGGTTACCACGACATCACCGAGCGTAGAGAATCGCTGCGACGCGAAGAATTACAGCTTGGCGGCTTTGCGAAATGCGTCGAGGCGCGACACCTGCTCCCACGTGAACTCTGGCGCAGTGCGACCAAAGTGACCGTAGGCGGCAGTCTTGCGATAGATGGGGCGCTTCAAGTCGAGGTCGCGAACGATTGCTGCAGGACGCAAATCGAAGGTGTCGCGTACCGCTTGCTCGATCTTCACTTCGTCAATGGTGTTCGTACCGAAGGTCTCAACGAGAATGCTGATTGGTTGCGCCATTCCGATTGCGTAGGCCACCTGCACTTCACATCGGCGCGCGGCACCTGAGGCCACAACGTGTTTGGCGACCCAACGCGCTGCGTAGGCGGCAGAACGATCGACTTTTGACGGGTCTTTGCCACTGAACGCACCACCACCGTGGCGACCCATGCCGCCGTAGGTGTCAACGATGATTTTACGCCCGGTGAGACCGGTGTCGGCGTGCGGGCCGCCCTTGACGAACTCACCCGTCGGATTGATGTAGATCGCAAAGTCATCGTTGGCGAACTTGGTTGGAATCGTCGGGCGAATCACTTGCTCGATGAGATCAGGACGAATCACCGTGTCGCGGTTGATGCCATCGGCGTGTTGCGTGCTGATGAGAACGGTACGCAAACGCACCGGGACGCCGTCTTCGTAATCGAACGTGACCTGCGTCTTGCCGTCAGGCCGCAGATACGGAATCGCCCCCGACTTGCGCACCTCAGTGAGTTGTTCGGCCAAACGATGTGCCAACCAAATCGGCAACGGCATGAGCTCGGGTGTCTCGTCGCACGCATAGCCGAACATCATTCCTTGGTCGCCCGCACCCTGGGCGTTCAACTTGTCTTCGCCGCTCTTGCCGCCGCGCAACTCTTCGCTCTTGTCGACTCCCATCGCGATGTCGCTCGACTGCTCGTCGATGCTGATGATCACACCACAGGTGTTGCCGTCAAAACCATACGCTGCGTTGTCGTAACCGATGCCCTTGATGGTCTCGCGAGCCAGTTTGGGAATATCTACGTAGGCAGACGTCGTGATTTCCCCTGCAACCACACAGAGTCCGGTGGTGAGCAACGTTTCGCACGCGACACGACCATGTGGGTCTTCAGCGAGAATCGCATCGAGTACCGAGTCGCTGATCTGGTCGGCCATCTTGTCAGGATGACCCTCGGTCACGCTCTCTGAGGTGAAGGTGTACTTTCGCGTCATCGTGGCGGAGAGCGTCGCGCTTACTCGGCTGGCGCTTCTTGCGCCGCTGCGGCTTCGGCATTGGCCTCGTCTTCGAGGCGCTGCAGTTCAGCGATTTCTGCGCGAATCTCTTCAACAGTCTTGGGCACGTGGCGCACCTTGTCTTCGTTGATTTCTTCGAACGCGACTGACAAGTTCTTGGTGCTTACCGACTCGACACGACGGCTCACGTAGCTGCCGATCTGCATATTGTCATCTTGTTGAGTGATTTCTCGTGCGCGGCGCGCGGCGAGGGTGACCAGAAGAAACTTCGACTTGGTGCGGCTCATCAGTTTTTCGATTGCGGGGGTCATCATCGAAGATTCGGGGGCGTTGGTCACGGGGCTCCTTGGTGCGTCTCGTCGCTGGCGGGTTGATCGCCCCACACCGCTGGCACGGCGAAAAGGCTCTTAGATGCTAGCGGAACGTCGTGCATCACGCACGATGGCCAGCATGTCAGCGATGGTCTGGTCAAGGTCGGTGTTGACCAGCACATGATCGGCGAGGGCCACGCCCACGGGTTCTTCTTCCTCTGCTTTGCGCAGTCGCTGGTCGACTTTGCGTTCATCGTCGCCTCGCGAGGTGAGACGGGCACGCTGCTCTTCGCGCGAAGGGGGTAAGACAAAAATCAAGACTGCCGTCGGATTCTGTTGCTTGACCTGGCTGGCTCCGTCGACTTCAATCTCGAGCACGACGTCTTTGCCTTCCGGTGGCTGGGGCATCGGTGTGCCGTAATAGTTGCCTAGGAAATTCGTCCACTCAAGAAAACCGCCCGCATCAATGCGCGCTTCGAACTCGGCACGACTGACGAAGAAATACGCGTCGTCTGCCTCGCCTGGTCGGCGTTCGCGGGTGGTCCACGACCGACTGAGCCACAACTGCGGATCTCGCTGCACGAGGTGCTCAACGACTGTGCTCTTGCCCACCCCACCAGGACCCGACACAACGAAGATGAGCCC
>RFMM01000073.1 GCA_009927665.1 Actinomycetota bacterium
GGTTGCATGGCCAAAGGGAGGAACGCCACCGTTGGCTTTGGAAACCTATTGATCAGCCAACCTTGCGGCGCTCCATCTTGGGAATCCCAGGGGTTGTGTCATTGATCGCCCAACTGATGATGACTTCGGGTGAAATCCGGAACCGGGGGGACCCGCTGTTCTCCTCGACGACCGCCGTTCCGATGATCTTGATTCCTCGCGGAGACCATGGATTGATGCTCGCCAAGTCATCAACAACGACTGATACACGCGGATTGTTCTGGATGTTTCGATAACGAACGGTGTGGATGATGTCAAATCCGCCAGTGACGATGCCATCTCCATCAACTTCGAAGACAACGGGTGCGACATCAGGACGTCCATTCGTAGATGCTGATGCAAAGCGCATCAGTGGCTGAGTAAGCAGATAGTTGATTTCGGCCGCAGTAAAGACACTCATGACGCCGCTCCAGGCTTCCCCGGAGCCGAAAGCGGAAACACGTCGATGTCCCACCACGCCGCCATCGGCAACGACTCCACGATTACAGTTGCACCTTCTTCAGACTCTGCAAACGTTTCGATAAACACGGTTCCACGCGTGAGTGTCGCCAGGTAAATGGATCCGATTTTCCCTTCTGATTCGAGCTCTGATGCCTTCGCCTGTTCTGCGGCAACGGCGTCATAGACATCGCTCATCACTGTTCCTTCCTTGAATGTGCAGACCACCATGTAGTTGTTCATCAAGCCTCCTTCGTTGTTCGAACAGGATCAGCATCCCACCTCAACCCAAGTTGAGGTCAAGCACTATTGTCCGATAATGACAAATCGCCTGACATCAACCGACCAACTCTCCGTTGGTCAAGTCGCAGAACGAAGTGGCGTCTCTATTTCTGCACTCCATTTCTACGAACGTGAAGGTCTGATCTTCGGTTCGCGAAATGAAGGAAACCAGCGACGGTTCAATCGAGATGTTCTGCGCAGGCTCGCCTTCATTCGTGCATCCCAACGAGTGGGCATTCCTCTGGGACTAATCAAAGAAGTTCTTGACGAACTACCACTCAAACGAACACCGAAGGAGCCCGACTGGGCGAAAGTTGCGAAGCGATGGCATGACGTTCTCACCGAGCAAATCAACTACATGGAACGAGTTCGCGACGACCTCTGGACATGCATTGGATGTGGCTGTTTGTCATTCGATCGCTGCGCCCTCGTCAACCCGGACGACACCATGTCGCAGGAAGGTGCCGGTCCAAGGCGGCTTCTGCCGGGTACTCCCCGACCAGAACGTTGATTACTAACTTCGCTTCAGGTCGGTGACAACGCCGCCAGCGACTCGCACGATGTCTGCAGGGGCTGCGCCGAAGTTGTCGTTCCACGTTCCCGCCGCAGCCCACACCTCGTCGTACTGCAATAAGTCCGGATCAACGAACACACGCAGTTGTGTGCTGTGACCAAAGGGAGGAACGCCGCCAATAGGAAACCCCGTGGCCTCACGCACCGCATCTGCGTCGACACGTGAACACTTCGTTCCGCCGGCTGCTGCCGCCAACTTCTTTTCATCCAACTGATTGGCGCCACTCACATACGCCATCACAATCTCGCCGTCTACGGCAAACACCAGACTCTTCACGATCTGGCCAACTTGCACACCAATCGCCGCGGCAGCGTCTTGGGCAGTCTTGGTGCCGTCGGGAAACCGTCGAACGTCGATGTTCAATCCCAAGGCACGTGCTGCCTCGACCACTCGCACGACGTTTGGGTGCGGCGTGCTCACTGGTGTTCTCCGGCTGGCGCGTTTGCCGAACCAGCACGCCAGAACAACAACGCCCCGACCAACGAGCACGCGCCCGCGGCAAGGTAGCTCGAGCGGTATCCACCGGCGAAATCATGCAGCGTGCCGAGCAGTATCGGCCCGGCGGCAGTGCCGGTGAACGAAATGAGGCCCTGACGAGCGGTGATCTGCGGGTAGTCGCGCACCCCGAAACGTTGGGCCAACAACAAGCTCTGCATCATCAGCATGTTGCCAATCGTCATGCCGAAAAAGGCAATGCCGACCAGAAGACCGAACGACGAATTCATGACGCCGATGAAGGCGAGCGACAGACCCTGCGTGAGTGCGATCAACACAGTGAATTTCACCATGTCGAGTCGTGTCAATGCGCGACTCGCCGCAAAGCGGGCAAGAATCGAAAAAACCGACAGCACCACGGTGCCGAGAGTGGCCGTCGTTCGATCGGTGCGCTCTTCGACCATCTTGACGAGCTGCTGCACTGCTCCGACTTGTGCGCTGAAAGCAAAGATGTAGCCGACGGCAATCATCCAGAAGAACTTTGTTCGCACCGCAACAGCCAGCGACGTGCCGGTCACCTGCGGCGTGCTGCCGACCTGCATGCGACCACCGTCGGGAGTCCAACCAAGAAGGTGCGGATACGGCCGCAAGAAGAGCACCGTTACAGGAACAATGCCGACGAACCAGATGACTGCCAACCAGGGCGAACCCCGTTCGATGCCCTGCGTGTCGAGGATGCTCTTGATGATTGGTGTCACGACGATGCCACCCATCGACAGGCCGGTCGAGGCGATAGCGAGCGCCGACGTTCGCTTGGCGTTGAACCAACGAGTGACAACCGTGGTCACCGGCCCGACTCCCGACGCCACCCAACCCAGTGCATACACGGTGTACACAGCAAAGAGATGCCAGCGTTGGGTCACGAATTGCATGCAGAACAGAGAACCCGAGCCGAGTACCGCACCAACGAGCACGACCAAACGAACGTCGTATTTTGCGACGAACTTGGCGACGGTTACTGCGGAGATTCCGCCAACGAGAAAAAAGACCGTCGTCGCCGAAGAGATTGAGGCGACTGACCACCCGAGTTCGCGGCTGAAGGCTTGAAGATACACCGATAATCCGTAGAACCCGACGCCTGACGAGAACGTGAGCAGCGTGAAGGCTGCTGCCAACACCCACGCGCCGGGAAAGCGTGCCGACGGCCCAAACGGCCCACGCGTGACGGCGACATCGCTCACGGTGGTGCTCACTACGGTTTCGCTCATGATGCCGCGTCAAGAAGTGCGCTGATGTCGTGCGCCAAATCAATGTCACGCTGCGTAACCACGCCGCCTGCGTCATGCGAGCAGAGCGAGATTCGCACCCTATTCCACGAGTTGCTCCAGTCGGGGTGGTGCCCGTGACGTTCGGCCAGCATCGCCACACGAGTCATAAACGCGAATGCCGCAGAAAAGTCGGCGAAGTCAAACTCGCGATGCAGCGCATTGTCGCGTTGCTGCCAACCCTCGGGGGTGTTGCTCACGCGCCCGAGACTATGCGAGCAGGGCGCGAGTTAGTTGAGCGGGGCGTGCGCTAGTTGAGCGGGGCGTGGCAGGCGACGCGGCTCGACTTGCGCACGGTGAGATCAGGCCTGTCGCTCACACACTTGGCTGCAAGTTCGGGCGAGAGCGTCGCGCGCACGTGGCAACGGGTGTGGAAGCGGCAACCAGTCGGCGGGTTCGCCGGGCTCGGCAGGTCGCCTTGCAAGATGATGCGCTTGCGAACGCGTTCGACTTTCGGGTCGGGTATCGGCACCGCCGAGAGCAACGCCTGCGTGTACGGGTGCTGTGGCTTGGCAAACACATCGTCGACCGGGCCCGACTCGACGATGCCGCCGAGATACATCACCGCGATGTCGTCGGCCACGTGCTGCACCACGGCAAGGTCGTGCGAGACGAAGAGATACGACAAACTCAACTTCTCCTGCAACTCGGCCAGCAAGTTCAGCACGCCGGCGCGCACGCTCACATCGAGTGCCGAGACGGGCTCGTCAAGCGCGATGACCTTCGGGTTCAACGCAAGGGCACGCGCGATGGCGATGCGCTGGCGCTGACCGCCGGAGAACTCACTCGGGTAACGACTGGCGTGGTCACGCTGCAGGCCGACCAGTTCGAGCAGTTCCATCACTCGCTGGTTTTGTTCGGCTTTCGGCATGCCGAAGTTATCGAGCGGTTCAGCGATGGCATCACCGATCGGCAAACGCGGGTCGAGCGATGCAAATGGGTCTTGGAAGACGATCTGCAGGTCTTTTCGCATCTCGAGACGCTGCTTCTTCGAGAGCTCTGCAACATCGCGACCGAGCACGGTGATGGTGCCAGCTTCGGGTGCGACCATGTTCAAGATTTCGAGCAGTGTGGTCGTCTTGCCGCAGCCCGACTCGCCGACGAGCGCGAGGCTTCTCCCCTGGCGCAACGTGAGGTCAACGCCATCGACGGCGAACACCGAACCGACTCGTCGACGCAGCACCGAACCCTTCATCAAGGGGAAGGTCTTCTTCAGGCTGCGCACTTCGAGCGCACAGCGTCGGTCGTGGAAGTCTGCGCCACGTGGCGTGGGCCTTCGACGAACAACTTGCCCGACGACTGAAAGCTCGCGATTTCCGACTGACGAACACACGCCGTCATACGAGTCGGCGAGATCGAGACAAGCGCGGGCACGCTCGCATCACATTGCGGTGCGGCTGCCGGGCATCGCGGGGCGAACGCACAGCCAGGCGGCAGCGCGACTGGCGACGGAGGTGCGCCGTCAATTGACGTGAGGCGACTTGACTCCGCACCGTCAATACGCGGAATCGAACGCAACAAACCGATGGTGTACGGCATCGCTGGCGAGGCGTACACGTCGTCGACGTTGCCGATTTCGACGACTTTTCCGCCGTACATGATCGCGACGCGGTCGGCGAGCCCGGCGACGACACCGAGGTCGTGGGTGACGAGCACCACCGCAGCGCCGGTCATGTCGCGCGCAGTCTTCAGCACGTCGAGAATCTGCGCCTGCACCGTCACGTCGAGTGCGGTGGTGGGTTCGTCGGCGAGAATCACCTTTGGCTGATTGGCGATGGCGAGCGCAATCATCACGCGCTGACGCATGCCGCCTGAGAATTCGTGCGGGTACGACTGCGCACGCTCGGCGGGTCGTGGAATGCCGACAATCTCCAACAACTCGACCGCTCGCGCAAGTGCTGCTTCTTTCGAGATCTCACTATGTATATGGAGTGCCTCGGCAATCTGGCGGCCGATGGTGTGCACGGGGTTAAGGGCCGATAGCGGGTCTTGAAAGACCATCGCAATGTCTTTGCCGCGGTACTTCGACATCGCGTTGTCGTCGAGGCTGAGCAGGTTGACGCCGTTGTAGCTGATGGTGCCGGTGATCTTCGCGCTCTCGGCCAAGAGACCGATCATCGACAGCGACATGACGGTCTTGCCAGAGCCCGACTCGCCGACGATGCCGAGCACCTCGCCTGCTCGAATGTCGAGCGACACGTTGCGCACCGCCTGCACGATGCCCGCCTCGCTGGGGAACGTCACCGACAAATCGCGAATCTCGATGAGGTTCTTAAGCGTGGTCGATGTACTCATGTTCAGATCTTCTTGCTCTTGGCTGAGCCCGGGTCGAAGGCGTCACGCAGACCGTCGCCGATAAAGCTCACGGCGAGCACGGTGAGCACGAGTGAGGCTCCGGCAAACATAAACAACCACGGATACGTGAGGGCCGCACCGGTGCCTTCGGCGATCAACGTGCCGAGCGAAACATCGGGTGCCTGCACACCGAAGCCGAGGTACGACAAGCCCGTCTCACCAAGAATTGCGCCACCGACGTTGAGCGTTGCGGCGATGATGATGATCGAAGCCATATTCGGCAACAAGTGACGGGCGATGATCTTGTGGGTTGGTACACCCATGTAGCGCGCCGCGCGAACAAAATCACGCTCGCGCAGACTCATCGCCAGACCACGTACGACGCGCGACGTGATCATCCAGTCGAAGATGGTGAGCCCAACAACAAGCAACAACCATGATTTGCCTTGGTAGTACCTCGAAAGAATCACGAGCACCAACAGCGACGGAATCACGAGGAGCACATCGACCACCCACATGATGCCTCGATCGGTGCGACCGCCCAGATAGCCGGCCACCGACCCGATGAACGCCGACAAACTCGTGGAAAAGATCGCGACCAACAACCCAATAATCAATGACTTCTGCAGGCCACGCATTGTTTGCGCGAAAACATCAACACCAACCTGCGTCGTACCGAACCAGTGCTCACTCGAAGGTGCTGACAACAAGTTGTCGAAGTCGTTGTCGGTGTAGCTCCACTTCGTGAGATGCGGGCCGACGAACGCCAACAAGAACATGAACAACACGATGACGAGTCCGACAACAGCCAGCTTGTTGCGCAAGAACCTGCGGCGAATCAGCGTGCCACGCGACAGACGCTCACCCGAGAGGCCGTCGGTGCCAGCCGTGGTTGTTGTGACGGATTCAGTGGTCAACGAGACCTCACACGCGGGTCAAGCGCGACGAGGATGATGTCGGCCAAGAACCCCGACAGCAACACCAACACCGCGGTGAACGTGACGACTGCTGCGACGGAGTTGATGTCGTTCTTCGCAACAGCTGTGACGAACCATTGACCCATGCCGAATCTGCCGTAGATGGTTTCAGTGAACACGGCACCAGCCATCAGCAAACCGAAACCGTAGGCAAAGAACGTTGCCATCGGTGAGATTGCGACACGCAAACCATGACGAAAGAGTGACTGTCGCTTGGTGAGACCTTTCGCGCGGGCAGTACGCAGGTGATCGCTCGACAACACGTCGAGCATTGAGTTGCGCTGGTAGCGAGAGTAAAAGGCAATGCTGCCAAGCGCAATCGACAGCGTTGGCAGAATCAAGTGCTGCAGACGATTAACGAAGAATTCCCAATCGGTGCCTTCGAAGCCGGCGGAATACTCACCCTGCGTATAGAACACCGTCGTGCCAACCCAGTCATTGAACTTGATGCCCCCGAATTTGAGCAAGATGGCCAACAAGAAAACCGGCGTCGACAACAGAAAGTATGACGCCAAACTGAATCCTCGATCAAACAATCGGTATTGACGCACCGCACTCACGACGCCGATCAGCACACCAAGGGTTGCGCCGAGAATCGAACCGACGAGCAGCAAGCGCATGCTCACCGAGATGCGTCGTGCGAACTCTTCGTTCACGACATTGCCCTCGAGGTCAATGCCGAAGTCTCCCTGCACCACCTGACCGACCCAGGTGACATACCGCTCAACGAGTGGAACTTCGTCGTTGACGTTCGAGCGATTGAGCACCGCATCAATCGCTTCTTTGGGCGGTGGCTCTAGCGCCGCCTCATAGTTGCCTCGCGGAAACAACGCAACCGACGCGATGAGGTACCCAGTCGACGCCGCAATGAACACCAAAAACAGGGTGTTCAACAACCGCCGCAAGATGTAGCCCAGCACCCGTGGTCCCCTCTTCCCCTCGTATGAACGGCCCGCGTCGGGCAGATTTACGATAGCCAACACGGCACTCAGGGCGTTTGGGCGCTCGTGCAGTGCCAACGGCAGCGCCGATCGCACATCGCATGGGCCCCGGGGCCACCGCCAGGCCGCGCCAACCCGTGAACCCTGGCCGAACAGCCAGCCAACCAGCGGTGGACAATCAGTGAACTGCGCCATAGCCTGCGAAGCACCAACTCGAGGGGGATGTCGTGGGTTCGCCCAAGAATGCCCGCTCGCGTGTATCAACCACACATCCGAGAGGGGATTACGTGAAAGTGAACACCATCAAGAAGGCGATTGCCGTCGTGTTTGCGGCAGCACTCGTCGCGCCGTTCGGTCTGGGCAGCCAGGCTTCGGCGAAAGACGGCGATGGACGCCAAATTAACGAGCGTCCGATCGCCAATCTGAAGCAGGGCGGAACCTTCCGCTTCGTGCAGGTCGATATCTGCCCGAACTTCAACACCAGCGCAATTGAAGGAAACCTCCTCAACTGCTCGCAGGTGATGAACACCATGCTTCCGAACTACATCTATTTCGACAAGGACGCCAAGATCCAGGTCGACCAGAACTACGCAAAGAGCATCAAGGCCTCGCGCGTTGGCGGTAAGCAGACGGTCGTTTACGACTTGAACCCGAACGCCAAGTGGAGTGATGGCAAGAAGATCGGTCTGAAGGACTTCGTAGGCATGTGGAACGCTCTCAAGGGCACCGACAAGACCTACAAGATCACCTCTTCAGTCGGCTACGAGAAGATCGAGTCGGTGAAGCAGGGTGCGAACGCCGACCAGATCGTCGTCACCTTCAAAGAGACCTACGCCGACTGGCAGCCGCTCTTCGGCGGTCTGAAGCCGGCATCGCTCACCGCAACATCAGCCGCGTTCAACGACTCGTGGAAGAACGGCCCGAACGTTTGGGCTGGTCCGTTCCGCCCGGCGACCGGCAAGGGTGCTTCTTCGTTCCTCGACAAGGTTGGTCGTTTGATCACCGTCGAGCGCAACCCGAAGTGGTGGGGCCAAGGCCCAGTGCTCGACAAGGTCGTCTTCAAGGCGCTTCCGCAGGCCGCGCAGATTGCTGCGTTGCTCAACGGCGAAATCGACTACATGGACATCGGTAACGACATCAACGCTCTGAAGCAAGCGCGCGATAGCTCGAAGATTTCGGTGCGCGTCGCCAAGGCCCCGACCCACGAGCACTTCACCTTTGGTCCTGTGACTGCAGTGACCAAGGAAGTTGCCGTGCGCCAGGCCATCATGTTGTCAATCGACCGCGAGGCGATTGCCAAGGCAATTCAAGGTGTCGTTGACCCGAAGGTCAAGCCGAACAACAACCACGTGTTCCTTGACGGCACTGCGTGCACGCAAGACAACACGGGCAAGCTCGGCAAGCGCGACATCACCGCCGCTCAGGCGTTGCTGACCAGCGCCGGATGGAGCAAGGGTGCAGATGGCATTTACCAAAAGGGCGGCACTCGCCTGTCGGTGAAGCTGATCTACCCAAGCGCCAACGACAACCGTCGTGACACCGTGCTGTTGGCTTCGGCTCAGGCGAAGGAAGCTGGCATTGAGCTGGTTCCGACCCTGATCCCGAGCGCCGACTACTTCGGCAAGTACGTGCTCGTCTCGAACTTCGAGATGGCGCTCTTCGCATGGGTGGGAACCAACTTCCCGATCTCGTCGTCGAGCAACATCTTCCGCCAAGGCGCGGCGCAGAACTTCGGCAACATCGGCTCAGCTGAGATCGATGGGTTGTTCACCAAGGCGAACAACATCCTCGACCCGACCAAGCGTTGTCAGTATGCCAACCAGGCTGACGCAAAGGCCTACGAGTTGGTGCACTCAATCACGCTGTTCCAGCGCAACAACGTGGTCGGCGTTCCGAAGAACGTCGCCAACTTTGGTGCCTTCGGCTTCACGTCCATTGACTGGACGACGGTCGGTTTCACCAAGTAATCAACGATTGACGTCGTAACGACGGGGCCGGCCCGAAAGGGCCGGCCCTTTCGTTTTGTGGGCACTGCCCTACTGAGCGAACCGTGGCGAGTTCAGCGTGCCGCAAACGCGCGGAGTATCAAGCGGTGAAGGCGTCGTAGCCGTCGCGTTCCACGCGATCAGCGAGTTCTGGGCCGCCGCTTGCGACGATGCGACCCTTCGACAAGATGTGCACGAAGTCTGGCTTCAAGTCAGCAAACAGTCGGCTGTAGTGGGTGATCACCAAGACGCCGAGGTTGGTCTCGTGCGTGGCGGCTTCAACCCGCCGCGCACAGTCACTCAGTGCGTCGATGTCGAGACCTGAGTCGAGTTCGTCGAGCACTGCAATCTTTGGCTCGAGCACTGCGAGTTGCAGTGTTTCGTTGCGCTTCTTCTCGCCACCCGAGAAGTCGACGTTCACCGCGCGGCGGGTGAGTGCTTCAGTCAGGCCGATCTTCGCAGCCTCGGTTGCAATGCGTGAGGCGAGCTCGCGACGTTCGCCGCCACGCTCGGTGAGCGCTTCGTCAAGCAGCTCGTCGACCCCGACACCAGGTATCTCCGTCGGATACTGCATCACGAGGTGCAGCCCGGCACGTGCACGCTGCCACGTGGGCATCGCGAGCACATCGTCGCCGTCGAGCGTGACGCTGCCAGCAGTTACCCGATAACCAGGTTTCCCCATCAGCACCGCAGACAAGGGTTGACTTGCCCGCACCATTGCGACCCATCACGGCGTGCACTTCGCCTGATTTCACCGTGAGAGTGATGCCGTTCAAGATCTGCTTGCCGCCGACTTCGGCGGCCAATTCGGTAATCGTGAGGGTGGTCATCGCGCTACCCCACTCGCGGTGCCGCCAGATGCTTGCGTTGAGACGAACACTTCACCGTTGCGAACCTCTGCGATGAACACCGGCACCGGTTGAGTCGCCGGCAAGGTGCCGGGCACCCCTGTCTCGAGGTTGAACGCACTGCCATGGCGTGGGCACTCGAGTTGCTTGGTGTCGCAGTCGACTTCTCCGTCTGACAACTCGACATCGGCGTGACTGCAACGATTGCCGATGGCATAGACCTGGTCACCTATGCGCACGACCGCAACAGTGTTGTGGCCGACCTCGAACTTTGCCGCCGCGCCATCGGTTAGGTCGGCAAGTGCGCAGACGCGATGCATCGTCATAGACGGGCCCCGACTCTCTCTCGCAACGCTTCAGGCTGTGCAGCGGCAGGTAGACGGTCAATCACGTCAGCGAAAAAGCCGAAGACCACAAGTCGCTCTGCAATCTCTGGGCGAATACCCCGACTCTCGAGATAGAACCGCTGCTCTTCATCAATGGGTCCGACGGTGCTGGCATGACTGCACTTCACGTCGTTGGTTTCGATCTCAAGATTCGGCACGCTCTCGGCCCACGCGCCGCTCGACAGCGTGAGATTGCGGTTGGTTTGAAACGCCTCGGCTTTATCGGCGTTGTCACGAATCTTGATGAGGCCCGTGTAGACGCTCTTCGCAGTGTCTTTGACCGCGCCTTTGAACAGCAGGTCGCTGCGTGTGCGCGGCGCAGCATGGTCTTGCAGCGTGCGAAAGTCGTGCATCTGCGTGCCGTCGGCGAAATACAACGCCACTTGTTTGGCGCTCGCGCCAACCCCGACGAGTTGCACACCGGCACGCACTCGCACATAGTCGCCGCCGAGCGCAACGGTGTTGGTTGCGATGCTCGAGTCACGCTCGCCACTCGCCCGCTGGTAACCGATCGACCAGGTGGCACGACCCAATTCGTTGATGTGCACGTAAGTGACACGTGCCGACTGAGCGGCACGTATTCGCACCGATGGCACGATCAGTGAGCGAACATCAGTGCCGCTCGTGAAGCGCTCGACCACCGTGAGTTCGCTGTTCTCAGCGGCATCAATTTCCAACAGAGAAGCGCACACCACACCCGCTTCATCGAGCCGGTGGTCGACCACGATCGGTGCAGCGACCACTTCGCCTCGCTTGGTCGCAATATGCCACACCTGGGCACTGTCGGCATTGAGCCTTTCGAACATGTCGGCGGCCTCACTCGACACGGCATCGTGCGCGAGCAGCGACTCGTTGGTTGTGGTGGCGCCATCGACGGTCGTCTGCAGTTTGCCCGAGCGGTATGACGCGAGGTCGAGTTCGCCGATGCGGCTGTAGCGCCAGAGTTCTTGCTCAGCGGTAGGCAGCACGAGTTCAGCAAGCGTCGTCATGAGAACTATTTCTTGCGCTTTTTCTTGCGCTTGAATTTCTTCGACTTGCCTTGTTCGAGTTCACTCACCACTTCTGGCGCGATGGCGTTGATAATCGACTCGGCTTCGCTGAGAATCGCCGCGGCACTTCCATCATCAAGACTTTTCGGGGCTTCAGGGGCGGCGCCGGTCACCATCGTGCCGTGCGTCCAGCCGACATCCATCGAGCGACGCTCGAACTTTTGACAGTCAGTCGGGCACCGCCACGGTGCATCGGGTGCAAGGCCCAGCTTGCAACTGCGCACGGTGTCGCCTGTCTTGTAAGTGCGACTCTCAAAGTGTTTGCAGTCGGTTCGCATTGTCGAGGGCGCGCTCAGCCCACCGAACCTTCCATCTGCAATTCGATGAGGCGGCTCCACTCGACGGCATATTCCATCGGCAACGTGCGAGTGACGGGCTCAATGAAGCCGTTCACCACCATGCCCATCGCCTGCTCAGGGGTGAGACCGCGGCTCGTCAGGTAGAACAACTGCTCGTCGGCAATCTTCGACACCGTCGCTTCGTGACCGATCTGCGCGTCACGCTCGCCGACTTCCATATAGGGGAACGTGCGGCTTTCTGACTGCTCGTCGAGAATCAGCGCGTCACACTGCACGTGGCTCTTGCAGCCCGTCGCACCTTCTTCGACACGCACAAGCCCGCGATACGTAGTGATGCCACTGTCTTTGCTGATCGACTTCGAGACAATCTTCGACGTCGTCTCTGGTGCGGCGTGCACCATCTTGGCGCCGGCGTCTTGGTGCTGACCCGCGCCGGCATATGCGACAGAGAGCACCTCGCCTGTTGCTTTCGGGCCGACGAGGTAGACGCTCGGATACTTCATCGTGAGTTTCGAACCGATGTTGCCGTCGATCCATTCCATGTGGCCCTCGGCTTCGACACGGGCGCGCTTCGTGACGAGGTTGTAGACGTTCGGTGACCAGTTTTGAATGGTGGTGTAGGTGACGTGAGCGCTCGGCTTCACGACGATTTCAACCACCGCCGAATGCAGTGAGTCGTTGGTGTAGACCGGCGCTGAGCACCCTTCGATGTAGTGCACCTTGCTGCCTTCGTCGGCGATAATCAGCGTGCGCTCAAACTGACCGGCGTTCTCTGAATTGATGCGGAAGTACGCCTGCAGCGGCATCTCGCACTCGACGCCCGGCGGCACGTAGATAAACGAGCCACCCGACCACACGCTGGTGTTCAGCGCGGCGAACTTGTTGTCGCCAGGCGGAATCACCGTGCCGAAGTACTGCTTGACGAGGTCGGGATACTCGCGAAGTGCGGTATCCATGTCGCAGAAGAGAATGCCCTGCTTCTCAAGATCTTCACGATTGCGGTGGAAGACCACTTCGCTCTCATACTGCGCAGTAACGCCCGCCAGATACTTGCGCTCGGCTTCGGGAATGCCGAGTTTTTCGTAGGTCGCCTTCATCTGCTCGGGCAGGTCGTCCCACTCGTCGACTTGTTCGGTGGCGGGCTTCAGGTAGTAGTAGATGTCTTGAAAGTCGAGGTCAGGCATGTTGACCGCGAACCAGTCGGCCATCGGCTTCTTGTCAAAGGTCTTCAGTGAACGCAGACGCAGTTTGCGCATCCACTCGGGTTCGCCCTTCCACCACGAGATCTGCTCGACCACGCGGTCGCTGAGGCCTTTTTCGGGGGTGAAGGCGTATTCGACGTCGTCGCTCCAGCCGAGGGAGTACTTCGTAAGGTCAAGATCGAAGGTGGTCACAGTGGGGGAATTTCTCCTACGCAGATAGTAACAATTCGCCGGGTCGAAACCTCTCGCCGAACGGTGTGGCGCCCGACGCAGGCGTAGCGTCGTTGCGTCGTATGGAGCGCTTCGGTCTGGTCGGTCTGCCGAATGCGGGCAAGTCATCGCTCTACAACGCGCTCACCGGCTCGAACGCGCTTGCGGCACCGTATCCGTTTGCGACGAAAGACCCGAACATCGGCGTGGCCAAGGTGCTCGACCCACGCCTTGATGCGCTCGCGACGATGTCGGAGAGCAAGAAGGTCGTCAACGCCACGATCGAAGTGGTCGACATCGGCGGGCTCGTCGAAGGTGCGAGCAAGGGCGAAGGTCTTGGCAACAAGTTTCTCGCCAACATTCGCGAAGTCGATGCGATCGTGTTCGTGTTGCGCGCGTTCGTCGACGACGATATTCCTGGGCCGAGCGACCCACTCGAACATTTGCGCGTGGTCGAACTCGAACTCGCACTCGCCGACTTGGAGAGCGTCGAAACGAAGTTGAGCAAGATGCAGAAGGCGGCGCGCATGGACAAGTCGATCGCCGACGAGGTGGCCGCGCTCGAGCGTGCGCAGAAACTGCTTGCCGAAGGTCGGCCGTTGTATCGCGCCGGGGTTTCAGATGCCGATCGAGAGTTGCTGGCGCCACACTTCTTGCTCACCACCCGTCGCGTGCTCGCAGTGGTAAACGTGGCCGAAGATGCGCTCGACACGATTCCTTCTCACGTGGCGCGAGTGGCAGCCGAACTCGCCCCGCCGGGGTCGGCCAGCGAACACGAAGTTGAGGTGCTCGGCATGAGCGTGCAGATCGAGGCAGAGGCGGCACAGTTGACGGGCCAAGACCGCATCGACATGCTCGAAGCACTCGGCCTTGGCGAAGGTGCGCTCCCCCGGCTCGTGCGTTCGGCGTATCACCTGCTCGGCTTGCGAACTTTCTTCACCACGGGCGACAAAGAGTCGCGTGCGTGGACATTTCATGCCGGCGCCAAGGCGCCCGAATGTGCAGGAAAGATTCATACCGATTTGCAACGTGGGTTCATTCGTGCCGACGTGGTGCACTGCGACGAGCTGCTGGCCGCCGGTTCATGGGCAAAGGCGCGCGATGTGGGAAAGTTGCGGGTGGAAGGCAAGGACTATGTCGTGGCCGACGGAGACGTGATGGAGATTCGCTTCAACGTATGACCTCGGGCGACGCGTGGCTGGTGGCTGGCGGGCGCGTGTTGGCGAGTGCGACGGTGGCCGAGTCGAGCAGGGCTCGGCGGCGCGGCTTGATCGGCGAACGCGACCCACAGTTCGCTCTGGTGCTGCCGCGATGCGGCTGGGTGCACACGGTTGGCATGCGTTGTGCGCTCGACGTCGCCTATCTTGACGATGCGTCACGCGTGGTGAAGGTGCAGCGCTTGGCGCCGATGCGGCTGCCTCTGCCGGTGCGTGAATCGTGCACGGTGGTGGAAGCAAAGGCCGGGTCGTTCGAGCGCTGGGGCTTAAAGGTCGGCGACGTGGTGCAAGTGCGGCGCACATGACAGGTAGCAAGGCTGGGCGGCGCACATGACAGGTCGGCTCGTGCTCGTCGCCACACCGATTGGCAACCTCGGCGATATCACCGCGCGTGCAATCGAGACCCTGCAGCAATGCGACGTCATCTGCTGTGAAGATACGCGCCACTCGCAGAAGTTGTTTCAACGATTCGGCATCGGCGACAAACGTTTGATCGTGATCAATGATCACACCGAGCACGATGCTCGCGACGAAGTCGTTGCACTCGTCGTCTCAGGCAAGTCGGTGGCGTTGATCACCGATGCCGGCAGCCCGGGTATCAGCGACCCTGGTGAACGACTCGTGCGTGCGGCACTCGACGCTGGCGTCGTTGTAAGCGCGGCCCCAGGGCCGAGTGCTGCGGTGATGGCGGTGTCACTGAGCGGCCTTCCGTCATCACGCTGGGTGTTCGAGGGGTTCTTGCCCCGATCTGGTGCCGAGCGCACCGAGCGACTCGAAGCCGTTGCCGCTGAGCTGCGCACCGTCGTGCTCTACGAGGCACCCCATCGGCTACATCGCACGCTCTCTGACCTTGAGTCGATGTGCGGCGCACACCGTCGAGTCGTCGTGGCGGCTGAACTCACCAAGATGCACGAACACCTCTGGCGCGGCAGCTTGCATGATGCGGTGCGTCAGTTCGCTGGCGACGATACGCGCGGCGAGTTCGTGATCGTGCTTGAGGGTGCTACACCTGCTGCCCCACCGACCGACGACGACATCATCGCCGCATTGCGTGCCGAGATTGCTGCGGGAGCCTCGCGCAAAGATGCTGCGTCTCGTGTTTCGGCGCGATTTGGCGTGGCGAAGCGTCACGTGTACGAGTTGACGCTGTCGCTCGGATAGCGCGGCGGCGGCAGGAGCGCCCGGCTAGCGCGGCAAGAGCGCCAGTTGGCGCGACTGGGCGACGAGTGCACCCGTTGAATCCCACAAGAGGCCGTCTTCGTCGAACATTCCGTCGCGCAGGTGATTGGTCGCAAACTCTGCCGCAATTGGCCCCGGTGCAGGAATGCCGCGTAGATAAAACGACAAATGCACGGTGGGCACCCAACCTGGGGCGCCAGACAAATTGAACATCGCCGGCGGCAATGCGTCGCACATCAGCGTGAGAGCGAGTGCGTCAACTGGTCGAGCATCGCGAAATGCACACCAGCCACGCACGAGGGCGCGACCACTCGGTGTGCCCAGCGCGAAGCCCACGTCATCGGGGTGCAATCGCACGTCGAGTTTGCTCATGAGACCGGGCATGCCTGCTGATGTCGCGTCGCGCGGCACCAAGTCGCCAAAAGACGGAATCTGCGGCGCCACACGGGTCTCATGCACGCGACTGCCCGTTGAAAAACCGTCAGCGAGCGTGCCCGAGGCCATCACGATGGTGCGCTCGCCGTGACGCATGGTGGCAACGGCGGTGGTGAACGCCTTGCCCACTTTGACGATGGATGTTTCGATCACGACATCGGCATCGTTGATTGGCGCGAGGTAGTGGCACGACAACGCCACCGGCAATGGTCGACCAGCCGCGCCGCACAACGCCGCGGCAACGAGAGCGAGCAGGTATCCGCCGTTGGCATTGCCGCCGATGTCCCAACCGTCGTGTACGTGCGCAGAAAACCTGCCGTCGCCGATCGGCTGAACCTGCGTTGCGAGGTCGAACTGAAAAGACATCGCCTTGAGCGTAGGTTGGAGTGGTGCCAAACTTCGCGGCGACGACACCGATCTACTACGTCACTGCCAAGCCGCACCTCGGACACGCCTACACCACGATTGTCACCGACGCGGTGTGCCGCTGGCATCGCCTGTGCGGCGACGACGTGCATCTATTGACCGGCACCGATGAACACGGGCTGAAAGTGCAGCAGTACGCAGACGCCGCCGGCAAGACACCCAACGAGTTCGTCGATGAAATTGCCCCGCTGTATGCCGACGCATGGAAGCGCCTCGACGTGAGGTACGACGACTTCATTCGCACCACCGAAGAGCGTCACAAAGTAGGCGTACGAAAACTGCTGCAGGCGTGCTACGACGCTGGCGATATCGAGCTCGACGTGTACAAGGGCCGCTACTGCGTGGCGTGCGAGGCGTATTACACCGACGAAGAGCTCGAAGGTGGAAACTGCCCGATTCACAAGACACCCGCCAACTACGTAGAGGAAGAGAACTACTTCTTCCGCCTGTCGCGATTCGAACAACGATTGCTCGACTGGTACGACCAGCACCCAAACGCAATCGTGCCCGACTTCCGTCGCAATGAAGTGCTCGGCTTCATCAAGGGAGGCCTCAACGACTTTTCTGTCAGCCGCAAGTCGCTGAAATGGGGTATTCCCCTGCCGTGGAATGCCGACCACGTTGCCTACGTGTGGTTCGACGCACTCGCCAACTACATCACTGCACACGGCTACGGCAGCGACGACAAGCGATTCGCATCGCGCTGGCCGGTCGACTGGCACTTCATCGGCAAAGACATCATTCGTTTTCACTGCGTGTATTGGCCGGCGATGCTCATGTCAGCAGGCATCGAACCGCCCAAGGGCTGGGCGGTCGGCGGGTTTCTACTCGTCGGTGGCGAGAAGATGTCAAAGACAACCGGCAACGTGGTGAGCCCGCTTGATCTGATCAACGAGTTCGGCGTCGACGGTTTTCGCTACTACGTGCTCGCCGACACGGCGTATGGCAATGACGGCGACTTCACCTATGAAGGTCTCGTTGCGCGCTACAACTCTGACCTTGCCAACAACCTCGGCAACCTCGCAGCACGTGTCGCGACCGTGGTCGAAAAGAAGTGTGGTGGCATTGGCCCAACGCCACGTAGTGATTCGCCGCTGGCTGCTGTCGCTGCGACTGCCGTGCGTGAGGCTGACGCATCGTGGCGTGGCGCGCAACCGAGCAAGGCGCTCGAAGCAGCGTGGAACTTGATTCGCGCCACCAACGCCCATCTCGAACAGAACGAACCGTGGAAGATGACCGCCGGTGCCGCAGTCGACGCCGTCATGGGCGATGCACTCGAGGCGCTGCGCATCGTGGTGTTGCTCGCCAACCCTGCGCTGCCGTCGACGACGCAAGAAATCTGGCGGCGCATTGGCCTGCCCGGTCGCATCGAAGATCATCGCCTGCCCGACGCGGCTACGTGGGGCGGCTACCCAGGTGGCCTCACGGTAGAGAAGGGTGAGCCGCTCTTCCCC
>RFMM01000005.1 GCA_009927665.1 Actinomycetota bacterium
TGCATTCGCTGCTGCCAACTGCTGACGCCGTGGTTCTGGCATGTGCGCTGACACCAGAGACGACGGGGCTGTTCTCAGCGCGCGAGTTCTCATTGATGAAGCACGATGCGTGGATTGTGAACGTCGGTCGCGGGCGACTGATTGCCACCGACGACCTCGTGGCTGCGTTGCGTGACGGTCGCATCGGTGGTGCCACGCTTGACGTGACGGAACCTGAACCACTACCGAAAGAACACCCGCTCTGGTCACTCGACAACTGTCTCATCACGCCACACATCGGCAACACGCGGGCCATGGCAGTGCCGTTGTTGAGCGAACGCATCACGACAAACTGTCGCTTGTTCGCCGCGGGCGAGCCGCTCGTCGGCCTGGTCGATGTGTCGCTCGGCTACTAACGCAGCATTCGCGTGCGTCGTCGGTGGCGCCAATAGCGTCGTGCGCGCGACATGACAGACCATTACGCCACGCTCGGTGTGCCGCGCACCGCATCGCACGAACAGATTCGCCGTGCATATCGCGAACGCATGCGTGCTGCGCACCCCGACTCGTCTGGCGGGCGACAGGCGGGGGCGTCACGCCCGTCGGGCTCGGCCGCGCCGAAGTCTGCGGCGGCCACCGAAGTCACACGCATTTCCGAAGCGTGGAACGTGTTGTCGTCACCCGCGCGCCGTGCCGCCTACGACATGCAACTTGCAACCGACTCGGCCGCAGGTGTGCGCACGAACGGGTCAGGCAGTGGCGCGACTTCGGGCGCTCGTACCCAAGGTGCCGGCGACTACGAACCGCACCCAGATCGGGTGTATCCGCCCGCGCGGTTTCCGTGGCGATTCGTTTTGATCACCATCGGCATTGGTACTGCGATCATTCTGTTCTTGCATCTCGTTGGCGACCGCTCGGCCCCGCGCACCATCGACGGGTTGATCTCGTCGGGTTCTTGTGTCGACTTCGACAACGTCGGCGCGGCATTCGAAGTGCCGTGTGACGGGCCGCATCAGGCCGTGGTTCGCGAACTCGTGCCTTTCGACGCCGCCTGCGACAGCGACACCACGCAGGCGCGCGACCGCCAAGGCATGGGCACCGTGTGCGTTGAGCCGTAGCCATTCGTGCGACGGGGCGCGGTCTTTCGCGCGTCTCCACGGCGTGACCCCTGAGTCTCCGCAGTGCGAATCCCGCTAGTCTCATCGGTC